>NZ_JBHSNC010000050.1:0-29766 GCF_042655785.1 Cohnella yongneupensis
GTCAATTCGTGGACAACTAACACCGTCTAGTGCTGGACGAATTACGCTAGCTCTAACAATAAGAACAATACTTTATTGTTAACTTTCACATAAGAACAACACTTTATTGTAATAAGTCAACATTCACTTGCAAATCATGAATTTAACTTATGTCCAAGTATCAACCAATTCATATCCACATTAAACTTCTTATGAAGTTGTAGCATTGTTTCAACTGATGGATTAAACTTATTTTTCTCCAAATCACTTAAAGTCCCTTGTGAAATTCCAATCATCTGAGAAAATACAACTTGATTGAAGTCATGTGTCTTTCTAATATGTTTTATCCTCTCACCTATAGAATGCATAGTCCATTCCCTTCGCCTTATAAAAAGTGGCCCCGATTATATTGATCATCGTGGGCCACTCTAGGCGATATTTGAACTGCAGCAACTTTATTGAAGATGTCGTCATTCCTTCAGACACCAACATTAGTGTCTATACACCAACTTTAATGTCTATACACCAACATTATTGTCTATACACCAACTTTAATGTCATTGTACACTGGCTGCTCTCTTGTACTAAACCTTACTCCACCGTAACGCTCTTAGCTAGGTTCCGCGGCTTATCAACGTCATGACCAAGCGCCAGCGAAGCATAGTAGCTCAGCAGTTGCAGCGGAACGACGGACAAGGCCGGCGTCAGAACCGGCAGCGTGCGAGGAATCGCGAAGATGCGATCTACCGATCTTGCGACTTCATGCACGTAGCCCTCGTTGACGATACCGAGTACGTCGGCGCCGCGCGCTTTTACTTCCTTGATGTTGCTAAGCGTCTTCTCGTACAGCGCTTCTTGGGTAATGAGCGCGATAACCGGCGTGCCCTCTTCGATGAGCGCCAGCGTACCGTGCTTCAGCTCTCCCGCAGCATACGCCTCGGAGTGGATATACGAAATCTCTTTCAGCTTCAGCGAGCCTTCCATCGCAACGGCGTAGTCAACGCCGCGGCCGATGAAGAACAAGCTGCTGTGGTTGGAGATCGACTCCGCCACTTGCTTGATCACTTCCGCTTGCGCGAGCACGTGCTCCACTTGCTCAGGCAACGCCTGCATAGCTGCCAGCACATTTACAATCGTAGCTTCATCCTGCGTGCCGTTCGTCTGCGCCCAGTAGAGGCCGAACAGATAGAACGCGATGAGCTGCGACGTGTAGGCTTTCGTGGAAGCTACCGCGATTTCCGGACCTGCCAACGTGATGATCACGTCGTCCGCTTCGCGGGCAACCGAGCTGCCTACTACGTTGGTGATTGCCAGTACCGGCGCGCCGCAACGTTGCGCTTCGCGCAGAGCGGCGAGCGTATCGGCCGTCTCGCCGGATTGGCTGACGACGATAACCAAAGTGTCCGGCGTGATGATCGGCGAACGGTAACGATATTCGGATGCGACGTCGGTTTCTACCGGGATGCGCACCAAGCTCTCGATAACGTTCTTGCCGACTAGCCCTGCATGCATAGCCGTTCCGCATGCAACGATGTGAACGCGATTGATGCTGCGCAGCTTCTCCGGCGTGATTTTCAACTCCGGAAGCACGACCGACTTGCCGTCTTCGCTAATGCGTCCGAGCATCGTATCGCGGTAGGCACGCGGCTGCTCGTGAATTTCCTTCAGCATGAAGTGATCGTAGCCGCCCTTCTCGGCGGTCATGAGATCCCAGTCGACGTGGAATACTTCCTTAGAGACGGGGTTGCCTTCGATCGTCATAAGCTCAACGCCGTCGCGGGTCAGAACAGCCATTTCTCCGTCGTTGAGAATATAAATGTCGCGTGTATGCTCGAGAATCGCCGGAATATCCGAAGCGATATATTTCTCGCCGTCGCCGACGCCGATAATAAGCGGGCTTGCATAGCGCACCGCTACGAGACGATCCGGCTCGTGCTCCGTCAATACGCCGAGCGCGAACGCTCCGCGCATTTTCTTAACCGCGCGTTGTACCGCTTTAACGATATCGCCGTCATATTCGACCGCGATCAGGTGAGAGATAACTTCGGTATCCGTCTCCGACAGGAAACGGTGCCCCGCCATCATCAGCTCTTCCTTCAAGTCGAGATAGTTCTCGATAATGCCGTTATGCACGACGGAAAATTTCAAAGAATTGTCCGTATGCGGATGCGAGTTCACGTCCGAAGGCTTGCCGTGCGTTGCCCAACGCGTATGGCCGATGCCGACCGTACCGCGCAGCGGTTCACCTCTCAAGCGATTTTCCAGGTTAGCCAACCGACCAACCGTTTTCGTTACTTCTAGACCTTGCTCGGTGTATACCGCGATCCCCGCCGAATCATACCCGCGGTACTCCAGCTTGCTCAGCCCTTCCAACAAGATCGGCTGCGACTCTCTAAACCCTATATATCCAACGATTCCGCACATATTTAAATTAGCCTCCGTTTCGGTATCTGTCCGCGATAGCCGAACCGTAGCCGTACAAGCCACACAAGCCGCATTCAATTAAGGGGTGCCTTCGCGCCCCGCTGCCCACGACATGCCCGCTCGCGGCCGGTATCGGTCCGTCGGACATCTCACATTCGTTGTTTTCATTAACAACGTTTCATCATCGTATCGGATTATTGTCCGCCTGGTCGCCCTAAGCGATTTGTCATCCGATTGTCGGCTCCGATGGTAAGCCGGGGGGTCCCCGCCGAACGTTCCGAACACCCCCACCTCGTCAACTTGTTTACTCCGACGGCTGCACGAATCCAAGCTACCCGCGAGAATCGCTTTTCCGCTCCCGATTCCCGCCGCTATGGATCCCGCTTCCGCGTTTCGTCAAGTTCTGGCGCTTTTGTTGCCCTTTTGTCGCTACCCTGCCCTTCTATTCCTGAATACTTTCTATATCTTATTCGTTTTGAAAATGTGTTGCAACCTTTTCGCGGTTATTTCCCGGGAAACGACAATTCCAGTTATTGTACGGAAACAAAAAATCGACCTCGCGCGAACCGAGGCTCTGCGCAATGCCGATTTCAATAGCTTATACTAACTCAAGCCGCACAACGTCGACGATATTGCCGACCAGACGCTCGATTTCTTCTTTGTTCGCGCCTTCCGCCATTACGCGGATCAAAGCTTCCGTCCCCGATGGACGCACGAGCACGCGGCCGTTGTCGCCAAGCTCCGCCTCCGCCGCTCTGACCGCTTCCGCGATCGCGGCGTTGCCAGGATAACGGGACTTATCGGCGACTCTCACGTTAACGAGCACTTGCGGGAACTTGCTCATCATTTGCTTCAGTTCGCTCAACTTCTTGCCCGAGGCTACGATCGTATCTACGAGCTGCAAGCCAGTCAGAATGCCGTCCCCGGTCGTACTATAATCGAGGAAAATAACGTGCCCGGATTGTTCGCCGCCCAAGTTATAGCCGCCGTTCACCATTTCTTCCATGACGTATCGGTCGCCGACAGCCGTCTTAGCCGTCTTCAGACCGAGCGTGTTCGCCGCTTTGAAAAATCCGAGGTTCGCCATGACCGTCGTGACGACCGTGTCTTTCGATAGTCGACCCGCGCGCCGCATCGCGTCGCCGCAAATGCACAAAATGTAGTCTCCGTCGACTTCTTCGCCGTCCCCGTCGACCGCGATCAAGCGATCCGCGTCACCATCGAACGCAAGTCCGAGGTCCGCGCCGACTTCCTTCACCTTCGCCGCGAGCAGCTCCGGATGAGTCGAGCCTACGCCGGCGTTAATGTTGAGGCCGTTCGGCTCCGCGCCGAGCAGCACCACTTCCGCCCCTAACGCGCGGAACACTTCCGGCGCCAGCTCGTATGCCGCGCCATGCGCGCAATCGAGCACGAGCTTCACGCCGGCGAACGAATGGCTCACCGTCGTCTTCAAATACGCCAAGTACCGCTCTTTCGCCGTCGTATCCGTAGTAAGCGTACCGATCGCGCCGCCGACCGGACGAGGCAGCGTGTCTTCCTCCGCGTCCATGAGCCGTTCGATCTCCGCTTCCGTCTCGTCCAGCAGCTTGAAACCGTCGCCGCCGAAAAACTTAATGCCGTTATCCTCGACCGGATTATGCGAAGCCGAAATCATGACGCCCGCATCCGCGCCGAGCACGCGAGTCAAGTATGCAACCGCTGGCGTGCTGACGACGCCCAGGCGCACGACGTCCGCGCCGATCGATAATAGTCCAGCTACAAGCGAGCTTTCCAGCATCGGGCCGGAAATACGCGTATCGCATCCGATGATGACCTTCGGCCGTTCCGCGCGACCCGCTAATACGACGCCGCCGCAGCGGCCGATTTTATAAGCTAACTCCGGCGTCAATCCTTGGTTGGCTACGCCTCTAACTCCGTCAGTTCCGAAATATTTTCCCATATGCGCAATTGATGCTCCTTCGTCCTATCGTACATAACTATCCGCGACACCCGCGAGGCTCGCTTACGGAGTCGTCGTTACGGCCTCGGCCTCCGACCCCGCCTGCGTTGTCGTTCCATCGCCTTCCGCCGCTCCCTCTTCGGGAACGTTGACCGGAACGTCGCTTGTAATCTCTACCGTAATGCTATTCGTGCCCCCAACCTGCTCCATGAACCGCTCAAGATTCACCGTAAGCGGAACCGTATACGTCCCCGGACCTCTGTTGCTCAATTCCGTGTACACGTCCACGTCGCCCGGCTTCAAGCTTCCGAGAATCGACGGCGCGCCTTGCACGACGATGTCCGCCATTCCGGATGCCGGATCGGTTATCTTGACGCTTAAGCCGTCGTTCAGCCCTTTCCAGGTGATCGGCAAGCCTTCCAGCGTTCTTGTCTCCGACAGCACGACCTCAACCGAGATCTCAATCTGCGCCGGCGATACTTCGATGATCGGAGCACCGATCGTCAGCGGAATCGTAACTTTGCCTGAATTTTTCAGATCGTCGAGCGGTACGTTAACTTCTAGGAACTCCAGCTTATCCAGCGCGTCTTGCGGTCCGTAGACGGTTACTTGTTCGGCGTCCGGCTTGAAGGACGCGATGCTTAGTCCCGTCGGCATGTGACCGCTCAACTTGAACTGCAGCGGTATCGTCTTGAACGGATTCGTAATCGGAACCTCGACCTCGACGACCGCCGGCTCGAGCTTCGCGTTCTCGATGACTTTGCCCTTCTCATCGTAAGCGGCCAGCTTGACGCCTTTATTCTTAATCGTCTCTTGCTCTCCGTCGATGGAGATATTCGCTCTGACGCTCGCGACCCGCTCCATCACGTTGTCCGGCAATGTGACGTGCACTTTGTTGCTCGGCTTGACGATCGGCGTCCCCGCCTTATACCCTTTGGCCGGGCTGCCTTCCGTCACGACCTCTACCTCGAATTCCTTCGTCTGCAGCGCGACTAGCGTCACTTGAACCGTCGACGGCTCTATATCCACCAAATCCAAGCCGCGAGGCAGGTTGGCGTCTATCTCTACTTTATGCGTGCCTTCGCCCAGAGGTCTCAGATCGACCTGCAGTTTGTAATTCTCCGTCTTGGCGAGCAATGCCGCGCTTGATCCGCTGACTTTGATCGTCACGCTTCCGGGGTTGAATTCGGTTAGAACGAAATTGCTTTCATCCAATCCGTAAGGCTGAACGTTAAGCGTGAGCGTCTTCGTCTTCGTCGTCGTTGCGACCGTATTCGGCGGTGCTTCCTGATTGTAGTGCACGACCGCCCACATCAGAATGGCAATTCCGAGCGCAAGAAGCTTGGCGGCTGTCGGGTGATTCAACCATTTATCCACGGTTGCCACCTTCTTTCCGCTTCCAGAACGCTTTCCATTCCGTCTTATTCGCTTTGAATTGCGGCCGCAGCTCCTCGAACAGCTTCGAAATCAGCGACTCTTCCTTAATATCGCGCACGATTTGCCCGTTCATGGCGAGGGAGACTTGTCCCGTCTCCTCGGACACGACTACCGAGATCGCGTCGCACACTTCGCTGACGCCGATCGCCGCGCGGTGGCGCGTGCCCAGCTCCTTGCTGATGAACGGATTTTCCGATAACGGCAAGTAACAGCCTGCAGCCATAATCTGATTTCCGCGAATGATGACCGCTCCGTCATGCAACGGCGTATTCGGCACGAATACGTTGCTAAGCAGCTCCGAGCTAAGCTTCGAATTCATCTTGATCCCGGACTCGATATAATCGTTAAGCCCGGTACTCCGCTCGAATACGATTAACGCCCCTATCTTTCGAGGGGATAAATAATTAACCGATTTAATCACTTCGTTGATCTGATGGCTGACGTCCTGCTCTTCCTGCGACGTCCTTGCGAACAGCTTGCCGCGTCCGAGCTGCTCAAGCGCCCTTCGGAGCTCCGGTTGGAAAATAATAAGCACCGTAACGACGCCGAAAGTGAACATCTGATTCATGAGCCACTTCAGCGTATATAGGTTAAACCACGTGCTAAGCGCCCACGTAATGACGAGAAGCAGGATCCCTCTAAGCAATTGGACCGCGCGGGTGCCCCTCACCAGAATGATGAGACGATAAATGATGTAACTGACGATGAGAACATCGACAATATCTTTAAAGGAGTTTTTGAATGTCAGCCCGGCAAAATAGTCCAAGACGCTTGCCCCCCGTCCCGGCGCTGGAATGGTTTATCGATTGGTGTCGGATTTAAGCGCTTCTTATCCCTTAATCTTTCTCTACGGTTCCCATGAAATCCTGTCTCTGACATAAAAAAACCTCTCCGGGCGTCCAGAGAGGCAGTCAAGCTTGGACGGATTCCATATGTCCATCATACCTTACATTAGGTACCGTATGCCAGTGTACCGAACCATGAGCTGACTTTATACCAAATCCAGTCGACCGCTCGATCGATCTGCTTAATATCTCCTGCGATATGAGCCGTGGAAGCCAACGTATAGCTTCCGTCTATGACCGTTAGATCGCCCTCGACGTCCCCGTCGACTTGCGCGATTCCGTTCACGACGGTCAGATCGCCCTCGATGTGCTGGCCAGCGGGTACGATGACTTTATTGCCTTCGATAATAACGTGATCCAGATCCCCGGATACCGACAGCTCTTTGTCTTGATTCCACATCGCTATGAAGCTCGACAACATGACGACCATGAAGATCGCCGCGGCCGATACGGCTGGGTGACGACGAACCCATGATGTCCAAGATGCGGGACGACGCGACTTCGGCAACGACTTCATTATGCGATCGGATAAATAGGAAGGCGGCGCTTCGGCCGGCAGCGACTGAACGAACGCGTTGGTCTTCTCGAGCGCGTCGAGCCGAGTGCTGCAAGCGGCGCAGCTCTGGAGATGCTCCTGCAGATGCTTGATCTCATCGCGAGGCAGATCCCCATCCAGATACTCGTGTATTGACGCGACGGCGATGTTGCACTTCATATCTGCCATCCCTTTCTTCAGCGGTGAGTTGATCCTCACGAATGTAGCTTCTATAGATTACGTAAGACATTCCTGTGAAGTTTCACTTATTTCATAACGCTTATAACTTGTGCTCTAATTTCTTTCTCAAAAACTCCCGGCCGCGGTGCACCCTTGTCTTCACCGTCGTCACGGGCATATCGAGCACGTCGGATATTTCCTGCAACGACAAGTCCTGAAGATATCGCAATATCATTATAGACTTATATTTTACGGGTAGCGTCGCGATCGCTTCGCGGATCAGCTTCTGCGTCTCCGACAGCAGTAGCTCGCTCTCCGGCGTTCGTTCGTCGCTAGGCATCATCGAGTAGCCGTCAAGACCGTCATGATCCGTCGATTCCGCATCCAGCGAATATACAGCGCGCCTCTTACGAAGCCGGTCGATGCATAGGTTCGTCGCAATGCGATAGATCCAAGTCGAGAACTTCTGATTCTCGTCGTAGCGATCCAGGTTTTTATATACGCGCAAAAAAGCTTCCTGGACAACATCCTCGGCTTCTTGTCGGTTTCCCGTCATCCGATAAGCGAGGTGGTAAAGCTTGTCCTTATACAAATCCACGATCTCCGCGAACGCGCGCTGATCGCCTTTACGGGCCAACCTCGCGAGCCGCGTCTCTAATGGCTTCAAAGTCAATCCTCACCTTCCATACCGGTTATTGCGTCATCGTTCGTGCGTTTTTGGGTTGCTCCGATTCCGACGAGAATGAGCGCGATACCCGCCGCTTGCCACCAAGTAAGCGGTTCTCCCAACAGAAGGAACGCGGCAACTACCGCTGCCGGCAATTCCATGGATCCGAGCAGCGCGGCGAGACCGCCTCCGAGCTTCGGTATCCCTACGTTAAAACAGAAGAACGGTAAAGCCGTGTTCAACAATCCGAGCAACAGCCCCCACCCTATAATTGAGCCGCTATTACCCCAGTCGAACATAGTCGGCCAATGCAATAGCGTCACGAACACGAGGGATGCGGTAGACATTACGGAAGATTTACCGATGGAATCGAGCTCCGGCGGCAAAAAATCCGTTAAAAAGAAGAACAAGCTGTACGTAACGGCCGAGAGCAAACCATACAAGACGCCTATGCCGTCAATTCGGCTGAAATCATGCTCGAGCAAGCCGACCGCAAGTACCGTTCCGATCGCAATGAAGAGCATCGCGAGCCATTCCGCTCTCTTCGGCCAAGCACGCTTGCGAATACTTTCTAGGAAAATGGTAATCCACGTGAATTGAAAAAGCAAGACGATCGCGAGTGAAGCATCTACCCGGGCTAACGACTCGTTGTAGAACAGCGTCGTTAACGCTAACCCAACTACACCGATTGCCGAAAGTTTCAGCCAAGAACGCCTCACGCTTGTTCCTCCGGAGCGAGTTCCGGACATGCCGCGTTTTAGCGCTCGCAAACCCATGGCAAGCCACAGCAACGCCGCGCCCGACAACACTTGCTGGAAAGTAAGGTGCTGCGCGCTCCACCCGTCTTCCAATGCGAGCTTATAGATGGATGAGCCAATTCCGTAGCTGCTCGCGCCTGCCAACACTAACGCGACAGCCCAGAAGTTGTGTTTACGATTCATCGGCGGACAACCTGCTTTCAATGTAAAAAGAGGCTCAGGTTTGCACCCGAGCCACATGCTTTACTAATTAACCGGTATTGCGAAGACCGGCGGCAATTCCGTTAATGGTCAAGAGCACTTCGCGAAGGAGCTCCGTGTCGTCCCCGTTTTGCGCGCGCAAGCTACGAAGCTCTGCGAGCAACTGAACCTGCATGTAGCTAAGCGGATCGACGTACGGGTTGCGCAGACGAATCGATTCTTGGATAACCGGCGAATTGTCGAGAATTTCCTCTTGTCCGGTAATGGCCAGGATCATCTTCTTCGTCGTGGCATATTCCTCTTCGATTAGCGTGAAGATCCGTGCGCGAATCGTATCGTCCTCGATCATCGCCGCATATTGGCGAGCGATCGTTAGATCCGCTTTCGCTAGCGCCATTTGCAGATTGTCGACGAGTGAGCGGAAGAACGAATATTCGCGGTACATGACGCGAAGCACTTCGAGCCTTGAAGCATCCCCGTCTACGAACTTCTGGAACGCCGTTCCCGCCGCGTACCATGCCGGTAGCAAATACCGACTTTGCGTCCATGCGAACACCCATGGAATCGCGCGCAAGTCTTCGAAGCGGTCGCTTCCCTTACGCTTGGAAGGACGGGATCCGATGTTCAGTTCCCCGACTTCCGGAAGCGGCGTCGATTCCTTGAAGAACGTCATGAAGCCCGGATCGCGGAAGATCAGATCTTGGTACTTCGTCTGCGCATCTTCAGAGATGCCGCGCATAATATCTTCCCACTCGGCTTCGGACGATTTCTCTTGCGTCGGATAGCGAGACAGGTAAGCGCCCAAGATGAGCGCGCTCGTCGCTTGCTCCAAGCTGCGGTAGGCGATGCCCTTCATCGAGTAACGGGACGACAATACTTCCCCTTGCTCGGTAATCTTGATGCCTCCGCCAATCGTGTGTGGCGGTTGCGCGAGAATACTACGGTTAAGCGGCATGCCGCCGCGTCCGAGCGCGCCGCCGCGTCCGTGGAAGAACTTGAGACGAACGTCGTGTTCCTTCGCCGTCTGGGTCAAATCGTTGAGCGCTACGCGCAGCTCCCAGTTCGCCGTAACCATGCCGCCGTCCTTGTTGCTATCGGAATAGCCGAGCATGATTTCGTGAAGATTGCCCATCGTCGACAAGCATTCCCGATAGATCGGCAATTCGAACAACGTCTTCATAATAGCCGGAGCCTCATGCAAGTCGTCGATCGTCTCGAACAACGGAACCGCCTGCAGCGTAGCCGTAATGCTGCCGTCTTTATTTTTTCTGAACAGGCCGGCTTCCTTCGCGAATACCATAACTTCGAGAAGGTCGCTGGCACCCTGCGTCATGCTGATCAGATAGCTCGTGATGCAATCGCGGCCGAATTCGACCTGCGCGCGTTGAATCGTACGATATACGTCCAAAATCTCTTTCGTGGACTCGCTCACTTCAGCCGTCTCGTGCAACAGCGGTCTCATATCGCCCAGCAAACCGTGGAGCAGCTCGATCTTCTCTTTCTCTCCGAGCGCCGAGTAGTCGCTGGTGATGCCCGCTTTGGCGAGAATTTCGACCATTGCGTTCTCGTGCTCTTGGCTGTGCTGACGCACGTCCAGAGCGGCCAAATGGAAGCCGAACAGCTCGACTTGACGAATGAACTTCTTCAACTGCGTGTCCGCTACGTAATCCGCATAATGGTGGCGCAAGCTGCGATCGATAAGCGCCAAGTCCGCGAGCAATTCATCTACCGTATGGTAGCGTTTGTTCGTATGTTTGAACTCGTCTTCGCGCATGTTTTGCAGCTTTTGCAACATATAGGTCAGCTTAACGCGGTATGGCTCCTTGTCGTTCGTCCAAGCCTCGACCGACCGAAGCTCCATTTGTTCGGAATCCTTACGGATCGACTCGAGCAGTTCGGGGCTTACGTTCACGATGGACGTGCTGAAGCTCATTTGACGCATTAGCGCTTTAATGATGTGCTCGTATTTGTAAATGACGAGGTTACGCTGCATGTTCAGCGTCTTCCACGTAATTTCGGCTTTAACGGACGGGTTGCCATCGCGGTCGCCGCCGATCCAAGAACCGAATCTGAGGTAAGTCGGCACATGCCAAGCCTCGTCAGGGTAAAACTTCGTCAAGCAGCGTTCGAGCTCCTCGTATACGTCGGGAAGCACGTCGAACAGCGTTTCATGGAAGAAGTACATTCCGTTGCGCACTTCGTCCAGAACGGTAGGCTTACGATCCCGAAGCTCATCCGTCTGCCATAGCGTAAGCACTTCGTTAAGCAGCTTCTCGCGAAGCTTCTCGCGCTCGCGGTAAGTGAGAGTAGGGTTGTCCAGCTCCATTACTTCGTCCGCGATCCGCTTATGAATATCAAGAACCGCTCTGCGCGTAGCTTCCGTCGGATGCGCCGTCATGACGAGCTCGAGCGAAATGTCGCTTAGCATCTCTTGCACTTCTTCGACCGGTAAGCTCTTGCTCTTAAGCTCTTGCACGACGCTCTCGATCGAACCGGGTTGAACCGACTCTCCCGCCGAACGCTCGTAGTCCCGTTTACGGCGAATACGATGGTTCTGCTCCGCGATATTAACCAATTGGAAATAAATCGCGAACGCACGAATAACGCTGTGCCTAATACCTGGCTCGAGCGTCTTGATCGTATTCATGAATTCCTCGTACAGCTCCGGCGAAGATTCCGCGCGCAGCGACTTGCTCATCTCACGAATTTTCTCTACATGTTCCAGCAGTTCGCGTCCACCCTGATGCACGAGCACTTCACCCAAGATGTTACCTAGAAAGCGTACATCCCTACGCAGCAGATGGTTGGACGGAGAACGCCCGTTAGTGGCCAATTCCGTCATCCTTTTCACCCCAAATCAAGCTTTCAACGCCAAAAAATCCTTCTTAATATCATACTACATTGATCGCCAGAAATCTTCATTTTCATGAAAAAAGGAACCGTCCCGCAAGCGCGCGGATTCGGCTCCCCGATTTATGCGACTGAAAGGATCATCCGTTAAAAGATGACGCCTGCGTTTAATGCGATTTATCGCGAATACGCGATGAATGCTTATCAGCTATTGAGGCGGTAATCCTGCCGCTTTGCGGACTTCGTTGGCCAACCGGTTGAACTCGTTGCGCGCCTCAGGATCCTCCGTCGCAAACCAACCGGCGCTCAAAAATTTAATGATTTTCTCCGCGTCTTGCGCACTCATCATCGATTCTTCTCCCCCTTTCGTGCTCCACCATCCTTCGCCGCCATAGGACTCGTTCAGATCTACAGGGTGACCCGCCGACCGTAAAATAGATTGCGCTCCCGACCGGTTGGTCGATCCCCACAGCCTCTACGTACGCGGCCTGTCCATCCGCATGTCCGTTAACCGCTCCCCCCTCGGGTCGACTTGCCGTCGTCTCGAACACGCTGACGATGTCCATCCCTGCTTCCGTTATCCCTTCCGCCTCAGCTCGCGTTAGTCGTTTCCACGCATATGACGGCGGTACCAAATACCTTCCCGCGAAGCAATATCCCTCTGCAGCTATCGATTTGGCCGTTTCGGCGGAAATCGGCTGCACGAAATCAATTCCTTTTATCGTCACTCGATCACCTCGTTTTCTGCCAGAGACTCGAGATACATTTAGCTCTTAAAAGAGCATATTCACGTATCGTCGAAGGGATATCAGCTACTAGACAACAAAAAAAGCCTTACCGGAGTAAGGCTTTCGAAGTTAAAGTTATGGAGCGGGTGATGGGAATCGAACCCACGCTATTAGCTTGGAAGGCTCATATAGCGGTATTGTTGGGAGTTGTTGCGATGCTTGGAAGCCTTGATCTATAAGGGTTCCCCTTTTTGTTCTTGTGGCCGCTTGTGATCAATTCGGGTAGTTGTTGACGGGTTTCGTCAACAATCCGTCAACAACTTCCTAAATTAATAACATCTTAGTCTTGCTCCTACTCAAGGGGATATCACATTGGAACCTTAATATCATTTGATGGTTATACACGTACTCGAGTCCTAGTACGTATTCGCTGCTGAATTTGTGTATATAGATCAATTTCAGGACTTTGTGCTTCAAAGGTAATAACTAATGCATATTTTTGTGAATCTTGCCCATCTGGATGGGGAAATTGCTCTTTGCCTGCAACCAATATTGTAATTGTCGGTTCATTACCACCTACTGGTATCTTAAACAAATCGGCTCCACCGGTTCTCCCCTTCTTCCACGTCCTTAGTTGTACCGTTGAGTTTTGTAGCGACTGATACCCAGGCAAAAATTTTGTCCTATTAGCTTTTGGAACTGTTGGTAGTTCATCTTCATCACCGATCTGACGAGTTCTCCTGAACTGTTCTAATTGTGCTACTGACAGACCTTTATAAACCTCGAACCAAAGCCTGTTTGAAGTATATGTTTTACGGCTTAATCTAACTGGAGGATCATAGGCAAGGCTAATAGATATAGACTTTTCGAATCTTCCATTCAAAAAGTTCGGAGGAACTATAATGTTATATAAATGAAAAGAATTTAGAGTTAGAACTTCTTCCGCATATAATGTTACCTTATTATTTTGAGACCATATATGACTTAATGAAGGTCTCCCATACCCCATAGTTCTTAACACATATTCAGATGTACGGGGTTGAGTCCTATGATCTTCAGGATCATTCGCTTGTTTTATCCAATCTTCTATCTCAGTAGGAACAGTTGCTGAATTCACAACCATTGCTCTAATTAAGTTTGCACTTGGTGGACGCCCAAGCTGTCTTTTAAGAGTATGCTCCATAATTGCACTAATATGGGTAACATGAGGCGCCGAAAAACTAGTGCCACAAAAACCCCTGAACCATCTTCCATCATCTAATGTGTGTCGTAATGATGGTTCTCCGACATTATGATCATTTTTAATCCACTGATTTGTGCCACCTGCTTGTTGGATTATAAAACTACCACCTGGGGCTACTAAATCAGGTTTAACTGAACCATTTACACCAAATCCTGACCTTGTAAAAACTGAAGGTGAATTAGGCTTATTAACTGATAGCCTTGCCATACCACCTGTGATTCTAAAATCATCTCGCCTCGTAACTGAACCAACAACAAGACATATTGAAGCTGTGCCTGGGTCGATAAGTTTATGAGGCTGCGTTAGCAGATTATCTCTGGCTTGTTGTTGTATTTCGTCACGTGTAATACCTAGTGGGACCTCTGGATGTGCTACATTGCCAGCACTAACAACAATAACAATGTCTAATAACCTTGATAAATTATCGAGAGTTTCCGCCCACGGAAATTGACGTCCACCAGAATAAACATTGTTCATATTTCCAATAGACAGATTAAAAATCCTACATCCTCTTTCACTATGAAAATATCTTATTGCTTCCTCTAACATCATTTCGGGGCGTTTTTCCTCTGGAAAAACAGGAGTATTCCATACAGGATTATTACATAAAACTTTTGCATTACATATTCTAACCTTAGGTAACCAATTACCTGTTGTCAGATGATTAGGAATATCACCATATACTACAATACCGGCAACACCTGTTCCATGACCATTTAAGTCTATCTCTGTATTCTCACCTGTACCAAAATCATAACCTTCAATAAGGATTCCATCTCGTAGCAATGGATGCCCTGCGAACACTCCAGAATCAACTATTGTCGCCAGCGGAGCTTCTTCGTCTAAGTCAAATCTAGCATTTTGATAGTTTTGTGGCGCTTCATTAAATATGTCAAATTTTTCCTCTAAATTAGGTTTGCTTGGCAAATCAACTAAGGCAACAATGTCTAGATTGAGCAAAGTTTGCAAAGCTTCTGCATTGAGACGGACTTTTCCAAGAAGTAAACTCGGAGTTCTAAATAAGTCTAAAAGGAGTTCGCCTCCTAAATTTCTTAAAGCACCTCTTAATAGCTGCTCTGTTTGCATAGCACCTCTAGGTGTACCGTCATACCATAAGTCAATATCAGCAATAAATGGGATAGTGGGAATTCCCTCAGAGTTCAGTCTCTCTCCCATTCTATCAGCTGGATCAAGTTTTCTTATTGTCTCTAGTGAATCAAATAGATCTCTTCGTTGAGCATGAGTAAGATTACCACGTTGAGGAGAATTTATTTCATATAACTGTCTTTCATTAACGAACCTATTAAGTATCTCGCTATTCGGAAATTGAACAAGTAGACGATAGTTTGTAACACCATCTTCTTTGACAAATACTTCTTCAACAATGGAAATTTCAAAGGCTGTTATTAATGTTTCTCTTTGATTTACCGAAAGCACTTTAAATTCAAGTACTACTAGGGAATCAGGAGAAATTCCCACTTGCTCACGATGTCTGTTTATAGATGTGATAGCATCTGATGTTTGTTGATTGATTAATGTTCCATGCGCCTGTCTATTCCCTCTAGGTATAATCCTTGGTGCATTAGGATTTTGCCTGCCTCTAACTGGGCTAATTACTGGTTCTCTTATAATCTCTATGTGGCTCAGAGGTTGAAACTCAGTCATGACCTAGCCTCCAGTGTTGTTCGCAATGCGTGCTTGTTTGCGCCTTAACTCTTTTACGTACGAACGTTCAATATCTTTTTGGGTAAAATAGTCTCTATTATCAAAGATACATTGTTTAACTATACTTTGGCAAATTCTCTCAATTTCCGCGTGGGAAAATCCAATTAGTTCGTCAACTAACTCCCGAAGTTTATTCTCAGGACCATGAAATCGGTTTAAATTCCTCTTAAGTAATATTTGAATCTGAGCATGGTTAGGAAGTTCAAATTGAACCACCTCGCTAAATCGTCTCCAAAGTGCATTATCGATTACCTTCTCATAATTTGTAGCAGCAATTATCAATGATCTTCCGGCAAAAGAATCTATAAGTTGCAAAAAAGCATTTACAACTCTTTTTACTTCACCATGTTCACTTTCATCTTCCCTTGAACGACCTATTGCATCAAATTCATCAAAAAAGATTACCCACGAGTTGCTGCTAGCGTATTCAAACAGTTTCCTTAAATTGTTAGATGTTTCTCCCAGGAATGATGAAATCACCGCATCAAATCTTACATACAGCATTGGAAGACCTAGTTCTCCAGCAATTGCTTCAGCAGCCAGTGTCTTTCCACATCCTGGTGGGCCACAGAAAAGGATTTTATTATTAGGCTTTATTCCATTACTAACAAGTGTATCCCAGTATTGAAAATCTCTAATTACACTCTGTAGGTCATTTTCTACCATCTCATTTACAACAAGATCACGAAAAAATCTATCAGGAAATTTGATCTCATATAAATTAATATTTTTATCCAAATCTTTTGGGGGAGTTATAGGTTGAAACACACTTATTGATTTTTGAATATTTGTCTGTTCACTATATAAAATTCTCTTGAGTTCATCAGCTAATACCAGATGATTCTTTTTCTTTTCCTCATCAATGATATATTCTGCAGCCTTCACAAAGGATTCTTTATCATTCTGTTTAAAGCTTCTGATTAATGTCTTAAGTAAGTCTGCTCGTGCCATTTATGAATCACCTCCAAAATACATAAAAAAACTGTATATCTTCAATAAATATGAAAGTACTTCAGTATCGTCCATATTTTTCGATTTTCATTCTAGCTGTATTAATTAAATTTCATTATCGTGTAACTTCTAATATGGCAAAAGACCTTCTTAAATGCTGCAAGTGAGCTATTTATTATATAAAAATGCATATGCACTTTGAATTTCTTAATATGTTGGTTAACTACTCTCTTTTTTTGTTTTTGACTCGATCAAACAATTCGACAAAATAAAGAGATCACCTCCTCCGTGTCGAAAAGTTTCCATATTTAGGTGACACATATCTGACAACGCTTACCTGGTTATGTTGAACTCCTGCGCCATCAACCAGCCCGAATGCGAAACGAAATTAGATTGTGACAAAGACATCGTAGCTGGTGAAAAATAATCATTTTAAGAAATCGCTGATATATCCCGACGTAAGATAGGGAGAAGGTCTGCCATTGAAGGCATCCTGCTCCCTTTAGTTTTCGATGACAACAGACGAAATGGGAGACTTATAATAGCTTTGACATCAATACTTGAATCAAATATGTCTTGAAACACCATTGGATTGAGATGATACCATTAAACCACTTTATCTCCGCGTGTTCGTAACGCCTCGTACAACTTAGCTGGCCCAAGAAGGATATCCTTCAGACCCTGCCTTACTTTTTCCGAGTCAAGGGCTTGTTTACTCATAGCTGTATGTGCTGTGAAAGCATCGATGATCGCATTCATAATCTCGTTCGTTAAATCTGGCGAGTTCGCAAACTGCTCCTTCGTGTTGTTAGTTGCTTGTTGAACAAGGATGTCCGACTCAAGCAACTTTCCTTTAAGGACGTTATTCACATAAACCAGCTTATCTGCCTCAGTCAACTCACCGCTAAACAGATTATTTACCTTTTCAATTATCGCTGTCAGTAATGCTTTTTCTTTCTCCCGAACTTCGCCTTCTCCAAGATCCGTCATCGGTTTCAGCTTGTCCGCTTCTCCATTGCTGATAGGCAGGTCTCTCCTTCCTTTATCTTTCAGCTTATGATGGGTCAACGTAAGACTAGATAGATCAATGATCTCCCTTTCTCTCCCGAACTCAAGAAGTGGAAGCAAACGTTTAAAGAAAATAGCTCGCTTCTCGATCGCGGTATTACCATAATCAAAGATCTGAGACAAAAATGAGTATACACGTATAAACGCACCGAGATTCTTTTTAAACAAGTTCAGTGCGTTCATTTCATTTTCAGCATCTTGTTCGAGACGCTTGTCTTCAGTCGCCTTCGCTTGCTTCAGTTTTTCCTTTGCAGACTTGTACCTTTTTAGCAGTCGATCTACTACAGGTTCTATAGCAGCCAGCAACTCGGACTGAGAAGGTTGTGGGTTCATCTCAGCTAATACCAACCGTTCAACTTCATGATCGTCATAATGCCCAGTTGAATCCAACTTTGCCCTTAGGTCATAGACAAGATTGGGATCAGTAACACCAGCTAATTCCGCAGTCTTATAGTAAGTTCTGAATGAAGCCAAGATCTCTTCAGGATCATTTACAAAGTCTAATATGTATGTTGTATCCTTCTTACCATACGCTCCATTGTAAGAACGATTCAACCGTGAAATAGTTTGAACTGCCTGTATTCCAGCTAATCTCTTATCGATATACATACCACAAAGAAGCGGTTGATCAAATCCCGTTTGAAATTTGTTCGCGACCAGTAACACCTGATATTCATCCGTTGCGAATGCTTCACGAATGTCTCGTCCGCGAAGATTAGGGTTAAGCAGTTTGCTGTTCTCCGTCAGCGGTACAGAGCTGGACTCGTTGTCGTTTACTTCTTGGGAGAAAGCAACTAACGTCTCCATTTTATAGCCTTGATCTTTAATATAGTTATTGATCGCTAGTTGCCAGCGTACTGCCTCAATTCGACTACCAACAACCACCATTGCTTTTGCATGTCCATTCAATAACGTCGCTACATTCTCGCGGAAATGCTCTACAACAACTTGCACTTTTTGCGAGATATTATAGGGATGTAAACGAACCCACCTCATAATACCCTTCATCGCTTCACTACGTTCAACTTCTTTTTCGTCCCACTCTTGGTCTTCATTAGCCAATTTGAATGCAAGGCTGTACGGAGTATAATTCTTCAGAACATCTAAGATAAACTCTTCCTCAATTGCCTGCCGCATCGTATAGACGTGGAAAGGAGTTGGAACATTGTCCTTTCCTGCTGGCTGTTCTGGATTCGGACGTCTCCCAAACAACTCGATTGTCTTGGGCTTCGGTGTAGCTGTAAAGGCTACATAAGTAATTCCCGTTTCTCGTGACCGCGATGCCATCTGGATAGCCAACAAATCCTCCATACTGATTTCACCGCCATCAGAATGGTCCTTCAACTCTTCCACGGAGAGGACTTGTTTCAACTTACTGGCCGCCTCACCTGTCTGTGAGCTATGCGCCTCATCTGCTATAACAGCGAATCGCTTACCTTCAGTGGCTGCTAGTAGTTGCACAGCTTTTAAAGCGAATGGAAAGGTTTGAATTGTACAGACAACTATTTTCTTGCCACCAGAAAGTGCCTTTGCTAGCTCACCGCTTTTACTCTGTGATTCACCTGTAATCGTCGCTACGACTCCAGTAGTTCTTTGAAACCCGAAAATGGCTTCCTGAAGTTGGGCATCAAGCACAGTGCGATCACTCACAACTAAAACTGAATCGAATAGCTTCCTATTATCGGCATCATGCAGATCAGCAAGGAAATGAGCTGTCCAGGCAATTGAATTGGTTTTGCCTGAGCCTGCTGAATGTTGAATTAAATACTTCTCTCCTGGCCCTTGGGATAGTACGTCAGCCACAAGCTTCCGTGTTGCATCTAGTTGATGATATCGTGGGAAAATAATTGATGTGATTTGCTTCTTACTATCGCGGTTAGCCACCAAAAAACGTCCTAAAATCTCAAGCCAACTCTCCCGCTCCCAGATTTGCTCCCACAAGTACGACGTACGATGTCCATGTTCATTAACAGGGTTTCCAGCTCCACCATTATCACCAAGGTTAAATGGTAAGAAGTAGGTCGCTGCTCCCTGTAACTTCGTCGTCATGCGTACTTCACTGTTGCTTACAGCAAAGTGTACTAATGCACCACTTGGAAAACCCAGTAACGGCTCGCAAGGCTTGCCTTTCAGATGCGGAACACGATCAAATTTGTACTGATCAACTGCGTCCTCCACGGACTGAGTGAAGTCGCTTTTTAACTCAACCGTAGCCACAGGTATTCCGTTCAGGAATAGTACTAAATCGATCGTATTCTCATTGAATAGGGAATAACGTACTTGTCTTATCACACGAAGGCGATTAGCAGCATATTTAGTTAATAGTTCCTCATTCATCCCCAAAGCAGGCTTAAACTGAGCCAACTGCAAAGGTTGTCTCACACCCAACATCTCTATACCATGACGCAATACATCAAGTGTGCCACGATCGTCAAGCTGTTTGCGTATACGGTCCATCAACACTACCTTTAAAACCTCGCCATGGCTTTTCTGGAGAGATTCCCACACTCTAGGTTGAGTTACTTGTAACCAAGTTACTAGATCATCGGGAAATATAGCGTATTCACGTTCATATCGTTGTGCAGCACTTTCAGTATACTGCCATCCATGTCCTGCGAGATAGTTACATATTTCTTTCTCGAATTCAATTTCTTTATGTAGGCTCATCCCGTCACTCCATCTTCTTAAAGTCCTCGCACATCGATTTTTCCAGTAACAGCTGCAGTGATTAGTGCGTTACGACGTTCTTTGAGTAGACTTATTGAACGTTGAGAATTATTAATCAGATCATCTACTTTTCTTGTCTCTTTAGTTATATAGGTAAGTATTTCAATTTGCTCAGCTATTGAAGGCAAGAGTATTGGTAACTCCATGATATTTGAAGAAGAGATTG
This sequence comes from Cohnella yongneupensis, assembly GCF_042655785.1. Taxonomy (NCBI): domain Bacteria; kingdom Bacillati; phylum Bacillota; class Bacilli; order Caryophanales; family Paenibacillaceae; genus Cohnella; species Cohnella yongneupensis. The sequence goes on from NZ_JBHSNC010000050.1 coordinate 20,424, forward strand.
ACGCAAGATTAGTACTCTGTTTAGAACGTGTCATAAAGTAAAATTGTGCATATCCAGACCCGGTTATCGTATTAAGCCATTCGGAAGATACAGACATGGGACGAACGGCAAAGACGTGATTCTGATGAATACACTGACTTATTTCGTCACGCCAGATGTGACCTCGACCGAGTTTATCAAAATCTCCACCTTCGTTCATAAGCACATCACCATAACAAAGAGCATATCGGGAATAGTCTGCAATTGGTATTGTGATTGTAGCCACATCACTTAGATCAAGATAGCCGTCTTGTACATTAGCAACACGAAGATAAGGAACTTCAATTGTACTTTTTCCTGAAATATCTTTCCCTTTAGCAATACCAGTCTGAACATTGGCAATGAATTTTAAGCTCTTAATCTCCCAATGCGAAGGAACATTCCCTAACCAATCAATACCTGAGTCCTTCAGCGGCGCTGTTGGATCAAGTCCTTTTGTTACAGAGTGGGAGATAACGGCTTGACGTTTTTCTTTGAGAAGCGCAATAAGCCTCTCCTGTTCTGATACTAGCGCATCAATTTTTTCTGTTTCTCGATAAAGATATTCCGCTATCGAATCTTGCTCCATGTGCGGCGGGATCGCTAGTGTAATATTTCGCATATCGGAATATATAGTACTCCATAAATCGGCTACTATTCCTTTACCAAATCTATAGAACTCGTCTTGAAATGGTTGACTCCGAAAAAGATGATGAGCAAAATCAATCTTAATTTCATCACGGGGCTTCAAAACAATATTTATGAGTGATACCGAACCATCAAGTGTTGCTGCCCCTGACGATCCCTTCCTATCTGATCGACTATTAATTACGAAATCGCCTTTGCAAACTTTTTTACGGTTATCACCGTCGTCTGTTTTCGCAGCTGTAACTAGTTGTGGTACAATGCCATTTTTGGTAACGGACAAAGGTTGGTAGTCTACATCATTTACTTTCTCTCTTCGCTCTTCAAAGAAATACCCAAGTCGCTTTACTTCCCAATGCTCTGGTACATTTCTCAACCACACCGTGTTGCTATCCTTGTACTTGGTATACGATTTAATGCTCATGCCATCAACTCCCCCAGCATGCTCCTTATTCGATCAGTAACTCCCATCAGATCCGCATCTATCTCCTCCAATGAGCGCGATGGCTGGAATACATAGAAGTGCCGGTTAAAAGGAATCTCGTAGCCTATCTTAGTTTTTTCAACATCGACCCAAGCATCAGGTACATGAGGTAGTACCTGACGCTTAAAATAAGTATTTATATCTTCGTCTAAAGGTACGTTTTCTGTATCACGTAGGCTAGAATCAGGCTGTTGCTTACCTTTTTGTTTTCCCTTTTCAACTATTACAATTTTTCCATACTCATCACGTAAAGGGCGTTCAATTGTTATACTGCGGTAACCAAAATCAGTGTTGTCGAATATTAGGCTAATTGGCTTACCGTTTTTCTCTGTTTCCTTGAAACTACCGAAAATCTGTGTAATCTCGTCGATATGTTCTAAAGTAAGTTCCTTACGTTTGCTACCGAGAGATTTACGCATCTTTTGCCAAAGGTCACTCGCATCAATTAACTGCACCTTACCCTGCCGATGTTTAGGTTTCCGATTTGAGACGATCCAGATGTACGTAGATATACCTGTGTTATAGAACATATCCGTTGGGAGAGCAACGATCGCTTCCAAAAGATCTTCTTCAAGCACATACCGTCGAATTTCGCTTTCCCCACTTCCTGCACCGCCTGTGAAGAGTGGTGATCCATTTAGAACTATACCAAACCTGCTGCCACCTTCATTTTTAGGTCGCATCTTGGAAATTAGATGCAGCAAGAAGAGCATGGATCCATCAGATACCCGCGGTAACCCTGGTCCGAATCGGCCATTTTCACCTTGTTGCTCATGCTCCTTACGAACTTCCTTCTCAACCTTCTTCCACTCAACGCCAAACGGTGGATTCGATAACATGTAATCGAATCGTTTGTGCGTATGGCCATCGTCAGATAAAGTATTACCGTAGATAATATTAGAGATGTCTTGACCCTTAATAAGCATGTCTGCCTTACATATTGCGTAGGACTCCGCATTGAGCTCTTGACCGAACATCGATAGACGCGCTTGTGGATTATGTTCTTCAAGATACTCACCTGCGACTGAGAGCATTCCACCCGTTCCTGCTGTCGGATCGTATATCGTACGTACGACCCCTGGCTTTGATAGAACTTCATCATCTTCAATAAAAATAAGATTAACCATCAATTGAATAACTTCACGCGGTGTAAAATGCTCCCCCGCTGTTTCATTGGAGATTTCAGCAAACTTACGGATCAATTCCTCGAACACTAGACCCATTTGATGGTTGTCCACAGCTTCAGGGTGAAGATCGATTTGCACGAACTTCTCCGTCACTTGGTATAGTAGACCTGCTTTATGCAATCGATCAATCTGGGTATGAAATTCAAAACGTTCAAAAATGTCACGAACGGCGGGAGAGAACGTTTGGATATAGCTGAAAAGGTTCTCTCGAATATGGTCTTGATCACCTATTAGTTTATTCATGTCCAATGTACTGGTATTGTAAAAACTCTGATGCGACTCACGAATTAGGAATGGTTCAGGATTAATCCCCATAGCTTGCTTTTCGGTGTATGCATTTAATACTGCTAATTTAGTTTTCTCTAACGTGCAATCTAACCGACGAAGTACGGTAAAGGGTAGTATCACCTTGCCGTAATCAGATTGTTTATAATCCCCACGTAGAAGGTCCGCAACGGACCAAATGAAAGCAGATAGGTTTTGCTGACTCATGAAATTTATGTCTCCTTCTTAGATGTCCTTCTCATCAGATTGCACTTGTAATTGTATCATAGGCACTATAACTCATTCTGACCGTTGTAGGTTAATTACATAACTTACTAATTAACTATTAACATGATTAATCCTGCACATTTCAAAAAACCATAACAAAAAAAATAAACGGCATCCAGGTGGATGCCGTAGAAATAGGCGGGAGTAATGAACTTCTTTTCGCACAGAACCTGACAGACACCATAAAACAATTAATCCGTTAATAGCAAAGTTCTGCCCTTCCCTTGTACTTCTCCTCTATCTCCATAAACAACTCGAAATACTGAATAGATTCGATTGAACTATTTGCACTTAGCGATGATGGTACTCCTTCATACGCTACGCTGGAAGCAAACAATATCGACTGTCGTATCGACTGGTTAAAGAAGTGAACTCCTTTATGCTCACAAAACTGGCTTATATTCTGTAAGCCTTGTTTATGTAGTAAAGATTTGTGGTCAACTAATGTTGCAACCACTCCCAAAATTGAAAGTCTTGGATTGTGATGCCACCTATACCTATTAATTTCCTTAATGCTCTTTTCAAGCCCTCTCATTGAAGAAACTTCAGGTTGAACAGGTAAGATAACTTGATCAACAAAGCAATATGCACTGCCTTTAGCTAAACCGTTGTTTATTGGTGTATCAACCAAGATGTAATCATACTTTTCTTTAATTGAACTCATTGCTTCTTTCAACATTAGAAAAGGTAACACACCGTTTGATTTACTAAGTTTAAGAATCCCATCAAATTCGAAAAAACTCATCTCGTCGTTCGAAGGTAATAGATCTATATTCTTAGAAACGTTGACTATTGCTTTTTCAGCTGGACATCCATCAATTAAAACATCCCAGAGCGTCAGTTTAACTGAATCAGGATTTTTCCCAAATGTCAGCATGCAGTCACCTTGTGCTGATGTATCGATAATCAAAACCTTATTAGCCCGTGATAAGATGCCCGCAAGATTTGTTGTAAGTGTTGTTTTAAGCACTCCACCGCTGTTTGAAAAAATACCCAATACCTTTGCCAGCTAAACCCCCACCTGTCAATAGAACTCCTGTTACGCAAATGCGTACCATGTGTTTTTCTATTCTATGTTAGGTTTTGGCTATCAGTCAACGCTCAAATGGTGGATGAGATAGATGGCCAAACAAGTTGTCATAAAAATTAATGAATTATTAAAACGGAAGGGAATCTCCCTCCGTGAGCTTTCTAGACTTACTGATATACGTCATGCAGCTCTAAGTGAACTCGCCAACCACAAGCGGCAAAATGTAAATTTCGGGCATTTGGAAAGAATAGCAGAAGCATTTGACATAAAAGACATACGTGAATTAATTCAGTTAATCGATGTGAAAGATACTTAGGATCGCCAATATCAATTGATATTGGCGGTCTTTTTGTGTTTCCCCCCAAGAACTATAAAACAATTTTCTGTTTCTTAGTTAACCATTTTATCGATTTAAGTAAGTGTATAAAAATAAAAAAATTACTTCAAATACATGGGGGTATAGAGCAATTAAACTGACCCAGGGGGGGGCCAACATGCCGAGGGGGTATCTCTCGCTAATAAGGCACAATGATAGTCAATAACACACAAGAGCGCCCTAGGATAACCTGAGCGCTTGTTTTATGTCTTGATTGTAAGACTTAAGCCTATTCCACAAACTGAATCCTTACTGTCGTATCGCCCGTAATGTCTTCAGACGATTTATCACTGAACATGCCTAAATGGCGGGCTATCGAGTCGAGCGCTCCTTTCTTATCATGAAGTTTGATTCTTAGTTTACCGTCTTTTGACACACTTACTTCGCTAATCGCCGCACCATCTATCTCGCTTGAATCCTTTATACGTACAGCTATGCCATTCCCGCTCTTTGACTTGTTATAGTCCTCTGCATTAGAGTAAACGCTCGTCACCGTTTGAAACTCTACAAACTTTGTAATGTCAGCGAACCCGATCTTCGCATACTCCGCCAGTACACGATCAGCGGTTATTTGTGTCCGTTTCACTCGCTCTGCCATCACAAGTTGAATTGCCTCGGATACCCTAGTTTTCCCTAGTAACTCGGGACCTATCTTACCTGCATTTTGGACACTATACCCAGCTCGAATAGCCGCTTGTGTCGCATTTAAGTCTACTATATATTCTTGAACGAACAGTTGCTGCTTGAGCGTTAATACTCCCACAACCATCCCCCCACCTATACGAACGTATATTCCGCATCTCTATTGTACAACAGAGTGATCAATACTGCATACGTTTCATATCGTTAAGCATAACCTGTATACAACCACCTAACTTTGACTTAGGTATGGCTATATATAAAGGTGGGGCATTTTTGACCGTATGAACCCAATTTGGATATTTAGTAATAATATCGTCCCGAATCCCTTTCTATAACGGAAATAGAGCACTTTGACGTTAGGTCAAAAGTGCTCTACGTACATGCGGCAATTCATGCTCTACGTGGGGTAAAATTACCCGTTCTGACTGGTGCAAAATTGCCCTAGCCTTTTAATCGTGATCAGGCACTCGTTTTCTCCGCTGCTTCGCAACAAAGCTATCCGTGCCATACTGCTGCCACCTGCAAGAGAAGCCATAGATATTTGGTTCACGAACATACCGGCCTTGATAGTTCAAGTCAATTAGCCCCACTTCAATTAACTGATCAAGCGCCTTCGTGAACGTTTTCTTTGCCATCAACTTTTGACCCTCGGCATAGGTGAAGCTGATGTCATGCTCGTTTCCGCCATTAAACTTCTTTTTCATGGCAAGATACAAACCAATAGCATAAATTGAAAGCTGGTTCCACGCTTTCGAATCCATCATATCGTATGTTATTCTTGCATGATTATGGCGTTTACCTGGACTAAGTTCGAACGGCTTAAAAGAGTAGTCTTTATACTTCTTCTTTTTTGCCACTCGACTTACAACTGCCCTTCCTGGGGAGAACGACAGTTCTGTACTTCCTGTGTTCTAAGCCAGTCTTCGATCGTCTCCGTTCGGAATAGAATTCGGGAGCCGATACGATAATGCGGAATCGCCTTCATCCGAGTCATTTCATAGATCTTGTACTCTGATGCACCGATATATGCGGCAACTTCTTTCACGCTCATTCGATTCATTCGCTACGCCCCCCTTCACCGTAACGAATTTCGAAGATTTCGTCGAATGGGACCTCTAAACCTCTAGAGATTCGCATTGCCGATCTTGCACTTGGATTACGCGAACAATTGCTGATATGGAGCAATGTCGCTACTGCAATGTGTGCTGTCCGAGCGAAGGAACGTTTGGAATATCCGTTTTTCGCCAGCATCTCTTCAAACCGTTTCGGATCCTTCAAGACGATTTTCATTCTGGATCACTCCGATCATATAGATCTGAGTGCAATCCACCCATATTGCACCGCTTACTTTGGCTTTCACAAGATCTTGATACATCACAACCCCTTGTTATCACCTGCCAGATTCATGATAAAGCTATTATATGCCGCATATGATTACATTTGCAAACACTATTATCACCATTGCGATCACTTGTGGTATACTTTACTTAAGGAAGGAGGTGTCGATATTGGATACCACTGAATTTGGTGCTTATCTCGAAAGAACGAGAACGATGAAAGGCATATCTATGCGTCACCTCGCTAAAAAATCAGGAGTGTCTCAGTCTTATATTTCTCAGCTCGAGAAAGGTAGCCGAGGTGTGCCCACCACGGAAATTGTACGCAAACTAGCGGATGCTCTTGAGATAGACTTCATGCTCTTAAGTGAAAAGGCTGGACACCTGAACAAAAACGATTGGTTTTCAGACCGCTTCGCCAAGATCCTAGAAGAACTCCCGCCAGAAGAACTACTCGAATTTTATTTTATTGCTCAACAAAAACAAAACAATCCAATAACCAGCAGTAACGACGTTGATCTCGTGAACATTTTGAACTCGGCTGCGACTGTCTTTTATCAGGGAAAAGCCCTTGCTCCAACTGACCGTCAACGAATTCTAGATATGTTGCATTTGCTATTCCCTGGAGATAGATAGCTTAGATAAAGGAGGTGAACCGATTAATGGCTAGCTTACAGAAACGAGGAAATGACACATGGTTGCTCGTTGTTGAGGCTGGATTTGGTTCTAAGGGTAAAAGAGTTAAAAAAACGAAAACTGTAAAGGGCATGAAGCGAAGGGAAGCGGAGAAAGAACTTGCAAAGTTCCAAACTGAAGTTGAAGCTGGGGAATATATAGCCCCAACTAAGGCTACATTCGTGCAGTTCGCACAAAATGAATGGATTCCAAAGTATGCAAAGAAGGTACTTTCCCCGTTATCTATGAAGACTTACGTCTATCATTTAGAGCACACGCTTTTCCCTGCTATTGGCCACAGACAGCTACATGAGATCAAGACGATGCACATCGTCTCGCTATTCGACGATCTCGATAAGACCGTTCTCTCTGGCAGCACCAAGTTGTACATCTTCAAGGTAATGAAAAGTGTTTTCAATCAAGCCGTAAAATGGAGAATCATCCCCAAGAATCCGATGGATGGTGCAGATCGACCAAAAGCAGAAAAGAGCAAACCACGTTTCTACGATGAGATTGAAGCCCAACAAGTAATTGCAGCATTACTTCAAGAACCGACTAAGTGGAAACTGTTCTTTTTAGGCGCAATGCTTGGTGGCTTCAGACGCGGTGAACTTGTAGCCTTAGAGTGGACCGATGTTAATATCGCAGAAGAATCGCTCCTGATTAGGAAGTCGATTTCGCTTACGATCAATGGACAAGCCCAAGAGAAGAGCCCAAAGACCGAGGGATCTACTCGATCAGTTGACATGCCGAAGTGGTTTATGGAGGAATTACGTAGATTCAGGCACACATGGCTTGAGCAGAAGATGCAGTGCGGTAACAAATGGCTCGGTGGCGAACGGCAATATGTCTTCCATAATGGCGATGGTCGTCCCTTCTATCACAACACACCGTCAATGACCTGGAGACGCTTCATAGCCCGTCATGGGCTCCCAGAAGCACGTCTACACGATCTGCGGCATACAGCTGCTACATTGCTTATCGAGAGCGATACCGATCTAAAAGCCGTCCAAGAACGCCTGGGGCACGCCAAATACTCTACGACTGCAAACTTATATGCCCACGTAACAAAGAAGCTGAGTAAGCAAACAGCAGCGAAATTGGATAAATTCGACCCCGCAATAAACTTTCGTCAACAATCCGTCAACAAGAGCTGAATTCGAGCCCTTATCGCCCATCTTATATTCGCTTGAAAAACAGAAAAAAACCCTTTAGTATCAAGGGTTTTCGAAGTTTTTGATTATGGAGCGGGTGATGGGAATCGAACCCACGCTATTAGCTTGGAAGGCTAAAGTTCTACCATTGAACTACACCCGCAAGTTGTTGCGATAAAAATAATAAATGGTCGGGACGACACGATTCGAACATGCGACCCCCTGGTCCCAAACCAGGTGCTCTACCAAGCTGAGCTACGTCCCGAAGTTAAACTTATTCAATTGTGAAAATGGCGCGCCCTGAGAGATTCGAACTCCCGGCCTTTTGATTCGTAGTCAAACGCTCTATCCAGCTGAGCTAAGGGCGCAAATTATGGAGCGGAAAACGGGATTCGAACCCGCGACCTTCTCGTTGGCAACGAGATGCTCTACCACTGAGCTATTTCCGCGTATTAAATGGTGCGCGTAGAGGGACTTGAACCCCCACGGTCGCCCGCCAGATCCTAAGTCTGGTGCGTCTGCCAATTCCGCCATACGCGCACGTTGTAAACCCATTTGTGAAAATGGTGAGCCATGTAGGACTCGAACCTACGACACCCTGATTAAAAGTCAGGTGCTCTACCAACTGAGCTAATGGCTCGCTCAAGAATGGCTGGGGATCTAGGATTCGAACCTAGGATGACGGAGTCAAAGTCCGTTGCCTTACCGCTTGGCTAATCCCCAACGGTAAGCCAGATTGTAAAGATGGTGGAGGCTGAGGGGATCGAACCCCCGACCCTCTGCTTGTAAGGCAGATGCTCTCCCAGCTGAGCTAAGCCTCCATATAAGTGGTGACCCCTAGGGGATTCGAACCCCTGTTACCTCCGTGAAAGGGAGGTGTCTTAACCGCTTGACCAAGGGGCCATGAATGGTTCAGGAAGATGGAGCTCTCAACCGGGATCGAACCGGTGACCTCATCCTTACCATGGATGCACTCTACCTACTGAGCTATGAGAGCATGATTCCACACCATTATGACGATCAAACATAATGCTCTAGCCTGGCAACGTCCTACTCTCCCAGGACCCTGCGGTCCAAGTACCATTGGCGCTGGAGGTCTTAACGGTCGTGTTCGGGATGGGAACGCGTGGAACCCCTCCGCCATCATTACCAGACCAGAAGTCATTAGATCAAGGCTTGCACCATCGCTCGACGGAGTCGAGGCGAACCGCAGACCGTAGGCAGCATTGCGAAGCAATGCGTT
>NZ_JBHSNC010000051.1:0-201759 GCF_042655785.1 Cohnella yongneupensis
TATATCGGTCTATGTTTGGACATCTTTTACCGGCTAATTTCGGTCATGGTAGGTTAGCGGAAACAGCTTACTTTGGAATGAGTACTGCAAGAACTGCCGGTCGTGCCGAGAGATCCCACTCATGTATTCGCAATTCTGCCACCACTATCAGCAGTACACAATGAAATCGAACGCCACCATGCGTATTCATCGCAAGCCGGGTGAACAACTTGAAGTGGATTGGGCCGGGCAAACGGCGTCCATCATTGACCGAGAGACGGGCGAGATGGTTACCATGTATGTTTTTGTAGGTGTTCTCGCCTACAGTCAGTATGCGTATGTAGAGGCCTTTGCTTCGCAAAATCAGGAAAGCTGGATTACCGCCCATATCCATATGTATCATTTCTTCGGGGGCTCGACTCGTGTACTCATACCGGATAATCTAAAGACCGGCGTGGATAAGGCATCTGGGCACGAGCCAGTAATCAACAAGATCTATCACGAGATGGCCGAGCATTACAACACTGCCGTCATTCCTGCACGTGTCCGTAAACCCAAGGACAAGCCCAGTGTTGAGGGGGCCGTTGGCGTGGTCTCCACATGGATTCTAGCCGCGCTGCGCAAGCAACAATGTTTTAGTGCTGTGGAGTTAAATCAAGCCATCCGGGAGAAGCTTGACGTCTTAAATGAAAAGTCCTTTCAGAAAAAAGAAGGGAGCAGGAGCAGTGTATATATGACGGAAGAAAAATCGTATTTACTCCTACTGCCTGCTACCCCCTATGAGTTGGCGACCTGGAAGACCGCCACTGTCCAATTCAATTATTATATAAGCATTGAGAAAATGCACTACTCCATTCCTTATGAATATATCAAGCATCGCGTAGATGTACGAATGACACGCAACGTTATCGAGATCTTCTTCAACAATAATCGCGTATGCTCCCACCCGCGCCTCTATGGGAAACCGGGGCAATACAGCACACTAGAAGATCACATGCCGGACAATCATAAGAAATTCATCCAATGGAACGCGAATCGCTTTATCTCTTGGGCGCAAAGTGTTGGCACACATACAGCCACCACTGTCCAAGCGATTCTCACTTCCCATAAGGTAGAGCAGCAAGGCTATAGAAGCTGCATGGCTCTGCTCAAGCTTGCTGACAAGTACGGCATAGTTCGTCTCGAAGCGGCTTGTGCTAGAGCATTATCGTACACGCCAAGGCCTAACTTCCAGAGCATCAAAACGATCTTAATTACCGGACAGGATCGGTTTGAAGCACAACTGGAAACAACGGATTCATCACTCTCTTCTGAAAGCCATGGATTCATCCGCGGCGCAGATTATTACGGGAGGGCTTAACGATGATGCAAGAACCGACCTTGCGCAAACTCCAAGAAATGCGCCTCTCCGTTATGGCGGAATCGTACCGAAATCAATTGTTAGACCCAAACTTCCAAGTCCTATCGTTTGAAGAACGTTTTGGACTCCTTGTTGACACAGAGTGGTCCAGGCGAAAGAACAACCGACTATCTTCGTTAATCCGTAAAGCTGACTTTCAGCAAAGTAACGCCTGTATCGAAGACGTTGAATATCACGCTGATCGAAAGCTTGACCGGACTCAGGTCCTTCGTTTGGCAACCGGCACCTATATTCAAGAGAAGCTAAATATCATCATCATGGGTGCATCAGGCGCTGGAAAAACCTACTTGGCATGCGCCTTCGGTATCGCCGCCTGTAGGAGCTTCTATCCGGTCAAATATGTACGGTTATTACCCGAATTGCTGAATGAACTGGCAGTAGCCCGGGGCGATGGCATCTATCAAAGAGTAATGAAGACCTACGAGAAGATACCATTATTAATCCTGGACGAATGGCTACTTGTCTCACTCAAGGAGAGCGAGGCTAGGGATCTGCTCGAGATCGTAGAGGCTCGCCATCAACGAGGGTCCACGATTTTCTGCTCACAATTCGCCCCTGCCGGTTGGCATGGGAAAATCGGTGAAAGCACATTGGCAGATGCTATTCTCGATCGGATCGTACAGTCATCCTATACGATCACAATCGAAGGCATGGACTCAATGCGCAAACGTAAAGGACTCATCACCTAGCTATCAACTATCTAATTCAAGGGGCTGCCGCAAGCTGGCGGCTCCTACCACCAGAAGGGTGGCTCATTTTCTCCGGAGGGCTGGCTCACTTATCACCGGAATGATGGCTCTATTTCATCGAAATATTCAATCGCTTCATGTTACGGCTTGGTATGTCGCTCGCCCTGTCTCCGACAAATACTTTCGTCGATACGCTATTACGAACAGATTTCGCCATAGGCAAGTATCCTAGCTATGCGAGGGCTTGGCCCCTATGGCGACTGGACTTTCACCGGTTAGAAAATGCGTGCCTCTGGACACAAAAGAAACCCTCTCGATTTCCAAGAGGGCAATCCATTAACCATTCCATCAATTAATCATTATTTCCTTTATAATAAACCAGTCATATCCTGTATCGCCCGCACCATCGATTCTTGCTTTTATTCTTGTTGCCCCGTCAGGTATATCCATATCCAATGATACCCATTCCTGATTATACTTATCGGGCCCATAATTGAAAGTTGCAACATTTACCCATTCATTGTTCACTTCTGCATCCCAATAAAAGTTAATACCATTCGACATATTAGGTTGTTTAGCTCCGGATGTTAATCCAAACGTTGCGTGTGCCTTAGTCTCTTTCTCTATCGGAAATACAATTTCAGCGGGGGGATGAAGAAATAACGCGTCTACCCCATATTCTTTAAGCATATCGTATTCGATTGGCGAACTAATATTTTGAGGTTCCTTATTCATTACATTCTGCCATACAGCAGTTAAACTACGGTAATTTTCTATTGGTAATTTAGTATACGATATGTCTTTGAAGAGACTTATATGGATATTAGTGTGATAAAAAGATGAGTTTTTCACTTGAAACTTTACGCTTACCACCTTATTGATATTTTGCCCTGACAAAAATTTAAGAACATCTTTATTACCCATCAAAACGGACGATATTAGCGTTGGCTCAGATATCATTTCTGGTATGATCCTAAATGTTCTACTTTGTTGATCCTCTAAGGTGACAACTATCTCTACTATTGGCGGCTTAAATAGTAGCGTTCCAAGTTTCCCCTTCAGTGTTTCCTCAAATTGTGCGGTAATATATAGGGGATTACTCAAATTGGGGAGCGTGAACTCTTCATTGAATTTCACATTTCTCTCAGCGACAATATCCAACTTAGGCAATGCGTGAACATTATCATCTCTCTTAAATAATAAATATCCCTTATCATTAAAAATCGGGGTATATCGATGAAATAAGGACCGAACCCATAAATTATCATCGAGAAGCGGCAATCGATTATCAATGGTTTCATTACTAAATAAGACATACTCCGATGGTTTTTGTAGAATGTGTTTCTCATTTATTTTTAACAACCCAGAGGTATACGCAGCATAACTTTGAAAAGCGGGTCGCGGGACCCAATTTAGATTGTTACTAATTAAACGTGACTGATTATAGTTATAGATGTCTATTGTGTCCTCTTGAACAATAGCTTTAATTTTAGGTATTTCATTTGCCAACTGGTACGCTACTGTCTGTGCCTCTAATGATGCAAGATGTTCTTTTAAGTGAAATAGATTTGAAAGATTACTCTTTGTTACTGTTATTTTACCGCGTACTAATTCAAATGAAAGAAAATTTTTATAGAATGCATAATTTATTGTCATTATGGAAATCACACTTATCATTACAAGACAACAAATTCTTAAGTGACCTGTCTTAATCAATTTTTCATTTTTATTATCCATGAACTTAAGGCTAACAATAATACGACCTTCTACACTCTTATTCGAATCACGGAAATTTTTCAGAAGAACAATAACAAATGCTGGGGCAACTATTAGATACATGAAAAATTGTGTGTAATGAAGGTCATGCCGAACATAACCCTCTTTCCATGCAATAAAACCTATTCCAACAATAGAAAGAAAAAAAAGCAGAAAAGAATAATTCTCTCTGTATTTTACTAACATAACCTTATATATAACACATATACACAAAAGGAAAGCCAATAAAAGCCCCACAACAATGGTTGTGTTGCTCCCTACTAGAGACATCGCATCAGAATATCCATTTGAATACTGCCAACTATATTTCATATAGGAGAACCAGTTTGATAGATTTTGACCAGATAACATCCAAATTAAAAATTGGGATATTGCAAATGAAAACAATACCAAATAGGTGCTGATTTTATTCTTTTGCAAGAATAAAACGATAGCCATTAATACTAAGATAAATATAGAAGTCAAAAAATAGGTAAATTTGATGTAACCAAAAACAGACAAGATAATTACGCTGGATATGATAATAATTGTTCGAATTGCATTACTATTTCTATACAAAATTAATAAGAGTAGCATTCCAATCTGACAGGAAAAATAGAAAGTATCGTCACCCGCATTTAAGACAAATCCAGTCGCAAGAAAAATCGTAGATAAAATGCCAGCCTGCATTCCAATACCAAATAATTGAATGGAGACTATACCAGAAAGAATTAAAGAAAATACAACTTTATACCAAAATAACTCAGATGCAAACGAATTCATGAAGTAAGGAGCTAGTGGGCCATAAGTAAATACGATATCGTCACCAAATTGAAAATTATTCTTGATCGCATAATCTAAAGCATTATGCCACGATGGATCTAGTCCTTCTCCAAATAAAACTTGACCAATTCCCATAATAAATAAAAAACTTATGAATGATATCATGAATATACCAATAAATTTTAGCCTTAATCTTAATGCCATTATTTGCACCTCAATAATCTCAATATATAGAATGAATTTAGTAAGAGTCCTTTTTTATAAAATTTCCATTTGATAACCAATTTAATTTTGTTTATCCTACCAGGTTTCCTTAAAGCTAAATATGCTGTCAAAGTGTTTATTAATCGATCATCCATTATGTCTTCAAATGATCTAAACAGAATAAAACACTGATTAATATTAGGATCTATAGAAAAGGGTTCCCGAATCTTCGCTACTGCACTTTTGAACCTATATCCATTAGTGCCGACCTGGTTCTTCCCATGCTGTCTATAAAGAATGGTTCCCTTGTTTAAATGCCCGATATGTCCAAAGCAACTTGCGACCAGACCAATCCACCAATCATGCATCATACAGTGTTGGGGAATCGGTTGGCATACCTGGGCAAGCTTGCGATTAATCATCATTGTACATCCCGTAATTACATTTTGTACAAGAAGTTGGTTTAGTTGCGTTCTTGAAGGGTCTAAATTTTGATAATCCCAAAAGGATGGAGAGATCACATTTGCTATTTCATCGCATATGATTAGATCCGTATGGATTAGAACAGGCTCACCTGGATGTTCATGCTCCAATGCTTTCATTCTGGTGAAAGTACTTTCAATTTTATCTGGCAACCAAATATCGTCCTGATCTGCAAACATAAAGTATTCATATTTGAAATTATTCTCAGTGTACTCCAATAATCGGTTAAAACTTAGCTTAGCGCCCAGATTCGATCTTTCTTCCAAAAGATGAAGGGTTAGTTTTTCTTTGTATGTCTCGATAATACTTACTGTCTCGTCACTTGAGCCATCGTCTCTAACAAACAAAATAAAATTTTGGTAGGATTGTGAGGCTAACGAATCTAGAAAATCTTTCAAATATTTATGTCCATTGAACGTGGAGAGCAATAGCGCAATTGTGCTAGATTGATCCATACTCCCTCCCAGCCCTTCAATCAACTTGTTTCCACCTATTTCAACATCAACTTAGTCCTCTCGATGCCTTCAAATAAACTCATCTTTGGTTCCCAAAGCAATAATTTCTTTGCTCTCTGAATATCAAGGACGTTTACAGGAACATCAAGTTTTCTCCCACCAATATAATTAACATTCAACGTTGTATTTGCAACGTGTTCTATGATTTCAATTAATTCAATTAAGGTTTTACCTACGCCGCTTCCTATATTAAAGATCTTCTCTTTTCCTTCATAATCCAATAGCTTTATCGCTGCAGATACTACATCAGATATATAAATGTAATCTCGAATGACGCTACCATCACCCCAGATTTCAATTTTTTCATTCTTAAGTGACCGATTCAAGAAAGTCGCAACGACTCCCTGGCCTCTATCGGGTAATTGACCCTCCCCATACGGGTTAGATATTCTCATAACTGAATAATCAAGACCGTAAAGCTCGAAGTACATATGTAAATACTTCTCTACAGTAAGCTTATGTATCCCATAAGAGCTCGTTGGAAAAGTAGGGTGCGTTTCTGGGATAGGAATTATCGATGGCTTTCCGTAGACGGTCCCTCCCGAAGAAGCAAAGATAATCTTTTTAATGCCTTGATCTTTAGCCGCATCTAATAGTTGCAAAGTTGGAATAACATTGGACGACATGTCTATTATTGGGCTGTCATTCGAAGTCTTTGGATTTGTCGTACTTACTAAATGAAAGATTATATCAATATTCATCATCGACTTCTTTATAGTTTCAAGATTTGAGAAGTCTCCCATAATCCATTCAACATTATCTAATATAAGTTTATTTGCCTTGTCGGGTTGAGTCCTTCCAAGAACTCTCACGTGATGCCCTTCACGAAGTAGTCCTTCGCAAATATGAGTACCAATAAACCCGCCGCCGCCCAGCACTAGACAGTTCAATGTGCCGCCCCCATTTTTACCTCCCTCCATAGACTAGTCTGCATTTCTTGCACATACCTAGCGATATTAAGAGGCTCCTTTATGTGAGTTGAAATTTCATGAATCAGATGCCTGTTATCGGAGATGTGTTTAATTGTGTCAGCTAAAGCTTTATAGTCGCCTGCCGGGAAAGTATATCCACTGGTTCCGCTCTCCACCAATGAAGATAATCCTCCTAAATCCGAGACAACTAAAATACGTTTGGCCGCCAGTACCGATAACGCGGTCAGTGGCGTATTCTCATACCAGATCGAAGGTATGACGACGACATGTATGTCACGTAGAACATCGGCAAACTTCTCTTGCGGAAAAACGCCGCAATAATGAATTTGACTGGAGTTCCCAGACAGCTCTTTAAGCGTCATCTCGAATTTTTCGTTTTCCGCGGCGCCCCAAATATAGTACTCGATGTTGGTTTCATCTTTTAAATGCCTTGCCGCTTGAAGAAGAATTTGCGGTCCCTTCGATGGTCTCAGCGTGCCAATAAACGCTACTTTTAGCACCCCGTCTTTCTTTGCCAGAGGTAGATTAACCGTGCCTCTTGACTGCTCAGGAATAGGGAATGGGATTATGTATTCGTTTTTGTTTTGGAATTTATTGTCGTGGAAAATGGATTGAATAAATGGATTCGACCATACTACGCCATCTATCATTCCGAAAAAGTCTTTATGACGGTTAATTCTAACCCCTAATGATTTTATGCTGGAATTCGCTCCTGTGTTTACCCGCGATGCGATGCGTGGCAACCGCTTTGCTACCTTAAATTTGACAGGAACTTTTGCCATGCCCTTGGTATATGCATCGATGAGGCACGAAAAGCACTTTGTATCGCTTGGCCCACTGCATAGTTTGTTATTGTACTTAATCAATTGATAGGTCGGGCACATTACCCAAAAATCGGTTACGGTCAAGCAAAACGGGATACGATGCTGTTTAACTACTTTGGCAAAAGTCTGCGTTAATCTCATCAAATGAAAACAATGCACGATATCCGGCTTCCAGCTATTGATAATCGCGCTAACATGTTGCTCTATCGATGGATCATTGGATTCGCTTTCTAACCTCTTGATCGGATCATGGACCTCGGGTATGACGAGTTTCCATACCGTAATTCCTCGTACGGACTCCTCGCGGCATTCGACTTTCTCTGGTACGGTGTCACCCGGTAAGATTGGCTCCGTCGTGAGTATGGCCACATCATGTCCTAATCTTCTTAATTCCTCTGCTACTTCTAGAGTAAGCGTTTCAGTTCCCGTATAAAATCTGGGGAAAAATTGATGGCATGCAAGGAGAAATTTCCCCAAATCTTACACCCCCTTAGAGTTTTCCTCGATAAGTAAAGCAATATCATGCGGCACTACGCCTTTTTGTTTATAACTTGCATAAGTCTCGCCGTACAACCCGCCAACCATACTGCCTACGATTTGATCGACCGTATCATTCAATTGTTCATTAGTCGCGTTTGAATACTGTTCTTTAATTAATTGCAGGACGTAATTTATATGATTCTGAAAAGCCAGCACTATACCTGAATTGACTGCCGAATTCAACTCCGCTCGCTTTGCAAGCTTCATAATAAACCAATAGATAGCCTTTATTGATTTGCTTTTCTTTAGCAATTTTAATGAATACCCTTGACCTGCCGACTTATGACCTAGTTCTTCGTGAATCTTTGAAGCCATTTGATTCGTTTTTTCCGTTATCATCAATAAATCATTGTATTTTAGGAAAGTCATGTCTCTTTTCAGTTTTCCCATTACTTCTGCACATACAACATTATCAATAATCGCTCTTCTAAAGCGGTAATTGGGACTACGATTATGAGAATGGTGTACCTTAACGCGAGGATCATACATTATGACATGCCCTTGCTTAATTACTTCAAAAGCCCATGCCATATCTTCACCGAATGGTACGTCTGGGAATGGAGTCTCCAACAATACTTTCTTTTTATAAATCGCGCAAACGTTGTCAAATCTTATTCTACGAAGACCTTCATCAAAGGGAAGCATCTCGAATTCCTTTATGGAACCAATCTCTTGAACTATCGGAGCGTCACCTAAATATTTCGAATGATAATCTACTTCGAATCTTGCGTATAGATCGGCATCATGATGTGGAATTTGTTGTCCATATGCTGCTACCACATCATTATCCTCAAGCGCGCTGACGAGTCGTCCAAGCCATTTTTCATCTACTGGAATAGCATCTTGAACCAACAAAACGACATTCTCATACGAAGTCATGGCCACCGCTTGATTTCTCGTTCTGCTATGATGGAAATCCTTATTGCTGATCGTATGCACGATGGCGCCTGCACTCTTTGCAATCTCCACTGTATTGTCGGTAGAGCCTGAATCGATCACTACTATTTCAATGGGACGAGCAAAGTCTTGCTTTAGCAACATTCCCACGGAATGTTCGAAAATCGAACCGCCGTTAAATGTAGGGATTACTATGCTTACGCCTGATTCCATCTAGATTGCCCCCAAGATTATCTATTTTTAGCTCGTCTTCTTATAAACCTCTCAATAGCCCGCAAAGGTCTTCCAAGCTTCCACGATAAAGTGGAAGTCATGTCGGCAACCTCCATCCTATATCTGCCTATCTTTTCTTCACGTTGCTCGATTTTTCTGTTTAACTGTTGAATTTCCTCGCTGAGATCAACAATCGTTAACTGTAATCTTTTGATTTCTTCGATATTATTGACAATGTTTTCTCTGAATTTTACGTTATTATCATTCAAAATTTTGATTTGCTCATTCATTCTTGAATTCTGAATTATGTATTGTTCGCTAATCTCTTTATGCTTATCAACCTCAGCTTGTCTTTCCGCCACCTGCTTTTTAACAAGTAGGATCGTTTGATCTTTTTCGTCAACCGTCTTAAGATGTCCACGATTAACGTCAGCAAGTAGTTGGGCATATTTCGATTCGACAATTGTAGCTATTCTATAAACAATCTTAATAGAGATTATCTCTTGAAGTTTTGCTGCTTCTGGGATACTTACAAATATTTGAGGATCATCGGACATGGAAGCAATGGAGTAACAATCATCTATTGCGATCGATTGCGAGTTCAACTTATCAACCGATAGATTAACGAAATTATTACTGCTCGAGATTCTGAACGCGCCGTTATTAAACTCGACATCAATACTCAAGATATCTATAAAACAAGATACTCCACTCGGATCTATGCGCAAGTTACCTTGAACTCCCTTGGGGAAGTACAAAGTATATTCGTTGAATCTTCCATTCGCCTGTATATTTCTCTTTATTGAGCTTGCTTCATTAAAAGTCTTGTTATCTGTCTCCCAAAAAACTTGTAAAAACGTATTGGTTGCATCGTCTGATAAAAGTTGACTTGTCGATAAATAGTTTAAGTACAATTTGCTAATATAAAGATTAAATGAAGCGGAGCCCAAATCGTTACCGTCAATTTCTTTGCAGGCATTGTATACTTCCTTAATCGAATGCAAATGCTCGTTCCGTTCCAATTTATTATCCAACGACTTATTTCGCCGCAACCCCGGTTTGATAAACTGACTTATACGAGCATGCGCGGTCACTTCATCGCAAGGCCATATAATGTCCAGGCCATTAGTGATTGTTTCCAAATCTTCTTTCCAGTGTTCTAAAAAACTCTCATACTGTACAACTGTCCTGCTACAGGAACTGGTCCAGTACAAAGATGACAAAGTATAGTTATACCAGATCCCTAACGACTTCTCTTCAGAAAATCCGTCCCTCTTTTGAAGCGATAGACTTACTTCGTTTGGATTTCTCATGCAAATCAAATACTTGATCTCGAATTCAAGTTCTAACGCGATTTCCTGCCAAAGAGGTAATAATAGACACGTCCTTGGATCTTTCCATGCCCATAGCGGTTTATCTATAAAGCTTTTATCGACAATCTCGATCAGCTCTTTTTTGCATTCATCAATTTCCGGTAGCTTCGTCCAACCACTTGGCAATGGAAACGCAGTATCCCACCGCGATTGCAAAATATCAAGTATTTTGTTGTGTGTCGTAACGATCCCTGTATGTTCCCAATAGCCTTCAGGATTGTCTTCAGTCGCAGGCATCAAATCATGGTCTTCACCCAAATAAGCTCCCAGTAAATTCAATGTGCGAGTGAAGACCGATGTGCCGCTGCGATGCATACCAAGTATGCAAACCGCCGTTGATTTCGTAGTTCGCATAACTAGTACCCCCCCATTTTTTTGGAAACAATCATTTTCTGTCTACAAAGTTTCTGAATGGACGGTTGGACTTAATCCAAAGTCAACAAAACCATTAGCCAAGGATCCGTGATCCCTCTCCGAGAATGCTGGTCGGTGCTCCCCCAAGTTCAATTCCTTGTGCTGTTTTTATGTGATAATTTCCGCGCCCGATTTTCGTATCTCAACGACTCCGCTACTATCTTAGGGTCGTACATGGCTTGCAGTTTATTAGTTAACGATGTTAATAGCCGCCCGAATAATTGCAGAACCCTGTACCGAAAATCTCCAGGGGGAATACAACTTTTTTAGGGTTCCATGCGACACTACTCATAAAAAGTCTCCTCTAAAGGCTAATAGGACTATATCAACACTTGTCCTTTTAAGAAGGATATGATTTTTGAAACGCCCTCTTCCACCGACAATTGATCCGTACGGATTTCGATTTCTGGTTCAATTGATTCTTCGTATGGAGAACTTATACCCGTAAATTGTTGTAATTGGCCGTTTCTGGCTTTGCGGTACAACCCTTTCGGGTCTCGTTTCTCGCACAACTCCAGCGGACAATTCACAAATACTTCAATGAACTCTTTTTCCGAGAACATCTCTCTCACTTCGACTCTATCTTCTAAATAAGGTGATATGAATGCGGCAATCGAGATTAATCCCGCACTAACGAATAATTTCGAGACTTCTCCTACGCGTCTGATATTTTCTTTACGGTCAGCAGGGCTAAACCCCAAGTTTTTATTCAATCCTTGGCGGATATTATCGCCATCTAACACATAAGAACTTAACCCATTATTAAAAAAATACTGATCCAAAGCGTTTGCTAAAGTGGATTTTCCCGATCCTGACAACCCAGTCAACCATATTACAAAGCTTCTGTGCTTATTCTTAGCTTGACGATCTTCTTTAGAAATCGCATAACTTTGACTGATAATATTAGGGTTTATGTTCATCTATCTCACCTATTCTCTATTATTGCAGCTGATATCCTCCACGTACCAAAACAATCAATCCCTTAGCCTGCTTAGGATCCGCCTCGACTCCCCGTCCGCCTCTTGGGAACAAAATGAGGTGATTCGTCTTGATCGGCTTACCAGGCGCGATATCAATGCCGTCCGTCATATCGGACAATCCGTTAGCATCAGCACTGTATGCGATCGCTTTGCCGGTGCGTACGATTAACTCCCCGCCATCGGCGACGATAATTTTACTGCCCAGCGGAACTGTAACGACTTCTAGCTTCGACGAGGACGACGCCTCGCCGCCTCCAACGCCAGCCGCGAGTTGCTTTTGTAGCTCTATCTGAACCTGTTCGGCGATACTCTTATCCACATAGCTTTTCGTTACGATCGGATCATTCGTAGACCCCGGATTCGATGAACTATCAGCTTCGGCAGATTGATACCAACTGAAAGCGCCAATTAATGCGACTGAAAGAGTTGCCGCCAAAAGCGTAGTTTTTCGCTTATTCATTTATAGTTACTCCCCCCACTGTCTTAGTTGAATTAACGCGATCCCAGAAAAATGGATGCATGCTGCACTTTTTGCGTAGCTTTGAGGGTAACTTGTGATGTACCAACCCCATTCGATAGCCTGCATACTTAACAACCGTCTCAGCTGCCAGTCGTGGAAGCCACCGCCACTCGCTTGGCGATTTCAGATACGACAATTGTCTTCTGATAAGTCGAAAGCCTTCTCCTTCAGCTCTAGCATAAGCCAATATCCAGTTGTGGAGTTGCAAAGAGCCACCTATATCAAAATAGCGGGTGAAAAGTTGCTTTAACGAATAATTGTGGGAATGAACGACCTTAGCTTCTGGAGCGTACATTATGACGTGGCCAGCCTCTATCATTCTAGCAGCCATGATCATATCTTCATTGCTTACGATCGGCTCTACGAATCCTTGCAATTCACGAAATACGGACGCACGATAGGCTGCACATACGTTGGACAGGAAGAAGGTTTTAATGCCGAATCGTTTAATATCTGCAAGCGATTTCTTCATCGGCTCGGTCGGATAGTTAAACTCTCGATTCATCCTCTCAAGAATATGGGCATCGGGGTATGCAACTTGTCTGCCGCCTACAGCAGCTACTTTCTCGTCTGCGAAAGGTTTAGCAATCCGTTCAATGAAGGAATCATCAGCCGGAATGGCATCTTGCGTCATGAATACAAGAACCTCGCCGGATGCATGTGCAGCCGCCAAGTTACGCGTCTTGCCATGATCGAAATGACGGCGCTCTATAGAAAGAACAGTAGCCCCCCTATTGGAAGCCATTGACGCCGTACGATCTTCTGATGTCGAATCTACTACTAGAATCTCGAAAGGACGGACGGTTTGATTCTGAAGCGAGTCTAGCAAATCAGAAATATACTTCTCCGCGTTTAATGTAGGAATGATAACTGATACTCTGATCGGACTCGCCTCCTCTTTAGCTTTGCGTCCTCAGTAAGCGCCCGAGCCCTTAATTACTGCAGGAATCGTCTTAATCAAGATCTTCATCTCCAACGCAAAACTCCAACGTTCGATATAGTAAATATCCAAGTCGATCCAATCTTCGAAATCTAGATCGCTTCTACCACTAACTTGCCAAAGACCAGTCATTCCCGGCAGAACGTCCATTCTACGCCAATGGTAATCTGTATATTGCGCGACTTCCGAAGGTAGCGGCGGCCTAGGGCCAATCAGACTCATCTCGCCTTTGAGCACGTTCCATAGCTGCGGGAGCTCGTCTAATGAATATCTGCGCAACCATGCCCCGATTCTTGTTACCCTTGGATCGTTACGCATTTTGAACACGGGTCCCGAAGCCTCATTAGCTTTAAACAATGCACGTTGTTCCCACTCTGCCCCTTGTTGCATGGAGCGGAACTTGAGCATTTGAAACGGAATGCCATTTTTACCGACTCGCGATTGTTTGAAAAATACTTCACCCTTGGAATCTAGCTTTATCCATATGGAGAGTACCAGTAGAAGAGGTGATGTTAGTAGTAATAGCAGAAAACTTCCTACAATATCGGCTACTCGCTTTAAAAATACGTTGATGCCCCTTAAAGGCGTCTTAACGATTTGCAAGCACGGCAGCTCCAGGTCGCTTCGGAATGCGAACACCGTTGCCATGCGATCGAACATCTCCGGGATAATCCGAATATCTACATCATACTTGTAAACGGTATGAAGCATCGATTCAATGATGTGTCTTTCGGATGGAATTGTTATGTAGATCGTATCTATATGTTGCTGTTGGATGATTCTCTCTAACTCCGAAGTTTTCCCCAAAATATCTTTCCCTTGCTTACGATCATCAAGGTAGCCGATTACGTCATGCTTTAAGTCGGCGGATTGGGATAGTTGTTCCTGTAATTTCGTCCCTACTCTACCTGCGCCGACAATAAGCACTTGTTGTTTAACGACGCCGGCTCTATAACGTTTGTTAATGATCACTCCCTTTACGCCTAACAATATCAACGACTCCAACATCACCATTACTAGGAAGGTTACTAGCGTTACCCTAGAATACAGAAATGTCGTCTTGAGCAAGAATGTTATGCCTAGCGTAATTAGGAAGGCATAGACAAGTGATCGAAAACTTAGCCGATACTGTTCGAAAAATGATCTTTCCGCTTTACCCGAAAACAATTGATTTTGTACAATTGCGAATGCATGAATGACTAAGAAAATCAGTAAGAAAATCGCATAATCGGTGAACACCGATATTTCACGCGACCATTCTATGGGGTTAAATCTATTGATTTGAGGATAGTCCTGCAACACCTTGGCAGCCATCAGCAAATAGAAGGTGACCACATAGCCCACATATTCCATCGCTATGAACCATCTGCCGAGGAATACCAAGCTTCTCTTCTTAGTTAATCTTTCTTTGGCAACCGTTCCAACAGTGCGCACGCGATGAGGATACACTTGCTGATTCGCCAATTCGCTAATTCGCATAAGGGACTTCCCCATTATTTAAAATATTTTGATTTAATCTTATCACAGTTCGCCTATTCCAAGGCTAAATATTGTCCTAAAAGCACGGAATAGCGAGCCATTTGTCTATTCCAATAATGCCTGTAATTGACTTGCTTCATTCGAATTTGCGGCAACTAATTTCTGATATAGCGCGTCATCGTCTTGACCAAGCTTACGAATCGAAGCTAGATAGTATCTTGCGATTTCTTGATCTACAGCACCGGTTAATTGTTCCATTAAGCCTTGCTTCAATTCGCTTGCGGCAACCTCATACTTTTCTTCGTAGAAAGCCAACTTACCGACATTCAATCGCATGTTAGGAGTAACCATATAGGCACGATTAATGATGATTGCTTTAGGCAGTTCTTGCAGCTTCTTTACTTGCTCTTGAACTTGTCCATATATGTCTGCGATCTTCTTACTCTCGCTCTCCATTGATGCGCGATCCGAACGATCGTAAGCTTCTTTCCATAGGTTGTACCGATCGATAATCGATTGCTCGTAATAGGACAACTCATATGGATAGTGCTGTATAGCAAGGTCGAGCGAATTAACCGCCAGCTGCTTATCGCCCATTACCATCGCTCGTGTGTACGAGATATTTGGCAATGCTCTATACTTAGGTTCAGACTCGCTCAATCGGTTCAAATATTGGTCAGCAATATTCAAATAATTTTTGTCCTTCGTCTGCTCATAAGCCTGATAGTTCAACCCTGCCGCTCTCTCGAGCAAATAAGGATGGTTCGGCAGTTGCTTCAAACCAGCTTCAATTGTCGCCATCACTCGATCCATGCCCTGTTGTACTTGCAGCTGTTTGGAGCTAGTCAGATACTTCCCATTTACGTATAGCGTTGTAGAGACACTATATAACAGTACGATTGCAATAACACCCCAGGCGGCTCCTGTGACGCGCTTAATTACAATCTGACGTTTCACTAGCGATACGTTCGTAATTGGTTCATTATGTTTTCCGGCAAGAATACCTAGACAGAAAAATACAATCGCATTAAACAGGAAATAGCTCATCTCGAAGTCGATTAAGCTATGAATGAGGATACTGAGCGCAATCAATAATACTAGTAAGCTTTCGCTACCGTCGGCTGCTTTTTCTCTAAAATAACGAACAACATACGAAATTACGATGTACAAGATAAATAAGCTAGTTAGCAATAATCCTATAATTCCTGTCTCCACGAGAAGTTGCACAGGATAACTATGCGTCTGCGAGCTGCTATAAGGATAGGACTGATATTGATCATACAGTGCCTCCCACGCTCCGCCACCGCCTCCAACTAACGGGCGGTCTAGCCACATCGAGATAGAATCTTTGTAGAAAGTCAGCCGTTCTAGAACGCTGTGCTGCTGAAAATTAATGCTACTCAATCTTTCGGATAGCGCAGCCGGCAAAATTGAATTTAATACACCCGTACCGATGACAATGATTCCGATAACACATAAAATCACGAATACTCCCGGCAACCAATACCTAGAAGATTTCTTATGTTCCCACTGCTCTAATCTGTTAGCTAAACGGCTTAGTAAATATTTATTAAAAAATAACACGAAGATCGACATCGCGACCGCAATCCCCAATACCCTTAGCCAACCGCTCAGCGAATCCGATGTAAACCATCCGACTGTGGTTATAAGTTGCTGGGCCGCAATCATTTGCTGGGTGCTTTGATAAACCTCGTTACCACTGTTCGTCAAATAGGATTGAATCAAGAGCGACAATATCATCGAGACGACAAAATATACACTCATGAGGATTTGTTTTCTAAATCCGGATACAATAAGCGTTACTAGCGCTATGACCGGTATAGCGATAATTGCTCCACGAGATAACGTTAACAACAACGAAGCTGTAATGAGCGCAAGCGAGAAACCTAACGATAGTAGCACCCATGTCTTACAGACCTTAACCAGATAGTGTAGATTAACCAAAACAAGAGTCAACAAAAATACGGCGTATGCGTTCGGATACGTAAACACAGATGCTAAGCGTACATTCTCCACAAACATCAGAGAATCTAGTTTATAGCGATTTCCTATCAGATAGGTAAATCCGTATAGTACGAATAAACTCCCTATAGTTAAATAAGCCTGAAGTAATAAATTGATTATTTTTTTATTATCTGATAGATATATTCCTGTCAAATAGAATGCATATACCGCTACGCTGAAAAGCACTGAGATTCTAGATAAGTATGACGATTCCGCATTAAACGAACTGATCAAATAGACCAAGGGTATTATTAATCCAGCTAAAGTTAGCAGATGTTTGCGTTCGAATTGTTTCGAGCGAAGGATATACATTAATGCAAAAATAAAAGCCGGTATACCAAACATAACTCCATACATAAGGCTTTTTTCAAATAAAATTTGATTCGCGCTATGTAAACCTACACCATTAAAATACCCATAGTTGAATAATGAAACTAGAAGAAATAGAATAATCATTCCGCCAGTCAAATAACTTAATAAATCCATTTGATTATTAATTGTACTGGTCTTTTTGCTAGCACCCACGAAGTACTGCCTCCCCTGAAATTCCACTACTTGTCTCCGTGTATTATAACATACAAGATAAGACAAAAACTGCCGGACGTTATGTCCGGCAGTTCCTGATTATTCCGAGGATCTAATCATCCATTCGTAATCTTTGCTTCCGATCAATCGCTTATTACCATCAAGCTCTTCGTAGACATTAAGTTTATATCCGTTAAAGGTCGGTACTTTACTGAAGAACTGGGAATCATTGAACGATAGCGTAATGCTTTTGTTTTTGCCCAGTTCCAAATAATCGCCAGTTGTCGAGTTCAAGCTAATTTCCTTTTCATACGTTGCTCCGTGAGGATCGACGAGCTCAACGATGATATTACGAACGCCTGCGCTCCAGTCGTAACTCTCCAAGCCTTCCGCATAATCGTAATCGAATTCCAACTGGAAGCTCTTCTCATCGTGTATTTGCGCAAGCACATGTCTGATCGATAACTGGTTTGTACCAAGTTGGAATGTTGTGAGTCCAGTTGTTTGTGCCTTCGTAAAAATAATGCTAATGGATACCGGATTGTAGAGTGCCTTTTGATCTCCCGCGTTAAGCTCTTCTCCAATTATGAGATGGAGATCTTCAAGAGAGACATTCTTCGGAAGGCTCGCTTCGATTAAAGCCTGCCCCTTACCGTTAGGTCCTAAATCAGTCTTAGTCGGGAGTACAATATTGGCTGGATAAATATCGCCTGCGGTGTTAATTAAATACGATTTCAGAGTCTTAACAGAGCCGAGTCTGCTCTCTAGGTTCTTATAGTCAAGTTCTACAGCGACAAGATCTGTCTTCGTACCTTCATATGCTATTGCTTGAGTCGCCGTAAGCTGCGAGCTCTTGTCATACGAGTTCCAGAACTGATTGAGTTCTTTCTTGTTAATAATCATGCCTTGCGGAATATTCGTCTTATATTTTGCAATTGTAGACGTTGTAGTCTCGCCCTTGGACTTCAGTTCAATCGTTATCGTGCTGTACTTTTCCTTGTACGAAAGAGGTACAAGTACAGTGATATGCTGATTGGACTTAGCCGAAATCAGGTTATTGCCATCCGTCACGATAATTGGTTTAATACTTACTCCAACGCCATTGAGCGCTATCGAGGCTTCAAGATTCGGCGACTTAAGATCGACTTGAGTCGGGTTGTTAATAATAAAGCTTGCTGCGAACCAATCCTGCGACTGATCAGGGTAACGGAAGATTTGTTCTCCTCTGATCGAGATATCTTGCTCTTCATACGTAAAACTCACGGATTTATCAAACGCTACTGCGTTTGAATCGTCTGTCGAGGATCCCGATCCCTTACCTGGTGTAGGGATTTGATAAGTGACATATGGCATAAGCGAATTCGTCTTGCTTTCCTTCGTACCTATAAGCAGTACAGCATTTGCAAGATTTACGCTTAATGGAATTTCTCCATTGAGTTCAATAGATTTCGTTTGTTGCGGGAGTAACGACATCGTATCGTCTTTAGGCTTCAATGGATAGATATACCCTGCCTGCGTACGAATATAGTACAAGGTTTCTTGTCCTAACGATGCAGCCCATTTACCTGTATTGGATAAATCAATGATAATCTGATACTTCTCCGTATCATCTTCCGTATAGCGCTGAGAGGACTTAATCAACGATTTAAGCGTTGTAGTCCCTACCGGGAAGCTAGCTGTCTTGGATGCAGCAACAACCTTAGTGTAACCGGCTGGTATTACGATCGTACCAATCGTTCTTTCATAGTTCTTAGCAGAGAAATCCCATTTCACGCAAACGATGTTGAACTCATCCGCTTTTCTCTTCTGGCCTACATCCGCGATAAATACGAGATCTTGATAAGATCCAGTAGCTACAGGTTTGCTCTGATCCGGTTGTACGAGTTTCGCCGTATAGCTCTTGCCTTTCTTGTCTTTGAGTCTAAACCAGTAGTTAAGAAGATCAAGGCTAGTCGATTCATTATTATAAACTCTCAAGCGAATTACAAATTGCTCTTTGTCCTCATTAGGTACTACATCCGCAGACAGCAGCTGCACAGAGCTTTTCTTGGATAAGTAGACGAGATTAGGTGACTTTACAGCGGTAGTGGTAGTTGCCGCATTAGCAATAGAATTGTTCAGAACGTTATTTGGTACTATTACACCGCCAGTAATGGCCATACTCATAGCTAAACATATTGCCACGATTTTGTTCTTGGAGTTACTCATATTTTATATTCACCTCGTATTAGTAGCTACTATATATACGAGTAAAAGCACCAAAAAGTTCTAGTAAACGCAAAAAGACTTCG
The DNA here is from genome assembly GCF_042655785.1 of Cohnella yongneupensis. Lineage (NCBI taxonomy): Bacteria > Bacillati > Bacillota > Bacilli > Caryophanales > Paenibacillaceae > Cohnella > Cohnella yongneupensis. Next base: position 19,782 of record NZ_JBHSNC010000051.1, read on the forward strand.
GGGAAACCCGAAGTCTTTTTGTGGTTATTGGTATTTAGCCAATTACTACCGTGATCGTAACAGATTTGTCAGCGATGACAGACGTTACTTTGTATTTGTCGCCGGTGGAACCGGAGAACGTCACAGGACCCGTTACTTTAGAAATGACACCAGCAGGGGTCGTTACATATACCGTAGCTTGGTTGCTCAGGTACGTTGTACCGAATTGGTCCTTAACTTCTACATAGAAAGTGCCGGACAGAGTGTCGTTGTTAGCTACTGTGATAGTACCATTAGCAGCAATAACAGTATCATCCGAAACCTTCTTCACTTGGATCGAAGCTGCAACAGGTGTTGCATACGAGATCTTAACTGGAGCTTGAACAACGATTGGTGTACCGTCTACTTTAGAGATCGTTACGTTAACAATCGTGTTAACATCTGCAGTCGTAGGAAGTGCCCAATATGCTGAGATAACACTGTCGCCGTCTGTATTAAGAATCGCAGAGTCAGCCGCCGAAACTCCTTGTAGAGCATTATCAGGCAATGCTACTTTCGTGCCGGAAGCATCGACTGCAGAAACAGTAACTTCTTTTGCAAAATCAGATCCCAACCAACCATCATCATATCCGGAGATCGTACCGATAGCATCTACTTTGTAAGTAAGTGCTTCATCAGCTTTCGCGGATTTGATCGTTACCGTTCTGGAGTCGATCGCAACGCCAGCCTTAAGCAATTTAACCGTTACAACCGTTGTTTTGTCATGACCAACTGGAGTCAATGTAATACCAGTATCATTCAGAGCAGCAACGGTCGAATCAGCATGTGCAGCACCGAAATCAGTGTTATCTACTGCGAACTGGATGTTCGCACCAGCGTCGGAAGTGATTGCATCGCCGTATTGATCAAGGAACGTAGCTTTCAATGTTACAGTTCCGGAATGACCGTTAGCGTACACAACTTTCGTTACGTCTGGTACCAATGCACTGATGGAAGCAGCATATTTCGCGTCAACAACAGTCAGAGCGATCGTGGAAGACTTACCAGTCGAGTTAACAGTAACCGTCAGGTTAGCCGTACCGTTAGCAGCAGCATCTACAGTTACGTATGCTTTGCCGTCAGCCGTCGTCACGAAATCACCTGCAGTACCAACTACAGAGAAAACGCCAGAGTTGCCGCTTACTACCGTAAGTTTGCCAGCAACAGCCAGATTGTTGATTTCGTCAGCAGTCAGTGCGTTGCCGAATTGATCTTTAACTTGAAGCTCTACTTTGAATGCATTGTCGTTAGCGCCGAAACGAGACGTAGGAGCTACGAGCGTAGGTTCAGCCAACGTTTTGTTGCCAGTTGCCGTGAAAGTGATCGTCGATACTTTACCAGTAGCGTTAACGATAACCGTCAGAGTAACCGATTTGGAACCTTCGAAGCCAGCCTTAGTATCGAAAGTCAATTTTTCGCTAACGATAGCAATGGAAGCTGCGTCAACTACAGAGGAATCGCTGGAGATGAACGTAAGGCCCGTCGTATTAGCAAGCGTAACAGCGTTGCCGAATTGATCTTTCGCAGCATACGGAAGAACTACGTCCGTTTTGCTAACGCCGATCGTCGTATCGCCAGTTGGAACAACTGGAGCTTGAAGCGTTACTTCAGCTACAGCTTTGAAAGCTTCGATAGAGATCGTTTTCGATACGGACTTAGCGTTAACTACGTCAACGATCGTCAGGTTGATGGAAGTGTTACCACCAGCGCCAGCGCCGATAATCGTGATCGCTTTGTTTGCAATGCTGATGTCACCATGACCAGCAGTAGCAGTACCTTTAGAAGAAGTTACGATGAAGTTCGTAGCAGTTTGTGCAGCCGTGATGTCTTCGCCGTATTGGTTCAGTACTTTAAAGCCAACAGCAGCGTCGTCTCCGCCAGCAGTCGTGCGGTATGCACCAGCATCAACCGTGATGGAATCAACTTTCTCAGCAGCTACAGTGAAGTTAGCAGCAGCTTTGCCTTCAGCGAAAGTAAGGCCGCTAGCCGTTACCGTGTAGTCGCCAGCAGTAAGAGCTACAGTCGTTTCAATCGTAGCGATCGTTTTAGCATCGTTCCACGTTACCGCGTTGATGTTGGAACCGATCGTACCTTTTTTAACTGCGAACGATACTTTGGAAGTATCAACAGCTTTTTTGAACGTTACAGTGACTTTCTTAACGCCTGTTACAGCAGCGGAAACAACTTCAGCTTTGGAATCGAAGCCAGGAAGCTTCAAGAACTCGCCGAGTGTTACGCCAAGAGCAGGAATTTCAGTGTTAAGAGCAGCGATGACGCCTACGAACGTGTCGCCACGAACAGCAGGAGCGTCAGCTTTTGCGCCAGCTGGCAAGATACCAGCAGCGATTGCCAACTCAGTAGCATGTGCATAGTCGTCCGTGCCAAGAGCACGAAGAACGATTGCAGCGAATTGTTGGTTCGTCAACTCTTCGTCCCAACCGAATTTCGTTGCGGAGTGGCCGAGGATGTAACCTTTCTCTCTAGCCCAGGAAAGGTATCCGTCGTACGCAGTACCTTTAGCGTCTTTGTACGTGTGGGATTTAGGCGTAGCTTTAGCTGCAGGTTCTACACCCAGCAAGCGGGAAAGAATAACAGCGATGTCTTGGCGCAACCAAGTGGAATTTTCCATCAGGTTGCCGTTTTGGTCGCCGATAACGACGCCCAGTTCTTTCAATTTAGCGCCAGCTTCAGAAGCTGTTGGCGTTGCTGCGGATGCCATGGCGGAGAACATTCCGAAAACCAGGGCGATCGCTAGCAAAAAGGATAAACTTTTTTTCATAACCTTTTTTTCTCCTCCTCGAGAAAGTATCTGTTTTGATTGATGGGAAGAATTATAGCTCGAATCTCTCATCGTTGTTTCACCCCCTTCCTTGAGTAGAGCATTGTCTATAATTGATGTCTGCTGGCATGCCTATGTAGTAGATACATGTCGCAGAAACTCGTAAACAAAGGTAGAGACGCAAAATGGGCAGGGTAAATTATGCCACTTTCCCCATTATACATGAGCCGCAGGTTAAGCGTAAAGAGGATTTTAGTAGAACATTCAAGAGATTAGGGCTACAGTCCCTCTCGCAAGACTCATCATGTTAAACGCATGAGCGGCGAAAAAGTTGCGGATGAAACGGAAATCCCTGAACTTTTTTTGTTCTATTACGCCTCAACGACTCCCGGATACTTATGTAAGGGCTTAAGACTTCTTTAGTATAGCGGGGACTAAGTCTTTCGTCATTGTATAATCTTTACCTATTGCGCCAAGAAAGAGTAACAAGTAAGGGAGTTGCCAATTGCGCAACTCCCTCTTGTCCTATTAATCTAACTTAAGTTTTTAGGGAAGATACTCGTATTCTTGAGCAACAGTGCCACCGCGATCTTGCCGGCTTCCGCGCGCGTCATGTATCCCTTAGGGTTGAAGCTGGTAAGCGGCTTCGCCTGGCCAGGAATCGTCGTAGCCGAGCCCGTCATGATCTTAGCCTTATTGACCGCTTCTACTGCCGGCCTAGCGTAGTAACTGACGCTACCGGAGTCTACGAACGCTTTGGCCAGATTGCTCTCAAGCTTACTGTTGTTGATCGACATCTTGAGTTGCAGTGCCTTGGCGATCATTACAGCAGCATCTTCGCGGGTGATCCGGATATCCGGACCGAAGAATCCTTCGCTTAGTCCGTTGACGATACCAGCTCTCGCAGCCGTCTCGATATGATCGTAATCCCAAGTTGCGGATCTCGTATTTGGCGTAATGTCAAAGAACGTTTGGTTGCCTTCCGACTTCAGCGGGAGGTTCAGTCCTTTGACGATCAGCGTCGCGAACTCGCCTCGCGTCGTCAGGTCGTTAGCACCGAATTCATCCACGCGCATATTCGTCATGATTCCTTTGGAGTACAAAGCGTTAAGAATGTTACGCGCCCATCCATGGTTCGTAACGTCGTTATACCCTTTTCTCAGCTTCACGACTTGGTAATAACCGAAATCGTCGAACGGTACCGTAATGGTGCGGGCTTTGGTGTTGACTTCGCCGCCCACATTCTCCCATGAACCGGCATCCGTATAACGGAATACGGTGACGGTGTAGCTTACATCTTCTACGACGCTACCGTCGAAAGCGATGGTGAGTGTTCCACGTTTGGAAGGAACGACTTTGCGTCCTGCTTCGTATTCCGTGAAGTTGCCTTCAATAGAGTACGGTGGCAATCCGTTCGTCGCCGGCTTATAGCCGATGTCGCCACGGTTGCCTAGCTCGCCTTCGCCACCGCTGATCCAGTAAATCGGCGAGATGCGGGTAAAGTTGCTCGTATTCGTATTATTGGCGAACCGCAACGCTATACGATCCGGAATAATAATTTGCGATTTACCTTGGGACGTTCGAGCGTCGAAGTCTACATTAATAATGTTACCGTAATCGTTTTTACGCTCGACGACACCGTCAGTAGCGTTTGCGATTCCGAACAACAGCTTCGTATCGTTATAGAGCTTTGGCGCCATTAGACTGTTTACGTTCACCGACTGAAGAACCGTGCCTTTAGGGAACGTAAGCTGCAAGCCTTTGTTGAACACTGAATGCTTCGTACCTAGCTTCTCCATGTACTGACTGTCGATCTGTACCGTACTCGTGTAGAACACTTGGATCTTATCATTCAACGTGCTATCCGCACGCTTGATCTGAATCTTGATTTCCGACAGCTTGTCAGGCTTCAATCCAACATAATCATACACGAACCGATCGTTCATATCGGAACGCTTAGTAGCTTTTTGGCCTTCGATCAGTACGTCGGTCGCGCCTTCGGCTTCAATGTCGAAACGAACGAAGTTTTTGTTCACGATGATTTGATTTCCAACCGTAGGCTGTGGCGATAGGATGCGATATGCCGATACCTCGCGCGTAATCTCCAACGTTTGGTTCGTTCTTGCGCCTGTACCGTTGATTAATTCAAGATTATAAACGTGCGTACCCGGTGCAGCGAAAGGAATCGCTCTTACGCGGAAAATAAAGTCGTCTTCGTCCCCCGCGAAATCGTACGTGTACGTTACGTTATCAACTGGCGACGTGAAAGGTTGTCCAATCACTAGCTTGCTTGCAGCCGGGTCTCCATCGAGCGGGATATTCTTCGTGAATATCACTTGGGAACCCAACTTCAGGTTCATGATCGTGGCACCGCTGCCACGTATAACAAGATCGTAGCTTGTCTCGCTCGTAAAATACTTATTGTCCTTTAGAAGAAATTCAGGCGCTACGGAGAAGATATCCGACATCTGCTTTTGCGTATAAGTCGTCAAATCCTCGGAGAAAAACGGTTGTCGCGTACTGACGTTAAGCGTCGGCATGAAATCCTGAATCAAGGATAAGTTCTTATCGGTAATGTAAATGCGGACTTCCTTGATAATATCCTGTTTGTTGCCGTTTCCGATATCGTTGGTGCCTTTAAATACGATTCGGTTCTCGCCGAACACCAACGGTCCATTATTGGTAACCGCCAACTTGAGATTAAAATTGCCCGACCCTTGAACCACAGACTTAAATGTCGGATCGGTCGTGATCGTGGAATCCGTATCCAGGTACTCAATCCCGTTAACGAAATATTGCGGAGTTGCCACAACCCCGTTAAAGCCTAAGAAGCTACCTGAAACATCGACCGTGTTCGATTGTTTGGAATCTAGTTTGATTTCCTGCCCATCGAAAAGGTTGGCAACATAGATATAGCTTTTGGAAATGTACGAAATATTCACGATGAAAGTCGAAGCTGAATCGTGCAAACTAAATTGGACTTTTTGTTGTCCGTTCGGGAAAGCGGAAATTTTGTAAATCCGTTCGTCGTCACCCAAACCAGTAGCCGTGGACTTATCTATAGCAGTACCGATCGTGAACGACGCGCCACTGAACGGTAACAAAACGCCCTTCAAATCATCTAAGTATGTTGTATTCGTCGAGCTCCCTTTCACTAATACGTAGAAGGACGGACTACTCACTTCGGCATTATTGAGCGGTTGCCTATCCGCAACAGGGCCAGACCCGCTGTATTTCGGCAAGTATTCCATATTAACGATAGCCGTTTCGCCAGGCAAATATTTAAATTTGGCTTGGAACGTAGCTTGGTAATTGCCGACTTTAACCGTCAAGTTGTGAATTTGGTCTTTCTTATACTTTATGCCGTCATCTTGCAATGGGAAGACGTTAGGCAGTTCGAATGTGACGAGACGATACTGCGGATTACCGTCTTGGCCAGGGATGACAATATCGGCTTTGACGTCGCTCGCATATACCGTCGTGAACACGCTTGTCGAGTTAATGCTGTAGCTACCGGTTCCCGCGAAGCCTGTCGGGGCGTCAGAGTCTCGAATGAGCATCTGAACCTGCATGCTCGCCGTTTGTGGCGGAGTCAGCGTATTACCCGTTCCATAAGTAATCTGAGGAACGTTGTTCGTCAGAGGATACAGCGTCTTGCCTGGTTCCATTCGGATTAGGTTAACGTCCGTGAACGGATTGTTCTGATCGAAGAAATAAATCTGGCGAACGACATTAATCGTATTCGAGCCGTTCGTGATCGTTAAATTAACGGTATTCAATCCCGCTTTAAGCGTCATTGCAGGTGTGAAGAACGACCCGTCGTCGTACACGGTTGTTACCATCTGAGATCCACCGTTAACTCCCGAGGTTACTTTGGTCGCATTCTTGGCAACCCCTTGCAACGATACGGAAGCTGTCGGGACGACCACTTGCGTTCCTTCGTTCAGATCGACAAGCGAAGAGCCGCTCGTAACCTTCAAGCTTTGAATATACGGAATTTGATCGAATAAGACGTAGAATACGTCGGAGCGTTGCAGGTTGCCTTCGTTACCGCTAAACGTAATTCTGTTCATACCGCTGAACAACGTCAGATTACTCGCCGTAAAGCGGTTGGTAGAATTCGCATCCGCCAACACGGTGCCCGTCGTGAAGTGAGACGGATCCGTAGTCCAAGTGCTGTTCGCATTCAAATTTAGCTGCTCGATTTTGACGGTCATCGAATTCGCGGTTACGTGCGAGAACGCGCCGGTAATCGTAAGATTTCCGCCATTCGTCGTAAATGCCGACGTTCTCGTTAGTTGCGCCGTTCCGCTGGTTGCCATCGGATCAAGCGCCGCCGTTTTCCGAATAAGGGTATTGTCGGGAATGAAGTAAGTTGCCGTGCTTGACGGCGCCGCGTTGGCCACGCGAACAAGTCCCGGAGGGATCAAGGTCACGAGAAGCAGTACCGCGAGCATCGTTGCTAATAATCTTTTCACGTAAGTTCCTCCTTATGTATCACTAAGAACCATCAAGGTTCAAATTTAATGAGATCGATGATAAAATGGCCATCTCTTGTCCGAAGGGCTTGTTCGATTGCGTTCCTCCCCTTTGGCGTAAATGAACATCTTCGTCAAGATATACCATTAGACGTGTCATTTCCGCAAAAGTTCTGTACTGTTGTTATCGGTTTTTCGGACAAAATGTTTAGTTCTGCGCGCGAAAAAAAGACTCAATGGCTTGTCCTTTGCGAAAAGGATCAGCAATTGAGTCTTTGGTCTTAGGTTGTTGCGACTTATTTACCGCGAGATTCGGTTTGCGGTTTCATGCGGAACCGGCCGATAAAGTCGAGCACCGGACGACGCGATTTGTCCACGATACCGATAAGCTCGGCGCCGATCTGGAGCAAGAAGACGAGCGCGCAGATAACGATGAACGTAATCCAGTTGCCGAGACCCGTGTTGGATATGCTCGCCTGGATAACCGCGCATGTACCGAAGAACGCCGCGATACCGTAGATGATGAGCACCGTTTTGCGGTGGCTGAACCCGAGTTGCTGCAAGCAATGATGCAGGTGGCCTTTGTCGGGCGCGAAAATCGGTTTCTTCTGAATCCAACGACGCACGATCGCGAAGAATGTATCCGACAACGGTACGCCGATGATCAGTAATGGCGTAACGAAGGAAACGACAGTAATCTGCTTGAACCCGAGCATCGACAGCGTCGCCAGAGCGAAACCGAGGAATAGTGAGCCCGAGTCTCCCATGAAGATTTTCGCGGGATGGAAGTTAAAGAACAGGAACCCGATAACGCTGCCGAGCAAAACCGTTGATAGCAAAATAACGGCCGAGTTGCCCATGATGATGCCCATGACGAGAATCGTTCCGATTGCGATACCGGATACGCCGGCCGCTAGTCCATCGAGACCGTCGATCAAGTTGATCGCGTTTGTGACGCCGACGATCCAGAAAATCGTGAGCGGGATACTGATCCATTCGCCGAGCGGCTGCATAGCCTCTCCGAACGGTACGTTCAGCAAATTGATCTTAACGTCGAAGCCGAAGACGACGATGCAAGCTGCCCCAATCTGAATAAGCAACTTCAGCTTGGCGGACAAATCGAATTTATCGTCGAGCGAGCCGAGCAATACAATCAAGGTGCCGCCGGTCAACAACGCGCCGATAAGATGGCGGTCATGATTGCTGAGCATACCCTCAGGCAGCCAAGGCAGCAACAATAATAGTCCTACGGTAAAAGAAGCATAAATAGCGAGGCCGCCCATGCGCGGCATAATGCGTGTATGAACTTTTCGTTGGTTCGGTACGTCGACCGCGCCTATGCGCACGGCGAACTTTTTGACGAGCGGCGTTAAAATAAGCGCTAAGGCCAGCGCGATCGCAAATCCGGACAATCCGATTCCTAGCAACCAGCCAGAAAACATCTTCAACTCTCCCCTTTGTGTACACCGGAATGAATTATACTCCCGTCATGCGGATTACAACAAGGCGACAATTCTGTCGTTTTCAGCCCTTTTCACCGATTTAGATCATTTTCATAACTGTTTTCATGACGGCTTGGTCGGTTTCAGGACTTTTTCGCCGTCTTTAATCACTTTAAGCGCAAACCGGGGCAATACCAGCATTCTCTTGTAGCGCGAAGGCTCCTGCAGCAGACGGTAAAACCACTCTAAATTCAATTTTTGGAAAAGTACGGGGGCCCGCTTGACCTTGCCGGCGACGACATCGAAACTGCCGCCTACCCCCATAATGACCGGAACACCGAGCACCGACGCGTATTTCTCGATCCACGGCTCCTGGTTCATCGTGGCCCGCGCGACGAACAACATATCCGGGTTCGCCGCTCTGATCTCGGCGATTACCGCACCGTCTTCGCGATCCGTAAAATAACCGTCCCGATAGCCGACGAACCGAACGCCGGGGTATTTGCGCTTGAGGTTATCGTGCGCCGTCTTAATGATGTCCGCGCTCGCGCCCAGCAAATACACGCTCCAGCTCTTCCGATCTCCTTCTTGCAGCATTTGGTGCATAAGATCGAAGCCCGCGACGCGTTCCTTAACCGGTTGCTTCAGACGACGCGCCGCCCAAACGACGCCTGCCCCGTCCGGAACGACGAGATCGGCCGTTGCGAGCGCGCGATGAAAGTCTGGGTTTTCAAGGCCGACCATCAGCATGATCGGATTACCCGTAATGACGCGGTTCGGTCTTCTGGATTCAATAGCCTCCGTCAAATAAGCGACGGTCTCCTTCATATTCATTTTGGAGAACGGCACGCCGTAGAGGGATACCGTCGGATACGGTCTTGTGTTCAAAGCCTTCAGCCTCCAACTTATACGTTAGATACGCATGTAATCGACAATTTGTTGCGCGGGCCTGATCGCTTCCCGCTTAAGCTTAGAGACCGCGGGCCCGCACGCCGTAAGCCATTCGGCCGGTTTATTAATGATTTCTAATGCCTGCTGCGCGGCGTATTCCGGGTCGAGCTCCTCTGTCGTTCCGACGGCGCGCTGTCCTAGCCGCGCGAGGAACTGATCGATCTTGGGATCGTACGAGATCCCAAGGAGAGGCACTTCGCGATTCGCTGCATAGATCAGCGAATGAAGCCTCATGCCGATGAGCAGCGCGCATCGGCCGACCTCCCGCAGCATGCGCTGCGGGTCATCGTGCGCCGGAGCCAGCTCCGCGGCGCACGTCAGCCGTTCCATCACGTAGCGCGACGCATCTTCGTCGCCCCCGTGATGGAACGGCAAGAAGCGCAGCCGGACGTCGCAGCGTCCGGCGAGCGCTTCAAGCGCGGCGGCCACGCGGTCCATGTCCGCGCGGTCGCCGCGCCAAAACCGGACGGACACGCCGACAATCGGTCGTGTGTCCTCTCCTGCCCCCTGCGAACCCGCAATCTCTCCTGCACTCGCCACACCCGGCGGCATGCCCATAACCGGGTCCGGCACGATTTCTACCTTTGCCTCAGGCACGCCGTAACGGCGCAGCAGCGTTGCGGACTCCTCATCGCGCACCGAAACGTATTTGGCCTTCTTGAACGCGCGAGCGATGAACGGCTGGAACAGCTTCCGATTAACCGGTCCGATTCCTTGCGCATAGACGAATGTCGGCTTGCCGCACCAACGCGCGAGCGCCATGATTCCCAAGTAATACGGAATCGAGCCGAGCCCCGTCGCGTCTTGCAGCAAACTGCCTCCGCCGCTGATGAGTCCATCGCTATTTTTAAGTGCACGACGCACTTCGGCTAATTTCATCCTAGGCACCGCTTCGACATCGTAATGCTTGCTTGTCCACTCCGGATCCCCGGAGAGTACGACCGGCACGATCTTGATGCCGGCCGCCGTGCCCGCTTCTTCCAATGCGGTCAATATGCTCTTCAGAACAGCCTCGTCGCCGCTATTGTGAAACCCGTAATAGCCGGACAACACGATACGGCGAACATTAGACTGAGGTCCCTGATTGTTCTTGTGTCCCAGATTACCCTGATCCCCCAGATTTCCATCAGTGCCCAGATGCCCCCTACTTCCCTTACTCCCTACGCTTCCTGTCTCGCCCATCGTGCTTTGACTCCTTCACCGATTTGCCAAACCGCGATACCGACTAGTCCGATGCATACGCCCAGACCAAGGCCGAGCATTACGCGAATGACCGACAAGATCATTGGCGTATGAATATGAGCGAACGTATCGACCATCGATAGCTGTGCAATCGTACCAGCGATAATAAGCGCCATCGCCCAACGATAGCGAAGCGCAAGGAAAATACCGACGAGGAACAACGGATGTCCGAGCAGGAACTCCTTGGTGCGCGGACGCACGCCGAACGTATTTTCCAATAGCGAACGGAACTTCAACTCAACGCCGGACACCGTACCCGCATTGCCGGTTCGCGTCAAATAGTACAGGCCCGCTACCGCGATAACGCCAACGCCGACGATCCAGAGCACGGTAAGTGGCATTGCGAGAATGCGTCTCGCGTTGCCGAATACCGTGTTGCCCGAGCCGTAGAGGACGACATATAGGGCGACCAGCGCGATTGGTACTAAATGAAGCAAGCTCACCCCTCTGAATTGCTGAAGGACGAGGTTATATTCGATTTCGTTAAGCAACGCCACGATGAACGGAATCGCCACGATCGACAATACCGTCGTCCGCGCGAACAAGATTAGGGATCCGCCTAACCGTCTTGCTGCCGAGAGACGACCGTCCGCCGAACTTTCCCGCAGCTCGCGCAATCTCTTCACGAGCAGAATAACCGCGGTCGTCGGAGCGGCGATCCCCACGAAGAGCGCAAGCGCTTGTAGCATCGTGTTAGGACTTAGCACATAAAGCCCAGCGGAACCAATAGCACCGATTACGAAGGCAAGCACCTGCAGCCCCGGGAGGAACAATCCGATCAGAATAGAGATTAACGCGATTGCCCCTAGCGCCGCGACTCCTTTCAACACTGACTGCTGAGGTGCGCTGTGCACTTCGAATGCTTTCGGTTCGCCCAAGTTAAAGCCGAAATCTTCGATTTTCTTAATTACGCCCGTAGAACCGTCGTAACCCCCGAGCGTCTCGGTTATTTTGTCCAAAGGGTTATAGACGAGACCTTTGATCGTATCTTTAGTCGCTACGGCGTTCAAATAAATAAAGCGGATATTGCGGTCTTTCACCGCAAGCACGAGTCGATCCTCGATCGGCGCGTTTTTCAGCACCGTCATTTCGCCTTCGCTGATCGAATGGGCGCGAACCGCGTTATATTCGAGCAGGTTCGCAAGCTTGGCCATGCCCTTCATCGGAACCTTCAAGTTCTCGAACATCGCGATTCCCATGCCATGCTCGTCCAACATTTGCGCGAACTTTTTCACGTCTTTCGGGTTTTTGCCCTCGCCATAGCCGGTAATGGCATCGCCGTCGAACAAGACGCGGGTAACGCCGAGCGCTTGGAACGAATCGAGCCACTTGTTCATCTCCGCGGCATCGAACGGCAAAATGCGGTTAGAGAGCCTCGGGAACACTTGGAAGCCTTGGTCCTTGAGCGCCTGCATGGCGATCGGGTTCGGCTGCATCGGATGCATAATGGCATCGTCATAGCCCATTCCGATGCTTAAGCCGGATAGTCCTCCGACAGTCCAGTCTTTAATATCCGCGCCATAGTGGGTGAAAGCCCACTCGATGATCGGCCGCAACGTAGCGGCATGCTCGGCGTTATGGAAAACCACATAAGTGCGATTATCCGACGGCGGCGAAACGCGTTGCTCGAGCATCGCGGCTTGCGTCGCGTTATAGACGTTGATTTCGCCCGCCCAGCCGAGCTCCTCCAGCGTGCTTTCGAATACGGCCATGCCGTTAACGCCCGCCGCCTTCAGCTTGGCGAGCTCCTCTTGCAAATAGGCTTGCGGGACTTCTTTCGTAGAACTAACTTGCAACAAGTCGCGATAATCCATCACAAAGGCAACGTCTTTAGCCGAAGATTCGGTCTGCGCCCGCGCGTACATGACGGGCAAAGCGGCGATAACGCCTACGAGCACGACCCACCATAGCAATTTCGACAATCTAGAATTCCATGTATGCAGCCATTGGGGCACGACCGTTCACTCCATTATTCGATAGTTTGATCTTCGCTTTGCGACCCGCGAACGCGAATTTGCTCGCATGACCCGCAAAAAGCAGCGGCTGGTCTTCACCCTCCGCTGCTCCTTAATTTAAGCTTCGCCGTCCACGCGGATCATGACCGTCCGGACTAGCTGCTGCAAGGCGGCCGATGCTTCCTCGAGATTGCTTCCCCGTACGGCGAAGTACACTTTGATCTTCGGCTCCGTCCCGGATGGGCGCAAGCAGAACCATGAACCGTCCGCGAGCATATATTTCAGCACGTTCTCGACTGGCAAGCCGTCCAAGCCGAGCCCGTAATCGAGCACTCGTTCAACGGCGACGCCAGCTATCTGCTGCGGCGGATTCGACCGCCAATCGTCCATGATCGCTCCGATTTGCGCCACTCCGTCTTTGCCTTTGAGCGTACGGGACTCCAGCTTCTCCAAGTACGTTCCGTACTTCTCGTATAGCTCAAGCAATACGCCGTATAACGTCTTGCCTTGCGATTTGTAATAAGCCGCTGCCTCGCAGATCAGAAGCGAAGCGACGACCGCGTCTTTATCTCGCGCGTACGTACCGGTTAAGTAGCCATAGCTTTCTTCGTAGCCGAACAGGAACGCGTGCGAACCGTCCGCTTCGAATTGCGACATCTTCTCTCCGATGTATTTGAAGCCCGTCAACGTATTAATAACGGCGCAACCATAAGAGGCGGCGATATCCGCACCCATCTCGCTCGTTACGATCGTCTTGATGACGGCGCCATTCACTGGTAGTTTACCCTGAGATTGCAAATTCGATAGCAAATAATGAACCATTAGCGCTCCGGACTGATTACCGGTTAGCACGACATATTCGCCTTTGTCGTTTTTGACCACCGCGCCCATGCGGTCGCAGTCTGGGTCGGTACCGACTATGATGTCCGCGCCGATCTCGTCCGCAAGCTTCATCGCGAGCGTGAACGCTTCCTGCTCTTCCGGATTCGGCGACTTCACGGTGCTGAACATGCCGTCCGGCTGCTCTTGCTCCGCGACGATATTCACGTTAGTGAACCCGGCTTGCGCCAAAACATGGCGAATAGGCATATTACCCGCTCCATGCAACGGCGTAAACACGACGCTCAACGCTTCTCCCGCTCCGCTCTTCAACACATCGGGACGAACGGACTGCGCCACCACCGTATCGACGTAACGCTGATCGTCCGCGTCGCCGAGCCAGACGAGCAATCCTTGCTCTTCCGCTTCGGAACGGGAAATCCGCTTCACTTGATCGAACGACGCGATGTCGCGGATTTGCCCTATGACTTGTTCGGCTTGATAAGGTACTAATTGGCCGCCATCGGCACCATATACTTTGTATCCATTATATTCGGGTGGGTTATGGCTCGCCGTGACGACGATGCCGCCGGTAGCCTTCAGATCGCGAACCGCGAAGCTAAGCTGCGGCGTCGGGCGAAGAGACCGAAAAAGGTAGGTGCGAATGCCGTTCGCGGCAAGCACGCAAGCAGCCTCGAGCGAGAAAGTATCCGAGTTATTGCGGGAATCGTGCGCGATGACGACCGATGGCTTATCGGTTTCCCCCAGCAAAAAGTTGGCGAAGCCTTGCGTAGCTTTGCCGATGACATACCGGTTCATCCGGTTCGTGCCCGCGCCCATAACGCCGCGCAGCCCTCCCGTTCCGAACTCCAGTTCCCGATAGAAGCGATCCTCGATTTCCCCCGGCTGAGCTGCGATTGCGCGAAGCTCGTTCTTCGTTGCTTCATCTACGTTAGCATCATTCAACCATGCTGCGTATAGCTCTTGCGGCGTATTCGACATCCTTCATCTCTCCCTTTTCCCTCTTTGTTTAACCTTTGTTCGGGTCGGACAACGCGAACATCAGCTCTCCCTCGGCTACTACGGTATCTCCGACCTTGGCGGTCGCGCGTCCTTTGCCGATCGGCCCCTTAAGACGGGTAATCTCTAATTCCAAGATGAGCGTATCTCCCGGCTTAACTTGACCGCGGAACCGGAACTCGTCTATGCCCGCGAAAAATCCGAGCTTGCCGCGGTTCTCTTCGAGAGCCAAGATAGCAACCGATCCGACTTGAGCAAGCGCCTCGACGATCAATACCCCGGGCATGACCGGGTATCCCGGAAAATGTCCGACGAAGAAAGGTTCGTTCATCGTGACGTTCTTCAACCCGACTGCGCGTTTGCCCGGCTCCAGCTCCAATATCCGGTCCACTAGCAAGAACGGCGGACGGTGGGGAATAATTTCTTGAATTTGTACGATATCGAGCACTAAGGCTTCCTCCTTAATTCCGCTATTACGCGGTTTGTCTTTTGATTTCAGCGCTAATCGCGCATAAGCCGCCAATCGGCGGCAATACTAGCATTATCCCTTTGGCGAAACTGCAGTCGCGAAGGTTGACTATAAGAGAGCTCGCCTCGGTCTGCCCCTGTTGTTCAGCCCTTGGGCGAGCTCTTTTGTCGGAACAGTTACGACGATGCACGGTTTAGCATTCTGAATTTAACGAAATAGATGCCCGACGCTACATAGGATAATCCGATACCGCACCATAGCACTGCTGTGCCTCCCGGTTCCTCCAAGAAAAGCAACAGGATCGCGAGATAATACACGACCGCCGTCAGCTTGCCTAGTCTGTTAGCGGGAACGGTCTTGTATCCCGTAAAGTAAAAATAGGCAGTAGTAATAATCATACCGACTTCCCGGAATGCCATTACGCCGAACGCCTCCCAAGGAAGCGAACCTCCGGCAAGCAGCGCGACGATGACCGCGAGCATCATCAACTTATCCGCCAACGGATCAAGCATCATGCCTGTCACCGTAATCTGGCCATTGCGCCTAGCAATATATCCGTCCAGTACGTCGGTCAATCCCGCTAGTAGGACAACGATCAATGCCGCAATCGAATAGTCATAGAAGTATAACGCTAAAAAGAGGGGGATAAGTATAAATCGGGACATAGTCAGCGTATTAGGTACGTTCATTCCCGCCCCCCTTTCTCCGAAGTTCCACATTATTATAACCGTTCACCCCTACAAATGAAAACTCCCCGGACGTTAAGCCGGGGAGTTTGCCGTCCCGGTCAAAGGGCGGCCGGCAGGGCATTAGCTGCCCTCCGCGAACACGAGATCGTACATATGCTTCCAGGTTTGCGCATCGAACACTTCGGACAGCGGCTTGTCGCCTAGCACGACGTAACCGATCGCCAGACCGATGATAAGCGCCGTAATGCACAATACCGGAATGATAAGTATTTTGAAGCTGGTCCATAATATGCGTAAAATCGTCCGTCCAGAAGAACCCGATGCGCGTTTTTTCTGATCCGACGAACGGGTAGTTACTGTCATTTCGGTATCTCTCCTCTTGCAAGCAACCGCGCAGGCTTATGCGCGCATGTTATTCGCCATAGCCATCATTTGATCGCTGGAGCTTAGCGCTCGGGCACTTAATTGGTAAGCGCGCTGTACGACCATCAAATCGGCCATCTCGTCGGTCATGTTGACGTTGGAGTTCTCCACGAAACCTTGACGCACCGATATGCCTAACGTCTCCGCCGGTAGCTGGGTCACGTTTTTTACGACGTCGGCAATATTAATATTTTCCGGAACGCCGTATAGGTTGTCCGATATCGCCTGAAGAAGCTCCGGATTCGTTGCTTGCGCCATCTTTAGTTTGCCCAAATCGATCGGCGCCGAGCCTTGCGGTCCGACTCCCATCAAAGTGCCGTCGGGTTGGATGCTAAGATTGTAGCCTTCCGGCACGACGATGAAGCTGTCCACTCCTCCGACTTCGGCAACGACGGGATAACCCGAGTTCGTGTAAAGCGTCCGATCCCCGCCTCCCGTAGAGACGAGTTGGAACGATCCGTGTCTCGTGAATGCCCGAGAACTATCCAACGTACCGCCCGTCCGAACTTCGAATAGTCCGTTGCCTTCGATCGCGACGTCGGTCATGTTGCCGGTCTGCTGCAGCACGCCTTGAGACAGATCAAGCTGCATCGACGACATTCGTGCGCCCCAGCCTTGGGTAATCCCAAGCGGCGTTCGGCGACCAGGTTGTTCGAAATCTTGTTCCTGCGGGTTGAGGCTAGTCAATATATCTTCGAATACGGCCGTCTTGCGCTTATATCCGACCGTATTAGAGTTTGCGATATTATCCGCGAGAATATCAAGCTTCTGTTGCAATGCGCCCATGGAGACGGAAGCAGAGATCATTGAGCTATTCACTTAATCGTCCTCCTCTTATACGCGTCCGACTTCGTTCGCGGCTTTCTCCAAGCTTTTGTCGTAGAACTGGATTACCTTCTGATTCGCCTCGTAGGCGCGAAGCGCCGCCATGATGTCGACGGCGGATTGCGCCGAATCCACGTTCGAACGTTCCAGGAAGCCTTGACGGATTTCTACTCTTTCGTCCGCCGCGATTTGCCGAATGCCTGCCGCTTCGCCCTCGTAGCGGAACCGGCCGTCGCCTTCGCGAACTAGCATGTTAGGATTGTCTACTCGCATGATACGCAGCTGCGGAGCACCGTCGAGCGGTAATCCGGTCTTGTTGTTCATGAGTTCGCCGGTCGCGGACACCTTAACGTCATCCCAAGAGACGTTCACTTGAATCGGTTGACCGTTCGCGCCGAGTACCCGCAAGCCGTCGGACGTTAGCAACGTTCCGTCCGGAGCGGTTTTGAAGCTGCCGTTCCGCGTGTAACGCTCTTCGCCTTCCGGAGTCAGAATGCTGAAGAGAGCTTGAGGCTGGTAAGTGACCGATCCGTTCGCGTCCACGTATTTGCCCGATTCGTCAAATTGAGCGCCGGGAACGAGAATGTCGGAGATGAGAGCCAAATCCTGCGAGCGGTTAGTTTGCTGAAGGTCGCCTTGTCCCATGGAGAGCAGGTTCTCTTCGGTGAACACGCCCGTGCTAAGCTTGCCGATCGAGCTGATCGAAGGATCCGGTCCGCCCATTGCCGAGAGTAACATATCGGGGAAAGAGCGCTCGACCGCATTCGTACCTTTAAAACCCGGGGTGTTAAGGTTCGCGATGTTGTTCGTGATCGTGTCGTGGCGCCGTTGTTGCGCCGTCATTCCTGAGGCTGCCGTGTATAACCCTCTAAGCATTGGGAGAACCTCCTTGTGTCGTACCGGCCGAATCGTGACAATCGCGCGCTGATTCGACCTAGCTCTGTATTAGCCCATTTTGCGAGTCATTTTATCTAAATGGTCCAGCATAATGCCGGTACCTTTAACGACGCAATGCATCGGATCTTCCGCGATCAGCACCGGGACTTTGATTTCGTCCGCGAGCAACGCGTCCAAACCGTCAAGCAGCGCCCCGCCGCCTGTCAAAATGACGCCGCGGTCGATAATGTCCGCGGACAATTCCGGCGGCGTGCGCTCGAGTACGGTTTTCGCGGAGGATACGATCGACATGACAGGTTCCCATAGCGCTTCGCGCACTTCGTCCGAATGGATCGTGACGGTAAGCGGCAAGCCGGAAACCATATCGCGGCCGCGAATGTCCATCTCTTCGCGACGGCCGCCCAGATGGACCGTGCCGATCTTGATCTTAATGTCTTCGCTCGTGCGTTCGCCGATGAGAAGCTTATATTTGTTCTTTATGTACTTCATAATCGCGGCGTCGAACTTGTCCCCTGCGACTTTAAGAGAAGAGGCGGTCACAACGTCGCCCATGGACAGCACGGCGACATCCGTTGTACCTCCGCCTATATCAACAACCATATTGCCGCTCGGCTGGAAAATATCCATTCCCGCTCCGATTGCGGCCGCTTTCGCTTCTTCCTCTAGGAAAACTTCTTTGGCGCCGCTGCGTATTGCAGCTTCGCGGATCGCCTTTTGCTCGACAGACGTAATATTCGAAGGCGCGCAGATCAAGATGCGCGGACTGCTGTACCAGGTCCGCCCCCCGACGCGTTGAATGAAAGCCTTCAGCATCATATCGGTTACTTCGAAATCTGCGATAACCCCGTCTCGCAACGGGCGAATCGCAATAATATTGCCTGGCGTCCGTCCGACCATTCGCCTTGCCTCTTCACCGACAGCGAGCACTTTCCTCGTGTTGCTCTCGATAGCGACGACCGAAGGCTCGTCAAGAACGACGCCCTTGCCTTTAACATGTATGGATACGTTAGCCGTACCTAGATCGATTCCGATGTCTTTGCTAAACATGCGTTTAGGATCCCTCACAACGTATGGAATGTCTGCTACTGAATATGAAGCGGTATCGTAATAGTATAATATTCGCCGCGAATGCTGCAAACCCTTCTTTTCGTCGACAAAGTTCCAAAAATTATGCTTTGCCTACTGTCATAACCTCCCGTTTTTTGATAGTCGTCTTTTTGTATTTGATCTTGGTAGCTTCCCCGCCTCTGAGGTGCCGTATCGACTTATGGTACTCAAGAATGTGCTTTACTTGGTCCGCCAAATCGGGATTGATTTCCGGCAAACGCTCAGTCAGGTCTTTATGCACCGTGCTTTTGGAGACGCCGAATTCCTTGGCTATCGTACGCACCGTATGGCGCGTCTCCACAATGCATCGGCCAATCTTAATCGTGCGTTCCTTGATATAGTCGTGCACGCTCCCGCCTCCCTGCTGTGATTGATTGGTACAGTATATGAGGGGCGCGTTCACTTATTCTTTGTTGCCAAGCCTGACAAGCTAGGAAAGTCCCGATTCTTGCTTCTTAAGCCCTATACGAAAAGGCGGAAGGGGGGATCCCTTCCGCCTTTGAACCGTCTTGGATTCGTTTATTTGTCGGCTTTGCCGGTGATTACGACATTATTAAGCTCCTGCAAATCCAAGATATAGGGCAGCTTAGCAACCGTACCGTTCGCTTCGCAAAAGATTTGCACGACCGGACGGTTCATGGGACGACCTGCCGTCTCCAATACGACTCCGATCTGTCCGGTGCTCAGCTTTACGACCGATCCGATCGGATATATCGTCAAGTACTTCAGGAACACTTGCACGAGCGAAAGATCGAAATCGTAATTGCCGGAGGCGAATAAATATTCCGTCGCTTCGCCTGGCGCGAACGGTTTGCGATGGTGACGCGGGGAGATCAATGCGTTGTACACGTCCGCGAGCCCGACGATTTGCGCGAATTCGGGTATTCCCTCCTGCTTAACGCCGAGCGGATATCCTTCTCCTCTATACCGCTCGTGATGCAATAACGCGATCTGGGCCGAAGAAGTCGGCACATCCTTCATTCCTTTAAGCAAATGGTAGCCTTCGGTCGTATGCTGGCGCACCATCTTGATTTCGGTTTCGCTAAGCGCGCGGTTGACTTTCGTCAGTTCCATCGGCAGTCTGGTCATCCCGATGTCGGAGAACAACGCGCCTAGCGAGAGCTCGTACATCTTGGCGCTATCGAAATTTTTGGCCGTGCCAATTATGTCCGCGCACAGCGTTACGTTCATGGCGTGATTGAACAGGATGGGATCCGTCAACATCATGACGCCGAGTTCTTCCGCGAACTCCCTTCGCGACGCGATCTCATGGAGCACGTCACGGAAGTTGGCGCGAAACTTCTCTTCCGGCACCGGCAAAATAAGCCGATCCTGCATAAGTCCCTTGTCCGCGAAATCAGCGACGAGCTTGACCGCCTTCTCCCTTGCCTTATCGTCGTCCTTCATTCTATCGATATCAGGCCGAATCCAATGCGGGTCAAAGAACGACGGGGGCACCTTGCCGCTACGATACGAAGAGTCGCTCCCTCCGTTAATACGCGGTAACAGATGTACGGCATTAATCCGAAGATTTCTAAGACGATTGATATATTGTTCGGTCAGCACGGTGCCGGCTTCAAGCATAACGACTCCATTGCGACCGTGTACAGCTTTGCCTAGCACGTCCCCGCTTTCTAGCTCCGCGATTCCTACTAACCTCACTTCATTTCCCACCTTTTCTATGCTCGCGATCAAGTTGTCCGAACGATTTCTTATGTTAAAAATTATGCCATAGATTTTATAGATTTGTCGATATAAAGTCTTAGTGCAAATTCGCTACTAAACGACACTTTGCGGGCATTTTCTAGTACTCTTGTCGCTAAAATAGCAAAAATACGCCCCTGCTAGACAGCAGGGGCGTATTTTTCTTCAATTGCTAGTTATTTATTTTCTGCCTTGATCAAAGATGCGGGATTTACCGAGTTGCCGTTGCTGCGAACCTCGAAGTGTACGTGGTACCCTTCGCTTGCTTCTTGCTCGCTTTGGCCGGCAGTCGCGATCAGATCGCCTTGCTCGACTTGGTCGCCGACTTTCACTTGCAGGTTATCCAAGCTTTGGTAGACGGTTACGAGACCGTCGGCATGCTTGATTTCCACTACGAAGTTGTTGTTAGGCGTTTGCTCCGCTACCGTGACTTCTCCGCTAAGCGCCGCGAGTACGTCGAACGTTTTGGCGTCCTCTCGTGCCAGGTCGATAGCCATGTGCGGTTTGAAGTTGCCCTTGTACTCTACCATGGCAGCTTCGCGAGCTTCCAAGGATGCCGATTCGTCGTAGAACGGCATGGTCGTCTTCATGTCTTCCATTTTGTCTACCGGCCAGCGTAGCGTTTCAGTATTCGCTACTACTGGTGCGGCATCCGAGTCTTTCGCGCCGGTCGTCGCATCGCCATTGACCTCTGTCGGATCGGTAACGGTTTGCTTGGCTTCGTCTTTGCCCGTCCCCGAATACACCCAGAGAATCGCTACGATGATTGCTGCCGCGGCCATGTAAGCTGCAGGGAAGACCCAGCGTTTGGAGAGCAGCTTTTTCCATCCGGAAGGCCTGACAGCGGAAGACGATCCTACTACCGACTTAGAAGACTCTTCGATCTTGCGTGGCGTTTTGTTGTTTCCATCATTCATTGTTATCATCACCTCAGTAAAGCATTCTTACCAGGTGAAGAGGTTTTATACCTGTTCGGGTTGAAAGATTGCAATTTTTATAGTTAGGAAATGCGATTGGCGTATTCCGGTAGCTTCGAAGCTTCAGCGATTCGCGCTCCGGAATAGTAGTGTTCCACGATTTGCTCGGCGCTGCTGCCTTCCTTGGCCATGCCCTCGGCTCCCCATTGGCTCATGCCGACCCCGTGGCCGTTCCCGTAAGTCGTGATCCGGATTTGGCCGTCTTTTATCTTCCAATCGAACGACGCCGAACGAAGTCCCAGCTTGCCGCGAACCTCTTCGCCCGTGAGCTTGACGGAGCCGACTAGCAATAGTTTCACGCGATGACCTTCCGTCCACTCTAGCACGCGTATGTTAGGCTTGCTCGCCCCTTTGCCTAGTACGGCGAACGCGGAGACATCCAACTTGGCGAAAAAATCTTGCAAAGACATCGAGACCGTCTCTACCGAGTTATGGACGCTCTCTTTGTCCCCGGGGCTTGGTACCGCGCGAAGGTAAGGTAGCTTGTTAGGAAACACTTCCTCCGAATCTTCCGTATAGCCATTGCTAGCCGAGAAAAATAACGCCTCGATCGGTTGGTCCTCGTAAGTGAGCACGAGATCGCGCGTACGCTCTACCGCCAGCCGAGCTTTGCGCAGCCCCTCCGGATTCGTCTCTTGCAAAGCGTTCACTTTTGCTAAGGACAAATAGGCTTGATGCGTCACTTGATCGGTTACGAGCGCTTTGCGGTCCGGCACGCCCTCTCTATTGTCCGCTATCCATCTACGCACGATATAGGTCCGCGCTGCCATCGCTTGCGCTTCCAACGCGGCCTGCTCGAATTCCAAAGGCATCTCCGCCGCGACTACGCCGAGCACGTATTGCTCTAACGGCACGTTCTCGACCTTACGCTTGTCCGATATATATACGCTTATGTTAGGTTGGTTCTCATCTGGTACCGCGGCGCTTTCGGTTGTATTGGTGTTGCTGCTATTATGGCGGTTGGGGTTGCTTGGTGCGTTACCGTTATCGGTATTGCTCGTTGGCCTCTCATCCGTCGTGACGTAAGCCGTATTCTCAGACTGCAGCGTATACGGGATCGCCGTATTCCCAGCGGATGCGCCGCTAAGATGAATGATGATCCATGCCGTAATCGCTATAGCCGCGCCGCCCGCGAATGCGCCGCCCAGCACGTCCCACTTCAGCTCGCCGGATGGCATAAACCATTTTCCCATTACCCTTTGCCTCATTCCGACTCACCTCTATCCGTGAACTCCAATGCTCTCAAAATATGCAAGAGTGAGAGGAGCTAGAACGAGATGTGGGGATGTTCATAAATGGGGGATGCTACTCTCTAACCTCGTCTCATTCCGTTACAGCGTCAATCTCCTAGGATGCGGCGTTCTAACCTCGTCTCGCACCGTTACAGCGTCAAATTTCTAGGATGCAGCGTTCCAACTCTCCGTATTTAACATGATTAGCTTACTCTTGCGGAAGCGACTAATTTGGTATATGTTTTGTTTATACGCGTGAAGCACACCGTCCACTCCCCTATTCGGGGCGTCGGGCGGTTATTTTTTTGCCCAGGGAGAGGCGATTGTGGATGAGTAAGTTTGAAAAGGTTTATGCGGAATGGCTTGCTGGACATAAGTCTGAAGCAAGCGGGGAGCGATTGCGCAGGCTGACGAAGAAACACGGTTACGGAGAAAAATTGCTACTCGAGCAGGCATGGTGGCCGGTTATAGGTAACCTCGATCATCTGTACCCTGAGTATGAATTCATCAACAGCGAAGGGGGCTATTACTATATCGATCTGGCGTACGTTCGCTTGCCTCGGCCCGCCGCCCTTGAATCCGACAGCTTCGGTTCTCATGCTAGGGACATCGATAGGGATAAGTTTTCCAGGGACCTCGATCGCCAGAATGATATAGTCTTGGCCGATTGGAACATCCTTCGTTTCTCTATAGACAAGCTAAAGGAAAATCCGATCGGTTGCCAAAATACGCTCCGCCGTATGCTGGTTATTTGGTATGGTGCAGAACATTCGAACATGGAGGGATTGAACGTTTACCAAAGAGAGATAGTTCGGTTTGCAATACGGTCGGGCTCCGCTTTCTCGGTTGAACAAGCCTGTGGTCTGGTAGGTAGAAAAGAGAAGTTTGTACGTAAACAGCTTCACGAGTTGCTGGAGATGGATATTCTGGAATCTGCATCAATTGGATCACGCGTTTGTCGTTACAAAATAAAACCCAACGGTTTAATAGATCGTTGAGCGAGTGTGAAGATGGTTGTTGGCGGTTCAACGGTCTTGCAGACTGTTGAGCGGAAGCGGCGGTGTTGGTTTGGCGGTTAAAAGGTCTCGCAGACTGTTGAGCTTGCGTTATGCTGGTGGTTTGGCGATTCAACGGTCTCGCAGACTGTTGAGCGGACGCGGTGTTGGTGGTTTAGCGGTTCAGCGGTCTCATGGAACGTTGAGCGAGCGTGGTGGTGTTGGTTTGGCAGGTCAACGGTCTCATAAGCTGTTGAGCGGACACGATGGTTGTGGTTGGACGATTCAACGGTCTCATAGACCGTTGAGCAACCGTGATGATGGTGGTTTAACGGTTCAACGGTCTCACAGACCGTTGAGCGACCGTGAGAATAGTGGTTTGACGGTTCAGCGATCTCACAGACCGTTGAACGGATGCGGTGGCGTTGGTTTGGCGGTTCAGTGGTCTCACAGACCGTTGAGCGAGTGTGATGGTGATGGTATAACGGTTCAACGGTCTCACAGACCGATGAACTCGCGCGATGGTGGTAGTTCGACTATTTAGTGGTCTCATAGACCGTTGAGCTGGCGCTGCGGCATTGGTTACCCAACCCCCAAAAAAAAAATCCCCCTGCCCGAAGGCAGAGGGATTCGTAAAACTACCGTATGAATAAGTACTAGGCTAACGTTGGTTGAACCTTCATCGAGCTAGGCTAACGTTGGTTGAACCTTCATCGAGCGGATGACTTCGGCAGGCGCGGATGCGCGTTGCTCCAGCTGTTGCAACAGGTTCTCCGGCTGCAAGGACGCTTTCTCAGCTTCTTCGAGTACTTCTTCCGGGGAAGGCGCGCGATAAATATCCGCGCCGATTGCCGCCAGCTTGCTGACGAGATCCATATAGCCGCGTTCGATATGATGAATGCCGCCAACCTCGGTGCTACCATCAGCAACCAACGCCGCGCAGATTAGCGCCGCGCCGGCGCGCAGATCGGTAGCGCACACGCTAGCGCCGGACAGCTTCGCGCCGCCGGTAATAATCGCCGTACGTCCGTCTACTTTAATCTCCGCCCCCATCTTGACGAGCTCTTCGACATGCATGAAGCGATTTTCGAATACGGTTTCCGTCACGATGCTCGTTCCGTCGGCGACGAGTAAGAGCGCCATCATCTGGGCTTGCATATCGGTAGGATACCCCGGATAAGGAAGCGTCTTAACGTCAACGGCCTTAAGCGGATGCTTGGCGATAACGCGAATGCCGTTCTCTTCGCACTCGATTTGAACGCCCATTTCCTCCAGCTTCGCGACGACCGGACCCAGATGATCCCGAATCGCGCCTTCAACGTAGACGTCGCCGCCCGTGATCGCGGCAGCGATCATATAAGTCCCGGCTTCGACGCGGTCCGGAATGACATGGTGTTCGACGCCGCGAAGCTTCTCGACGCCTTCGATCCGAATGACGCCCGTGCCTGCTCCGCGCACTATCGCGCCCATCGCATTAAGGAAATTCGCCAGATCGACGATTTCCGGTTCTTTGGCCGCGTTCTCAATAATCGTCGTGCCTTCCGCCGTAGCGGCTGCCATCATAATATTTTCCGTAGCGCCAACGCTGGCGATATCTAGATAAATTCTAGCCCCGCGCAACTTGCCGTTCACGCTGGCTTCGATAGTGCCTTGACCGAATCCGATCTCCGCGCCCATCGCTTCGAAACCCTTCAAATGCTGATCAATCGGTCTTGTGCCGATTGCGCATCCTCCAGGAAGTGAAATCCTAACCTTGCCAAGACGGGCCAACAAAGGTCCCATCACTAAGAACGAAGCTCGCATTTTCCTGACTAACTCATAAGGCGCTTCATACGAAATTAACGATTCAGCTTGTAGACGGACGCTTCCGTCACTTTGCTGCGCGTGAACCCCCAAAGCCGCGAGCACTTGCAGGATATTCTTCACATCGTCCAGGGCAGGCACGTCATGAATGACGCTTGACCCTTCTTCCGCCAATAAGGCGGCTGCAAGGATCGGAAGGACGGAATTTTTGGCGCCGTGCACGCGAACTGTTCCTTGTAAGGTACGTCCGCCGCGGACGATGATTTTGCTCATGGGTGGTTCCCTCCGCGCGTTATAGATTCATTCCGAAGCCATTTTGACTTCAGACCGACCCTGAAAAACCCAAATTCCATCATACCACCGGGATTTTGATGACACAAGCGGCAAGTTTTGCCGTAAACCGACTTCATTCGACGAAAATCTTGCATGTCCAAGCCGCTCATTATCCAATTCGCATTATAATTCATTGTGAGCATTCCGACTTCCCGCTATGCGAAAATACGGTTACTCCGAGCCGAACAGCCATTTGACCGTACCTGCCCAGGTCCAATAATCCAGAATAAATCTCGCTGCAGAATGCCCCAAGACGATCGCGAAAAGCAGCTGCAGCACGCGCGCTCGCGGGCTTCGGGGGTGCCGGACGATTTTGTCGAAGTTCACTTCGTGCAGTACGAACCAGGCAACGGCCACGCACCCAAGCGTTACGAATATGGAGAACAGTCCGTTCCAGCCTACTGTCGCGAGCACTCCCGATTGATCCAGCATGCGTATTCATTCCTTCTACGTCGACTAGGGCAAATGAAAATTCGTTCATTTATGCTTTGTGTTCAAGCAACTTCGCTAACAGTACAGACCATTCCGCCCGGGTAATCGTTGCATCCGGTTTGAAATTTCCGTCCGGATACCCGCTAAGCCAGTGCCCCTCTTTAAGCGCTTCTACGATCGCCGCAAGCTCATCTTTAGCCGGGATGTCCTTAAACACCTGCTTTGGACGCTGAGGCAAGTCAAGCTTCAAGGCCGTTGCGAACAGCTTTGCGGCTTCCGCTCGCGTCAGCTCGGTCGCAGGTTGAAGCTGCCCGCCCGTATACGACGCCAGCCAGCCCGCTTGGTCGGCTTTAACGACCGGATCGTAAAGCCAGCTTCGAGGCGCGATATCTTGGAATCGCATCGTCGCCGAAGGCTTCTTCAGATCGAAAGCGCGAACAAGCGTTGCGATGGCTTCGCCCCGAGATAACGACGCGCCAGGACGAAATTGTCCATCCGGATAGCCGTTAACCCAACCGGCTTTGACCAAAGATTGTATGCTTGGGCTAGCCCAACGATAACCGGTCAAATCGCTGAAAGGATCTTGCGTCGCTTCCGCTTGCATTATGAAATGATAAGCTTGATTCGGTTCCGCGCGGTCAGCCTCGATCGACATATAGTAGGTACCGGGTTCCAGCACGCGTTCCCCGGCAAGCGAGTCGTTATCCTTCGCGTTGCGCCAGGTATTTAGCGTTTGCTGTTTGCGATCCCTTAATGCGACCGTGACGACCGTTCCATCGGCAATGCCGCCGAACGATAATTGTATCTTTTTTCGCTCGGAGAGCGTAAAACGATACCAGTCTACGTCATCATCCGGGTTAACGAGTCCCTCGTATCGTTCGCCATACGATAACGGCGTAGCCGTTACGGGACTGTTGTTCGGTTCATATGGGTCTTCGTATTGGGTAATATATTCCAGTGATGCGGTATACGTCCCGATGACAGGCTCCGGATTTGCGGATACCGCATTCGTAATTCTTATATAATACTTGCCCGCTTTGGCCTGCTTGATGATCAGCTGTTCGCTGCCACCGTCGCCTCGTTCATCCACGATAGTCATGGCGCCGCCCGCTGGCTGAATCATGAGCGCCAGATCGATTCTCGCCGTATCCGTCGTAGCCGACAACGCGAGTTCGCCATCCTTCGGAACATTAACCGTCGTCCAGTCCTCGTCGTTGCGCTGATGGAACGTTCCCGTCCATTGCTGCGTACGAGGAGGTAACGTAAAGGCGGTCGTTGCCGAATCGTTCGGTTCCCTCGCATCCGCGTTCATTTCGAAGCCGGAGGTTAGTCGATACCCTGGATACAGGCCGATTTTGCCGGACGCGGCCTTCGATACCTTTAACCAGTAGCGGCCTTTAGGTACGAGCCATTGGACAACTCCAGGCGTCGCGTCATCGCTCTGGTCTAGTTCAACGGAGCTTGGGTTGCCGCCGAATAGGGAAAACTGAGCCGTATCCTTGCTAATGGTAAGCGTACCGCCGTAAGGAATGTCGATCGTATACCAATCGACATCGCTTTGACTGCTCCAAGCCCCCGCTACTTCTTTGCCTAACGGGAACGTTGAAGCTTGATCTCTCGCATCATTCGGCTCCCGCCAATCCGCAACGCTGACCATTCGAACGGCGTTGTTCGCGGAAAGAAAGCCGTAACCGATATTCGCGTTCCAATCCGCGGAGCCCGACTTCAAAGCAGCTCCACGCAGCGCTTCCCGCACCTGAACCGGCTTCCAATCCGGATGCGCGGCCATCAGCATCGCCGCAGCGGCCGCAACTTGCGGCGCACCCATTGAGCTGCCAACCATCGTCGCACGTCCGCCTCCGATCGCAAGCGTGTCTACGGACCACGACGCGCTTAGATCGATCTCGGGTCCCGATGTCGACTGCGAAACCGGCTTAAGCACCTCTGAGCCGGACACCGCCAGAACGCTCGCATACGCGGCCGGATATTGCACCGCCGCCTTGGAACCTAAAGTTGCCGCATCGTTGCCGCTAGCCGCAACCAGCAATACGCCTTTGCTCTCCGCCTCCGCTACCGCCTCGCGCAATTTAGGCGCATCCCGCCTTAACCCGAGAGACAGCACGATGATATCCGCGCCTTGCGCGACGGCATAGTTAATCGCTTGCGTCAGCTTCGATTCGTCGCCGGAGCCATTCTGATCGAGCGCCTTGATCGGCAAAATCCGCCCCTTCCACTTCACCTTGCCGGACGCTTCTCCAGCACTTGCGACCGCGGCAATAATACCGGCTACCGCGGTTCCGTGACCGTTGTCGTCCTGCGGCTGACGGTTCGTGTTAACAAGATTTTTGCCAGGTAAGAGAAAGGGCTTAAGGCCGGGGTGATTGAAGTCGACGCCCGTATCCACGACGGCAATCGTTGTCGTGACGTCCGCGGATATTGCCGACCAAGCCTCAATAAATCCCGAATCCTTCAGAAACGCTGCCGTGCCTGTAGCGGACGCGGCTTCCAAGGCTTGTACCTCTACTAACGACGAACTTCTGACTTCACCTATGGATATTGAACGCTCGCGTGCGATCCCGGTCGGCATGATCAGCATCGCAGCGCAGCACACGGCGATGACGGAGAGCGTTAGGCGCATTCTTGGACGAATGTTTCCTTCGCGCTTCCCGAATCTATTTCTCATTCCAACCACGCTTTCTGGGACTGCATTAGGTATACATATCCCATTCGATTTTCGACAGCAATTCCCTTCTTTCATCATAAAAATCGGTCTTTGGTCACATCAGACGGAGAGGCTGCCCGAAGCAAGTTATTCATGCCTGGGGCAGCCTCCATTACTTAAGTCTTATTAGGAAACGAACATATCGTACGGCCACGAGAACACCTGATCGATCCACTCCATAATCGGTTTCGGGAAAAATCCAAGCGCAAGCGTTGCCGACACGCATAACCAAATGCCTATCGTTGCCGGAACGGTCATCCGAAGTCCCGAATCGATTTCGCCGCTTCTGAGGTACATTTGGCGAATGAACGAGAAGTAAACGGCATAGGACACGACAGTGGTCACGAGTAAAATCGCAGCTAGCCAGTAAGTCTTGTTCTGCACGGTAGCGAAGAGGATGAACAGCTTCCCGAAGAAACCGCCCGTAACAGGCAACCCGGCAAGCGAGCATAGCAATACGGTCATCCCTACGACCGTCCACGGCGCGCGATGGTACAAGCCCGCGAACCCCGAGATCGTCTCGTTACCCGTATCCCGCGATACGATCGTCAACACCGCGAACGCCCCGATGTTCATGAACGCGTAAGCGATCAGGTAATAGAAGAACTCGTTGAAAAGGGACGTGTGCAAAGGCGCAAGACCGAGCACGAGCGGCGTCAACAGAATGCCCGCGTTCGCGACGCCGGATAAGGCGAGCAGTCGCTTAACGTTACGTTGCCGCAACGCTCCGGCCGTACCGACTATCATGGCGGCGGCTGCCAGCACGGCTAGCGCCAAGAAAACATCGTTGCTCATGACATTGTTCTGGCTGAAATAGGATTGCGTCATGAACGTGAAGAAGATTCGATACAGCATAGCGAATGCGGCGCCTTTGGCTACGACCGCCAAGAATGCGGTCACCGGCGTCGGAGCGCCCTGGTAGACGTCTGAAGCCCAAGCGTGGAACGGCGCTAGCGCCAGCTTAACCGCGAACCCCGAGATCATTAAGAAGAAGCTGACGTATAACAGCGCTTCGCTAGTTAACATCGCGTTCTCCATGCCCTGATAAATGTCCGACAACAGGGTGCTTCCCGTCACGCCGTATAGGAACGACATGCCGTACAAGATGAACGCGGATGCGACGCCGCCCGTTACGACGTACTTGAATGCCGCTTCGCTCGACTGACTCGACCGCTTGCGGGCCGCCACCAGTATATACGACGTAATGCTGAGCAATTCTAGGCCCACGAACAGCGTGATTAGATCACCCGAGGAGGACATAACCATCGCACCGAGCACGGCCGGGAGGATAAGGTAGTAGAACTCGCCTTTGATCGGCACATCCTCGTCGCGGACGGTTCCGAGCGAAGAGAAGACGATGAACGCCGATGAACCTAGGAATAAGAGCTTAAGCAAATTGCCGAAATCGTCGATCCGGTAGCTTCCTCCAACGAGATTGACCACTTGTTGCGGCACGTCGGTCGTTCCGCTGTCTTTTAAGTCCATGATTAGCAGAATGACGAATACCGCCGCCGCGAGCAACCCCGCTAAGGTAAACCATCCGATTACGTTGCGACTCACCCGTCTCGGCAACACGAGATCGAGGACCGCCAGCAAGATCGCGACAATCGACAACGTTATTTCGGGGGAGAGGTACCACGTATCGCTCCATGTTAAAGTCTGCAAGCTATCCATGTTAACCCCCCATCCTCGTGTGAAGTTGTTCCAGCAGCCCGTTAAATCCGTTCTGCATCAGGTCCGTTAAGATGGACGGGTATACGCCTAGCAGGACGATCAGCGCCGCTAACGCGATCATGGGCAGCGCCTCGATGAAGCGCGCGTCTTTCATATTCGCGAACGACGCCGGCATGCTTCCGTAAGTAATGCCCAGAATGCTGCGTAACACATAGATAGCCGCGAAGAGTATGCCGAGCGCACCGATAGCGGTAATCCACTTCATCGAACCGAATAAACCAAGGAACGATAGGAATTCTCCGACGAAGCCGGACAAGCCCGGTAACCCTAGCGATGCCAAGCCCCCGACGAGCAGGATGCCGGACATGAACGGCACCGCCTTAGCCAAGCCTCCGAGTTCATCCAACTGCGTCGTATTCGTTCGCTCGTACAAGCTGCCTACGATAAGGAATAACAGCGCGGAGATGAGACCGTGCGAGACCGACTGATAGATGGCGCCTTGTAGCCCGACTTCCTCGAGAGAAGCGATTCCGAGCAGGACGATACCCATATGGCTAATACTCGAGTAAGCCAGTACGAGCTTGAATTCTTTTTGCACGCATGCCAGTATCGCGCCGTACAAAATGTTGATGACGCCCAATATGGCGATAACCGTCGACCAAGATTGCAATTGCTCGGGAAATAAAAACGCTCCGAACCTTATTAGACCGTATACGCCCATTTTCAACAAAATACCGGAGTGAATCATGACGATCGATGGCGGCGCTTCCGTATGTACCCGAAGCATCCAAGTATGGAACGGGAAGATCGGCACTTTGATGCCGAACGCGATCAGAAGCAAGATGAACGCGCCCCATCTCATATTATCGTTCAGCATAAAGTCCGCTTTGCTGCCGACCTGATCGACCGTCAAATTGGCCATGGCTTGCGGGTCGGATAAATTCGCGAGCAGAACATCGTAATTTCCGCTGAACAAGATGTGCGAGCCCGCTTGCGAGTCGACTGCGCTAAACCCGAGCGTCGCGATGAGTAACAAGAACGATAGCAACATCGCCGCCGAGCCTATTCCGTTATAGATCAGGAACCGCGTAGCCGCCTTCTCCCTGCCGTAGTAGCCCCAAATGCCGATCAGGAAGAACATCGGAATGAGCGTTACTTCGAAGAAGATGAAGAACAAGATTAGGTCGCGAGATAAAAATACGCCGTAGATTCCGGTTAAAAGCAGCAAGAACAAGACGTAGAACATTTTCCAACGTTTCCGGATATGGACGGAGGCTAGCGCCGCCATCGTAGAAACGATGCTCGTCAGAAGCAACAGCGGCATCGAGATGCCGTCGACCGCGAGATGGTAATCGAAGCTCAGCAACGACGACGTGGCTCCCTGCAACAATTCCTTGTTAAGCGGAATCGATAGCCAGGTCGCGTGTTCCGTGTATACGGCCCCGCCGATCGAAGGCTGGTATGCGGCGAATAGCCACAGCGTCAGCACGAGCGGAATGACCGTGAACGCGATCGCCGTCATGCGAAGCCACTGGCTTCGCTGGCTCGGCAATAAGAGTACGATTAAGGCTCCGACTAAAGGTGCAAATGTAATGAGCGATAAAATAGGTACGTTGTCCAGCATTACCAGAACCTCCTTCCCGCAATGGCGAGCGCCAGGATGACGATTCCGATTAACGCTGTAAGCGCATAGGTTTGCACTTGCCCGCCTTGCAGACGGGAGTTGAGACGTCCGAGCGCGGAAGTCGAATAACCGGCCAAGCGAACGACCCCGTCGACGATATAATCGTCGAACAACTGCAGCGCTTTGCCAAAGCTTTGAAGCGGCTTCACGAACAAGAAATGGTACAATTCGTCGACATAATATTTGCGCTCGAGCAGCTTAACCAAGCCCGGTGCGCGAGACGAGACCGCATCGCGACGAACTGTGCCTTTGACATAAATAAGCCATCCGATATAAATACCGAGCAACCCTACCGCAACGGAGACGACCATAACGATGCCATTGGAGTGATCCTCCGGCGCAACCCCCGTCAGCCATTCTCCGAGCCAGCCCTTGAACGGCGTATCCACGAAGCCGGCGACGACCGCCAGGACTGCGAGCACGATCAGAGGGATCGTCATGACGGAAGGAGACTCGTGGGCATGGCCTTCCTTCTTCGGCTTGCCGGTGAAGACAAGGAAGAACAGGCGAGCCATGTACAGCGCCGTGAAGAAGGCGGCAATAACGCCTACGGCGAAGAATATGCCGTTCTTCTCAAGCGCCGCTGCCAAGATCGCATCCTTGGACCAGAAGCCCGCGAACGGCGGAATGCCGGACAGCGCGAGCGCGCCGATCCCGAACGTCCAAGCCGTGATCTTCATCGTCTTGCCGAGACCGCCCATTTCTCGAATATCTTGCGTGTGGGCGCCATGGATGACGCTACCCGCGCCGAGGAACAAAAGCGCCTTGAAGAAGGCGTGCGTGAATAGGTGGAACATGGCCGCGGATACCGAGCCGACGCCGAGCGCTATCATCATGTAGCCGAGCTGGCTGACGGTCGAGTAGGCCAATATCCGTTTGATATCGTTCTGCGCCAAACCGATCGAAGCCGCGAATATTGCCGTGAAAGCCCCGATAATGGCGACCGTGTTCATCGCAGCGTCCGATGCCAAGAAGATGTCGTACGTGCGAGCGACGAGGAACACGCCGGCCGCAACCATCGTCGCGGCATGGATCAAGGCACTGATCGGCGTAGGACCTTCCATCGCGTCGGGAAGCCACGTATGTAACGGGAATTGACCCGATTTGCCTACCGCGCCGAGGAAGATCAACAACGCGATCAACGTCGTGATGCCCACCGAGATCACTCCGCCGGACGTACCGAATACGTTATGGATCGACGTGAAGTCGAGCGCGTGACCAGGCATGTACCAGAAAAGAAGAAGCAGAGCGATGAGCAAGCCCAAATCCCCGATTCTCGTGACGATGAACGCTTTCTTCGCTGCGGCTTTAGCCTCCGGCTTTTGGAACCAGAAACCGACAAGCAAGAAGGAGCAGACGCCGACAAGCTCCCAGAAAATATAGAACGTCAGCAGGTTATCGGAAATGACGAGACCGAGCATCGAGCTTGTGAACAGCGCAACATAAGCGAAGAAAGTCGAGATGCGCTCGTCGTCTTTCATGTAGCCTTGCGAATACAAATTGACGAGGAAGCTGACGAGCGTGACGACGACTAACATAAGCGAGGTTAGATTCGTCACTTCGAATCCCGCGCTCAGCTTGAGCGTGCCGATCTGAAGCCACTCGAATTGCCGGCTGTATTCCGGCGTATTGTCGGCCAGTCTTTCTATGGCGATGCATAACGACAAGACGAGCGAAGCGAACGTCGCGACCGTGCCGATCCACGCGCCGGTCTGTCTTGCTCCTTTGCCCATAGCCGTCAAAATAGCGAAAGCCGCTAGCGGGAATACCGGGACGAGCCAAGCGTATTCCGCGAAAGAGGTGCTCATGTCGTTACCTCCCCAACTCGTCGAATTCGTCCACGTTGACCGTGGCGCGACCGCGGTACCAGACGATCAGCACGGCCATGCCGACCGCGGCTTCCGCCGCTGCGACCGTTATCGTGAACAAAGAGAATATTTGGCCCGTCAGAGACGGGTTAACCCCGTACTTGGAGAAGGCGATTAGGTTAAGATTGACCGCGTTGAGCATCAATTCGATCGACAGAAGCACGACGATCGCATTGCGTTTCGTTAGCACGCCGTACAGTCCTACGCAGAACAGCACCGCCGCCAGCGTCAGATAGGAACCCAGCATCGTCATTGCGGGTCCTCCTCTCTCTTCGCCAGCGCGACGGCGCCGATGAATGCTACGGTTAATAGCACGGAAATCAGTTCGAACGGCACCGCGTAACGGCTGAACAGCTCCAAACCGATCGCGCGCGTATTGTCGAGCGGCAGCGTATTCTCACTCGCAGGCGGGAAATCCGCGTTGCGGATCGCATAGAACAGGATGCCGAAGAGGCATAGGCAGCCTATGGCGGCTAACGTCTCGAGCAGCGGACGCGCCGGCTCCTTGCCTTCCCCGTCGTGCTTCGTCATCATAATGCCGAAGATCATAAGAATCGTTACGGCGCCTACGTACAGCAGCACTTGCACGAACGCGACGAATTCCGCATTGAGCAAAATGTAGAGTCCGGCCAGCGCGATGAACGTGAACGCGAGCGAAACGACGATATGAACGACTTTCGTGAAGTTAATCGCCATGACCGCTCCGATGATCGCACAAATCGCAAGCAGGAAAAATGCAAAAAACTCGCCGCTGAAATCAACGTTGAAGTTAAACACGGTTTATTTGGCGCCTCCTTTCGGAGAGCCGATATTGTTATTATCTAGCCGTACGTTCTTGTTGTTCGCGAACAGCCAATCTTTGTCCTTGTACAACTCGTCGCGGCTGTAAGTCGCGAGCTCGAAGTTGTTCGTCATGACGATCGCTTCCGTAGGACACACTTCGGTGCACAGGTCGCAGAGGATGCAAATCTCGAAATTGATATCGTACGTGTCGATGACTTTGCCCTTCTTCTCCGGATCCGGATTCGCTTTGCCGGTCAGCGTGATGCATTCCGTCGGACAGACGCGGACGCATTGATTGCACACGATGCACTTATCCGGCTCGAAATATTGAATCCCGCGGAATCGGTCCGGCATAATGACCGGCATATCCGGATACGACATCGTAACTTTTTTGGACCCCATCGTTTTGAGCGATACGCCCAAGCCTTTCAGCATTCCCTTCATGTCGCTAGCCCCCCTATCCGATCAATTCTATGCCTAATGCCGTCAAGAAAATATTCAATATCGCGAGTGGCAAGAGCACCTTCCATGCGAGGCCCATCAATTGATCGACGCGAAGCCTTGGGAATGTTGCCCGAATCCAGAAGAGCGTGAAGACGATGAAAGCGAACTTGAGGAAGAACCAGATAATTCCCGGGATAAAATCAAGCTGCGGGAACGGCGGGTTCCAGCCTCCGAGGAACAGAATGGTCGTAAGACAGGCGATCGCGTACACGTAGATGTACTCCGTAAGCATGAAGAACGCGAACCGGAAGCCGCTATACTCGACGTGATACCCGGCCACGAGCTCCGATTCCGCTTCCGGCAAGTCGAACGGCGTCCGGTTCAGCTCCGAAATCGCGGAGATGATAAATACGCCGAAGCCGATAATCTGAGGCAGGAAGTTCCATTCCCAGAAGTAACCTTCTTGATGGATTACGATATCCCTCAGGTTCAAGCTGCCGGTCATCATGACGATCCCGACGACGGACATAACGAGCGGAACTTCGTAGCTGATCATTTGCGCGGCCGAACGCATGCCGCCGAGGAGCGCGTACTTGTTGTTGGACGCCCAACCGCCGACGACGATCGCGATCGTCGTGATGCCGGACAGTGCGATGTAATAGAGGAAGCCGACGTTAAGATCGGCGAATTGCAAATTCAGACTGTAAGGAATGAACGCGAGCACGACGAACGAAGGTACGAACGCTAGCACAGGCGCTAGAATGAATAACCCTCTGTCTGCCTTGCTCGGAATCGTGTCTTCCTTAAGGAGCAGCTTGGCGACGTCCGCGACCGATTGGAGCAAGCCGAGCGGACCGACGCGGTTCGGGCCTTTGCGAAATTGCATCCAGCCGATGAACTTGCGTTCGAAGTAGATCGCATAGGTAACGAAAAAAATAACGATGGCTAAAATGGCGACGGCGGTTGCGGCAAAAATACCGGCCGTTCCCCAGCTAAGCTTATCGTCCCAGAAGTGCTGCATCAGCAATCAACCTCCCCTAGCACGATATCGATGCCGCCGAGAATCGTAACCATGTTCGTCATATTCTCTCCGATGAGCAGCTTGGGCAAAATTTGCAGGTTGACGAACGAAGGACGACGGAATTTGAGCCGGTACGGTTCTGCCTTGCCCTTCGATACGATGTGGCAGCCGATCTCGCCTCGCGGCGACTCGATGCGTACGTAGATTTCTCCGGCAGGCGGACGAATGACGCGAGGAACTTTGCCCATCGTGTCCCCTTCGCCCGGGAATTGCTCCAGCGCTTGCTCCAGAATGCGCAAGCTCTGCGTAATCTCGCCGAGCCGGCACAAGTAACGGTCGTAGCAATCGCCGTTTTTGCCGACGACGACGTCGAAGTCGAAGCGGTCGTACAAGCTGTAAGGCTCGGTTTTGCGCAGATCCCAGTTCACGCCCGTGCAACGCAGGTTCGCGCCGGATAATCCGTATTCGATGGCGGTTTTGGCTTCGTATTGGCCGATCCCTTTGATTCGGGACAGGAAGATCTCGTTGCCGCTGACCAGGTTGTTATATTCGTCGAGTCGGAAGTACATATCCTTCACGAACGTCTTCACGCGATCGAGCCAGCCTTCGGGCGCGTCCCATTTTACGCCGCCGACCCGCATGTAATTGTAGGTTAACCGGGCGCCGCATAGCTCGTTGAACAAACCGAGAATCCGCTCGCGGTCGCTGAACGCGTACAGGAACGGGCTCATCGCGCCGATATCGAGCAAATACGTCCCCCACCAGACGAGGTGGCTTGCGATCCGTTGCAATTCCATGACTACGAGTCTCAAATACTCCGCGCGTTCCGGAATTTCCAGTCCCATCATTTTCTCGACGGCATGTACGAGCACGTAATTGTTCGTCATAGCAGAGACGTAATCCATGCGGTCGGTATAAGGAATAATCTGCGTGTAGTTTAAATTCTCGGCAAGCTTCTCCGTGCCCCGGTGCAAATACCCCATGACGGGCGTAGCTTCCGTGATGATTTCCCCGTCTAGCTTGACGACGATCCGAAATACGCCGTGCGTGCTCGGATGCTGCGGGCCGACATTGAGCAACAGTTCTTCTGTACGAATCACGTGAGCCTTACACCTCCGGATCGAGCGGAACGTAGTCTTTGCGTAGCGGATGGCCTTCCCAGTCGTCCGGCATCATGATGCGCCGAAGATCGGGATGGCCTGGAAAATCGATGCCGAGCAGATCGTATATTTCGCGTTCGTTCCAATTCGCGGTCTCCCAAATCGGAGTTACGGACGGCACGGATGGCTGCTCGCGCTCTGCACGTACTTTGATACAGTAAGTCTCGCGTGCTCCCATGTTCAACGGATAATAGACGACTTCCATATACGTCTCATAATCTACGCCGGATACGTTACGCAAATAATCGCATGCAAGCTCGGTATGATTGCGGAACAATTGAGCCGATTGCAGCCAGCGATCGTTCTTTACGACGAGCGTCGGCAAGTGATCGTTCGGCTCATTAATGTAAGCTTCTTCTACCGCGTCTTCCGCGACCAATTCCCGTAACAACGTAACGACCCGGTTTAACTGCGGTTGGTTAGGAGATGGAGGAGCGACCGGCGCGGGAGGCTCATCCGTAACCGCTGGCGCAGGCGTTCCGTCCGCGGGCGCGGCAGGCGCTGCCGCCGGTACTGCGCTCGCTTGCGCTTGTTGCGCGGCTTTGGCAGCCTCCGCCGCTGCTTCCGCAGCCGCGGCTTTGGCGGCTTGCTTCGCCTCGAAAGCGGCTTTGCGTCTGGCAGTCTTCTCTTCGTCCGTCTCTTTGCGAGGCGCATCCTCCGCAGGCTGTGCTGACGCAGCAGGCTGATCAGCCTGCGCGGCATCCGGCTGAGAAGCTTTCACTTCTTCGGCAGGCGGCTCTTGGCTAGGCTTGTTCTCGTTCTCTTCGCTCATCGGTCGGTCACCCGCTTTCCGGTTTTCGCCTCGTAGCGGATCTTCTCTTGCAGTTTATTGATACCATAGATTAGCGCCGCCGGATTCGGCGGGCAACCCGGGATGTATACGTCGACGGGGACGAGCTGGTCAACGCCCTTGATGACGGAATAGGACTTCACGTACGGACCGCCGGCGGTCGCGCACGAGCCCATCGCGATTACCCATTTCGGCTCAGGCATTTGATCGTACAGCCTCTTCAGCAGAGGTCCCATCTTCTTCGTCACGGTACCGGAGACGATCATGACGTCCGCCTGACGCGGCGACGTACGGAAGATGACGCCGAAGCGGTCTAGATCATAGTGGGCGCCGCCCGAAGCCATCATCTCGATCGCGCAGCACGCGAGACCGAAAGTGAGCGGCCACAACGAGTTGCTTCTTGCCCAGCCTTTGAGCTGTTCGATCGTACCGAAAAACACGTTGCGCTCGATTTCCTTGCGATCCTCAGGCGATACGTTCTCTAGATTGAGTTCCATTTGAATACCTTCTTCCTCCAGGCATATACGAGCCCGATGCATAATAACCCCGCAAAGATGACCATTTCGACCAATGCAAAGAGGCCCATTTGCTTATACGCAACGGCCCAAGGGTAGAGGAATACGGTTTCGACATCGAACACGACGAACATCAGCGCGTAAAGATAATAACGTACGTTGAAGCGAATCTGGCTGTCGCCGACCGGATCGTTCCCGCTCTCGTAAGTCGTTTCTTTGGCGGCATTCGGCTTATGAGGACGCAGCTGCTTGCCAAGCCATAGTACGGCAATCGGGAACAGAATGCCCAAGATCAGGAAGGCGGTAACAATGACGTAAGAATTAATGTACTTCTCCAAATCATCGCCTCCGCGATCAGTAAATTTGACGCGCTGTACGGCAAGCTATGTAGATAAATCCATCCATAATTATAGCAAATGCTCCCACGCGCGTCCATGAAAAAAGCGGTTTCATTAATCCCTGCAAAGTAATGCCTATATACGAAAAAAGCCATTTCATGGGCCTTGCGCTCATGAAATGACCTCTATACTCCAAACTGCTATCGCTATGCTAAAGTTGCGCTCAGTAACCAGACCTGCTTCTGAAGCTCTCCGATTTGTCCGATGAACAGATCCGCTGTCGCATCGTCGCCGACTTCCGTCGCGAGCATCGCGGTATCTTCCAAACCCGAGACCAGCGCTTTCAAGTCCTCGATAGCCCCCGCAAGTATGTCGCTCTCGGCTCCGCCCTTATCGGCTTCCTTAATCGTTGCCAGCTCAAGGTATTCTTTCATCGTAGAAGCCGGTTTTCCTTCGATCGTAAGTATGCGTTCGGCCAGCTCATCCCATTTCTCGGCGGCTAGATCGTACAGCTCTTCGAATTTGGCGTGCAAAGTCGGGAAATGAGGACCCTTCACGTACCAATGCTTATGATGGAGCTTTACGTATAGGACGGCCCAATTGGCTAACTGAACATTCATCGCTTCTTGCAGGTTGTTCATAACTTTTCTCACCATCCGTATCAGTCTCCATCCTACTTTACCCCGATACGGTTATTTCAAACCGATGCTTGGAAAAATCCGCAGTTATCCACAGGTTATTCTTGTTTTATCCCCGAATCACTCTTTTTTATCCCCGTTATGCACTAACTTATCCTCAATTTCCACCGTTTTGTCCACATTCCTGTGGATTAATGTTTGAAATGTAGCGTAACCACGCAAAAGTTATGCCCTTGTGAATAAAAAAAATCACCCCGCGCCGGAACGAATCCAGTGCGGGGTGATCGGGGTAATTCTATTCTTTGCGGTGTTCTACGAGTTCGAGACGGCTTACCGCACGTCTCAGTGCCATCTCGGCGCGGTGAGCGTTGATGTCCGACTGCTTTTGGGCAAGCCGGCGCTCAGCGCGCTCTTTCGCGAGACGGGCACGCGAAACGTCGATGTCCGCTTCTAGCTCGGCCGCTTCGGCGAGGATAACCACTTTGTCCTTGCGGACTTCCATGAATCCGCCGTGAACAGCGATAAACGTATCGGTGTTCCCGATTTTGGCTTTGACCGGAGCGATCTTCAAAGGGGTTACCAAAGGGATATGATGCGGCAAAATACCGAGCTCTCCCCCGACGCCCTTGACGACGACCATGTTTACGTCTTGCTCGTAAACTTTCCGTTCAGGCGTAACGATTTCCAAACGCATGGTGCTCATGTCGATTCCCTCCTAACCGGCGGCGGATTAAACCGCGGCAGCGAGTTTCTTCGCCTTCTCGACGGCTTCTTCGATGACGCCGACGTTGTGGAAAGCCGGTTCAGGAAGATCGTCGTGTTTGCCTTCGAGGATCTCCTTGAAGCTGCGGATCGTTTCTTTGATCGGCGCGTACACGCCCGGGATGCCGTTGAACGCCTCGGCCACGTGAAGCGGCTGGGAGAGGAACAATTGCACGCGGCGAGCGCGGTGAACGACCAATTTGTCTTCCTCGGACAATTCGTCCATACCGAGGATCGCGATGATATCGAGAAGCTCTTTGTAACGTTGAAGAAGCTTTTTAACGCCTTGAGCGACGTTATAGTGCTCATCGCCAACGATTTCAGGAGCCAAAATACGGGAAGAAGATGCGAGCGGGTCAACGGCCGGGAAAATACCCATTGCCGCGATGTTACGCTCCAAGTTCGTCGTCGCGTCCAAGTGGGCGAACGCCGTTGCCGGTGCCGGGTCCGTATAGTCATCGGCAGGAACGTAGATCGCTTGGATGGACGTGATGGAACCTTTCTTCGTGGAAGTGATACGCTCTTGCAGTTGACCCATCTCCGTAGCGAGCGTAGGTTGGTAACCTACCGCGGACGGCATGCGGCCGAGCAATGCGGATACTTCGGAACCTGCTTGGGTAAAGCGGAAGATGTTATCGACGAACAAGAGAACGTCTTTGCCCTCTTGGTCGCGGAAGTACTCAGCCATCGTAAGACCCGTAAGAGCAACGCGCATACGCGCTCCCGGAGGCTCGTTCATTTGACCGAAT
The DNA here is from genome assembly GCF_042655785.1 of Cohnella yongneupensis. Classification (NCBI taxonomy): domain Bacteria; kingdom Bacillati; phylum Bacillota; class Bacilli; order Caryophanales; family Paenibacillaceae; genus Cohnella; species Cohnella yongneupensis. The sequence goes on from NZ_JBHSNC010000051.1 coordinate 61,520, forward strand.
ACCATCGCAAGCTTAGCGATAACGCCGGACTCGCTCATCTCATGGTACAAGTCGTTCCCTTCACGAGTACGCTCGCCTACGCCGGCGAATACGGAAATACCGCCATGCTCGGAAGCGATGTTGTGAATAAGCTCTTGCATAAGAACGGTTTTGCCTACGCCGGCACCGCCGAACAGACCGATTTTACCGCCCTTGGTGTACGGAGCAAGAAGGTCAACGACCTTGATGCCCGTCTCGAGCATTTCCGTCTGCGTCGACAGTTCTTCGAACGTCGGTGCAGCGCGGTGAATTGGGTTCACGCTCGAACGGTCTGGCGCAGCCGCGCCGTCGATCGGATCTCCCAATACGTTAAATACGCGACCAAGCGTAGCAGGTCCAACTGGAACTGTGATAGGACCGCCCGTATCTACTGCGTCCATACCGCGAACAAGTCCGTCGGTAGAAGACATAGCGACCGCGCGCACGAGGTTATCGCCCAAATGTTGAGCGACTTCGGCCGTCAGGCTAATTTTCAAGTTGCCTGTCACGCCTTCGATTTTAATCGCATTCAGAATGTCCGGCAGTTGGCCGTGGTCGAACTCGATGTCGACGACCGGGCCTAGTACCTGGACAATACGTCCCTTGCTCATTCGTGTCCCTCCTTCTTTTTTCCCCATAACATAATTCTGTACTATTGTTGTGCGTTCGCGCCGCCGACGATTTCCGCGATTTCTTGCGTGATCGCCGCTTGACGTGCGCGGTTATAAGTCAATGTCAATGCGCCGATCATCTTCGTCGCATTTTTCGTAGCGTTGCCCATCGCAGTCATACGGGAACCGAACTCGCTTGCTTTGTTGTTCAGCATCGCGCTGTACACAAGCGTCTCCGCGTATTTCGGCAGGAGAACGTTCAGCACTTCTTCCGCAGACGGCTCGTATTCGTAGTCCGCCGTCGCGCCTTTCGATCCGCCGAGTTGGGAAGGATCGAGCGGCAACAGTTGCTTAATCGTCGGAATTTGCGTCAGAGCGTTAACGAAAAGGTTGTAGACCAAGTAAACTTCGTCGTACTGTCCTTCTTCGAACCCTTTGACCGCCGCCGAAGCAACCGGCTTAATATCGGAGAACGTCGGAGAATCCGACAGCCCCGTTACGACTTCCGCCAGAGGATAACCTCTGCGAGTCAAGTAATCGCGGCCTTTGCGTCCGATAACGAACACCGCGTACTCATCCTTGGACTTATGCTTCTCGCCGAACGTTGCCGTCAGCTTCCGAAGCAAGTTGGAGTTCAAACCGCCGGCAAGACCGCGGTCCGAAGTGATTACGACGTAAGCCGTCCGTTTGACCGGACGTTTCTGGAGCATGGCGTGCTTCACGGAACCGCCGCCCGAAGCAATGCTGTCTACCACTTCCTTAAGCTTGTCGGCATAAGGACGAGAGGCGACCGCCGCGTTCTGTGCGCGTCTCAGCTTCGCTGCCGCGACCATCTCCATCGCTTTCGTGATCTGCTTCGTGCTCTGCGTGCTCTTGATCTGGCGTTTAATATCGCGCATACCTTTAGCCATTCGATTCACCACCTTATTGCCGGGCTCGGCGGCATACCAAGCCCGGGTGCCAGCTTATTTAAGCGGATGGCTTACGCCTTAACGGCAAAGCCTTTTTTGAAAGCGGCAATCGCTTCGACAAGCGCTTTGTCGGTGTCGCCGGTCAAGTCTTTCGTATCGCGAATGGAAGCGAAGATCTCAGGACGGTTCGCATCCACGTAGGACAGGAATTCAGCTTCGAAGCGGCGTACGTCCCCAACCGGAATATCGTCCGTGTGACCACGGGTAACGATGAAGAGGGAGACGACTTGGCGCTCAACCGGAAGCGGTTGGTTAACGCCTTGCTTCAAAATTTCGAGCGTGCGGATACCGCGGTCGAGACGCGACTTCGTAACTTTATCGAGGTCGGAACCGAACGCCGCGAACGCAGCAAGCTCACGGTATTGGGCAAGGTCGGTTTTGAGCGTGCCCGCTACCTTTTTCATAGCTTTGATTTGAGCGGAGCTACCTACACGGGATACCGAGATACCGACGTTAACCGCCGGACGTTGGCCGGAGTAGAACAGATCGGACTCAAGGAAGATTTGACCGTCGGTAATCGAGATAACGTTCGTCGGGATGTACGCCGATACGTCGCCTGCTTGCGTCTCGATGAACGGAAGCGCGGTTAAGGAACCGCCGCCAAGTTCGTCGTTCAGCTTCGCAGCGCGCTCGAGAAGACGGGAGTGTAAATAGAATACGTCCCCTGGATAAGCTTCGCGGCCCGGAGGACGGCGGAGCAAGAGGGAAAGTTCGCGGTAAGCCGCGGCTTGCTTGGACAAGTCGTCATAGATGATCAGAACGTGCTTGCCGTTATACATGAAGTACTCGCCCATTGCGCAGCCCGTATACGGAGCCAAGAACAAGAGCGGAGAAGGTTCGGATGCGGAAGCCGTAACGACGATCGTGTAATCCAATGCGCCTTGTTTACGAAGGTTTTCGACAACGCCGCGAACGGTCGATTGTTTTTGGCCGATGGCTACATAGATACAGATAACGCCGTTGCCTTTTTGGTTAACGATCGTGTCGATCGCGATTTGCGTTTTACCCGTTTGGCGGTCGCCGATGATAAGCTCGCGTTGGCCGCGGCCGATCGGAATCATCGCGTCGATCGCTTTAATGCCGGTTTGCATAGGCTCATGAACGGATTTACGTGCCATAACGCCTGGTGCCGGCGATTCGACTGGACGGAAAGCCGTCGTAGCGATTGGACCATTGCCGTCGACCGGGTGGCCTAGCGCGTTAACGACGCGGCCAAGCAAGGCTTCGCCGACTGGAACTTCCATGATGCGTCCGGTTCTTTTAACTTGGTCGCCTTCGCGGATGCCTTTATATGGACCCATGATAACGACACCGACGTTGTCTTCTTCAAGGTTGAGCGCCATGCCGACGACTCCGCCCTCGAATTCAAGCAATTCGCCGGCCATACATTTTTCCAAGCCGTGTACGCGGGCGATACCGTCACCAATCTGGATGACGGTGCCTACGTCAACGACTTGAATATCGGATTCGTATTGTTCGATTTGCTTCTTGATCAGCGTGCTGATCTCTTCGGGCCTAATACTCAACTCGTTCACCCCTGTCTCCATTGCTTAACTAAATATAATGTTAGATCGCCGCGTTCCGCAGCGCTTTATCCAAACGATCGAGCTTGCCCTTCAAGCTGCCGTCGTACAGCGTGTCGCCGATACGAACGGTCAAGCCGCCGAGCAGTTCCGGGTTGACGGCATTCGTAACGCGCACGGTTTTACCGAGCAACGCGCCGAACTTGTCCGCCAGCTTCTTCTTCTCGTCTTCCGACAACGGCTTGGACGAGGTTACGTGCGCATCCGCGCGTCCGAGCATGTTGCCCGCGACTTGCAGGTAAGCTTCCAGTACGGAACCGAGCTCGCCTTCGCGTCCGCGTTCGATCAGCAAGCTGACCGTGTTCAGTACGAACGAAGAAGCTTTGTCGTCGAACGCCGACTTCAGCGCAGCCACTTTAGCGGCGAGCGTAACGTTCGGCGCGCTCAGGAACGCGCGAATCGTCGCGTCGCTCTCGATTGTGCTGACGATCAAGCTGAGCTTGTTCTCGACTTCCGCTACGAGCCCTTGCTCTTGCGCTAGCTGGAACAATGCTTTTGCGTAGCGTTTCGCTACGACCGTACCGCGGCTCATGACTTCGTTCCTACATTGTCGAGATACTTGTTAACGAGCTCCGCTTGCGCGCTCTCGTCCACTTGCTTCTCGATGATTTTGGAAGCGATCTGTACGGACAGGCCGCTGACTTCGGCTTTAAGCGATGCGACCGCTTTGTTCTTCTCGGTCTCGATATCGCGTACGGCTTCGTCTTTCAGACGGGTAGATTCGTTGCGAGCGGCTTGAACGATTTCGTCCGCTTGCTTGGAACCCGTCGTCTTGGCTTGCTCGATAATATCGTAAGCTTCTTTGCGCGCTTGTTGCAGCGCTTGCTTCTGTTCTTCGATCAGGCGTTCAGCCTCAGTGCGGTTGTTAGCCGCGTTATCCATCTGCTCTTGTACGAGCTGACGGCGCTTTTCCATTACTCCGAACAAGGGTTTAAACGCATACCGCGACAACAGAAGGAACAACACCGCGAATGCCACTAGTTGGATGAAAAAATTGGACCAAGTAATTGTCACCGATCTACACTCCTTTCACTCGGCTCAATCAAGCTTCGTGTATTAACTGCAAAAGGAAGGCGTGGAGGCTAACACGACTCCGCGCCTTGCGTTCTGATTGACTTGATTATTTCGCCCACATGAAAGCAAGAACGAGGGAGATGATCGGCATTGCTTCTACCAAACCTACGCCGATGAAGGCAGTTGCAGTCAACGTACCGCGAAGTTCTGGTTGACGGGAGATTCCTTCTACCGTTTTGCTGAAGATCAAACCGTTACCGATACCTGCGCCAAGTGCACCAAGACCAAACACGATACCGCCTGCGATATAACCGTAAGTATTCAAATCCATTGTGTAAATCCTCCTCGAAATATTAGGGTTTTGTTATTAGTGATCCTCTTCGTGCACGATCGATTGCGAGATATACACCATCGTTAGCATCGTGAAGACGAAGGATTGGATTGCGCCTACGAAAATACTAAAGCCTTGCCATACCAGCATCGCCGGAATACCGACCCAGCCCATGCCGAGAATTACGCCGATCATAACTTCCCCCGCGAAAATGTTACCGAATAGCCGCAAGCCGAGCGTTAGAGGCTTGGACACGATCTCGATAAGGTGAATCGGGAGAAACACGATGTTCGGATTGCTCGTGTAGTGCTTGAAGTAATGCTTAGCATTCGTTCTGATGCCTTGAACGTGGGAAAGTACGATGACGATCAACGCCAATGCCATAGTCATGGCCGCGTCAGCCGTTGGCGATTTCCACCAAGACCACGCCAGATGCTTACCCTCTTCTAAATCATCCGCGCTCACGAACAACTCATGCCCGAACACGGTCGGGATGTGATTGCCGTGCGCTTCCGTAATGATGCTGAATGGAAGACCCAGCATATTCGATACGAAGATGTACAAGATGAGCGTCAGGCCAAGGGCCAGATAAGGCCGGCCTTTCTTCGGATCCATCGACTGTCCGATGATGCCTTGGACGAATTCGACGACCCATTCCAGGAAGTTCTGTATTTTGCCGGGATTCTCAACTGATAGGTTGCGAACCGCCAGGCGGGCGATGATGAAGACGATAAGACTGGAAATGACCACCATCATGATCGCAGCCAAGTCAAATTTAATGCCGCCGATCTCGATTATTGGTGCTAAGTGTTCCATGTTGTCATTTTTCACCCCTTTCGTCAGTGGACTGTCCATCTCGTTGATGGCGAATGGCGAACAAACCCAATAACAGTGTCACCAACGGCAAAGCGAATATTCCTGCCGCGGTCGCCGCGAGATTGAAGTGAAGCTTCTCTACGGAAACCAAGACAGCTAACACGCCGATAGCCGCGCGCGACAGGAAGCCGAAGCCTCTTCTGCTCTTGCGGCCCGATGCCGCCATCTCACCGATAGTCGTCACTCTCCAAGCCAGATGGTACGCCGCCAGGAGACCTCCGATTAAACCGATGATAAATCCGCCGAAATAAGGTTTGCCCTCAGGCCATGCCGCAAGTCCAATACAGCCTATGGACAAAAAAAAGAAAGTAATTCGCTGTGTACGTCTTAGTAAAGCGGGCAAATCGTCGTTCATGGTTTTCCAGCTCCCGTATATTTGCGAATCAGCGCCACGGCCGATCCGATACCGGCAACAAGTCCGATCACGACTCCGGTCAAATAACCGTAGTCCGTGCCGTTCCGGTCATCATACACGGTGCCCAGCCACCAACCGAGACCGATGCAGACGGCTAGCTCCATACCCAACCCGGCGACAAGCCCTGCAGTGCGCCAAGGGTTCTCGTCTTGAGGCAATTCCGGTTTCCGTGGAGATTCCGCCATAGATTTGTCGCTCCTTCGACGCAACATAGGTTATGAAAAATGGCTAGAGTAAGCCCTTTCTCCCCATGTTCACGATATATTGTAGCCTTGCGTAACAACGTTTGTCAATTGATCGAAATTCAAACTTTATGTGAACGGAATCGCCGAAAATGCCGTAAAATCAGCCTTTCCGAGGTTTTCCAACCATACAGTTGAACTGTATGCTGTACGTCGATCGCCTGTTCTCCCCGGCATAGTGGATGATATTTCCTTACATGGACAGTCTATTGGAAAGGAAAGGAGATTCCGCCATGCTGTCCAAAAACCTTAACGACAATATTCGCCATATCCGCGAAGCCATGGGAGACAGCAGCGACCTTCGCTTGCGCAAGCTTACGCTGCCTTGGGCGAAGTTCGGAGGGACGGACGCCGCGCTGATGTATTTGGATGCGATGTCCGACTCTAACGCCCTTCAACAATCCGTCATACCGTCCTTGCTCGGGTATGAGCCCGCCACCCCTCCCCCATCCTCCGCATCGTTGCTCGAATGGATCGGCGCCCAAGTACTGGACGCTAGTGGGTATAAGCGGCAGACCGACTGGGATAGCCTGCTGCAAGCGATGTTATGCGGCGACGCTATTCTGCTGGTTGACGGCGGGAGCGACGCGCTGGCGATTGCCATGGCGGGTTACGAAGACCGGGGAATCTCCGACGCGAAAAACCAAGCGGTGACGAGAGGCCCGCAGGAAGCATTCACCGAGACGATGCACAAGAACATCACTTTAATCCGAAGGCGGATTAAAGACAGCCGCATTCGCGTGGTTACCCAAGTCAAAGGCAGCATTACGCGCACGAACGTCAGCATCGTCTATCTGGAAGGCATCGCGGGCGCCCAATTGGTACAAGAAGTGCTTAGCAGCTTGGACAAATTCAATCTGGAAGGCCTGTTCGATGCACATTATTTCGAAGAATTTTTCCAGAAGAAATTTACGCTCTACCCTACCGCTTACAATACGGAGCGGCCGGATACGGTATCCGCCATGATTTTGGAAGGACGAGTCGCCGTCATCGTCGACGGCAGTCCTTATGTCCTTGTCGTACCGGCGCTTCTCGCGGATTTCATCCAATCGGCGGAAGACTATTACCAGCCATCCTACTTCGCCATTCTTATTCGGTTCCTTCGCATGCTCGCGTTCGGAATCGCTTCGTTCGCCCCGGCTACTTATATCGCCGTGACGACGTTCCATCAGGATTTGTTGCCGATGCAGCTATTGCTAAGCTTGGCCGCTCAGCGGGAAGGCATTCCCTTCCCCGCTTTCGTCGAAGCGTTGTTGATGGAAATCACGTTCGAAATTTTGCGCGAAGCCGGCCTGCGCATGCCGCGCGCGATCGGACAAGCCGTCTCGATCGTCGGAACGATCGTCATCGGACAAGCCGCCGTCGATGCCGGCATCGTATCCGCGGCCATGGTCATTATCGTATCGATCACCGCCATATCCAGCTTCGTGCTGCCGTCTTATTCGTTCACGCTCGTCGTTCGCGTGCAACGGTTCTTCTTCATGATGCTTGCCGCCACGTTAGGTTTTTACGGCATTTACTTCGGCATCATTCTACTCGTACTCTGGTTATGCAGCCTGGATTCGTTCGGTTTCCCTTATTTGCGTCCCTTCACCCCTTACATCAAAAAAGAGCAGCGAGACGCGTTGTTCCGGGATGGCTTTTTGTATTGGAAAAAGAAACCGTCCGGCGGGGGGCTTAATGGATGGTAATGACCAAATATCTCATGACGTTCGTTCTGCTCGCGGTTTGTTGCCCGTTGTCCGGCTGTTGGAACCGCAGGGAAATGAACGATCTCGCGATCGTACTTGCCGCCGGCGTCGATCGCGTCGGCAAGCAATATCTCGTTACCGTCCAAGTCGCCGATCCTTCGCAGATGATCCGCCCTTCGCCAGGCAACCGCGCCTCAGGCATCGTGTATAGCGAGAAAGCTCTAACCGTGTACGAAGCATTGAGGAAAATTACGACCAAGTCCCCCAGACAGCTGTATTATGGGCATCTTAGCATGCTCTTCTTGAACGAGTCGGCCGCGCGGGAAGGGTTTAGCGAATTCGGAGATTTGTTCTTCCGCATGCCGGAGACGCGGCCGGACTTCGATGTCGTCGTCACCCACAAGGTGTCGTCGCGGGACATGCTGTCCATGGTGCCGCCATTCGAGATCGCGCCGGCGCTGGACTTCTTCAAGTCGTTGCAAATCTCCGAGCAAGAATGGGCGCCGACCAGCTCTGCCAGCATCTTCGACCTCATGCATCAGATCTCGACGGACGGCTGGGAGCCCGCCCTCACGGCCATCACGATGGTCGGGGACCGTAAGGGCGCAATGAGCCAAGACAACGTCAAACAGCCTAGGTCGCTCGGAGAATACAAATACGAAGGGATAGCCGTATTCAAAGACGATAAGCTGATCGGCATCATGAACGAAGAGGATAGCAAATCGTATTCTTACATGCGGAACAAAGTAGCTTCCACGGTCGCGCATCTGCATTGTCCGTCCTCGGACGATGAAATGACCGTCGAAATTAACGAAGCGAAATCGAGGATCGTTCCCTTGATCCGTAACGGGGAGCCCTATGCGCAAATCAGAATGCATTTCGAAGTGGCACTCGCGGAGTGCGATTGCAAGGACTTGGATTTAACAAAAGACGATGCCTACCGAAAGATCGAGAACGCGGGCCGCGAGACCGTCGATGAAATCGTCGGCGGCGGCATCCGCCACGTTCAAGAGAAGTTCGGTTCCGATATATACGGCTTCGGCGCCGCGTTTCATCGCAAGTATCCGAAGCATTGGAACGGTTGGAAGGACGACTGGAACCAGTATTTCAGCAAAATGCCGATCGAGCTGATCGTAGATTACCATGTTCGCAAAATCGGCGAGATCACTAATCCAGTGCAACCCGCTAATCGAGAAAGGAAGTGAACGCCAATGCGCTATGTCATTGCAATAACGGGAGTTCTCGCCTTTGCATTGACGATTGCGACCAATCGCAAAGCGAAATCCCCTTCTCCGGCCATAGCAACCGTAATCGCCTATAGTCTAGCGATATTCCTAGATACTTGGTATGCGCTGAGATTGCCGCTCCCCAGCGTCGGCAGGTGGGTCATTTGGTTCTCCAATCCGATGGCCGATGCCGTCGGGAAATGGTTGAAATAACGAAAGGAGGGGCTCCTATGAAGCCGCAAACGCTCACGACGCGGCAAGCCACGCTTTGGTTGACCCTCTATTATACGGGGAGCGCCATACTGGTCGCGCCCACCACTCTAACCGCCGTCGCCAAACAAGACGCTTGGATCGCCGTGCTCCTCGCGCTGGGCGTACACTTCGTCGTACTTCTGATCTTCGGGCCGCTCGGACGGCTTTCGGGCAAGGCCAGCGTCGGCGAGTTTCTTGCCAAGCTGCTCGGCAAGCCGATCGGGAAAATCGTTTTAGCCTTGCTGTTGCTTACGGGACCGTTGCCGGTGACCGTCTTTAACATAAGAGATTTAACGGACTTCACGACCAACGACATTCTCAATCGCACGCCTATCGAAGCGATCGCCTTTCTTGGGCTGCTCGTAGTGGTGATCGGGTTATATCTCGGAATCCAGACGTTAGGCCGCGCGGCGGACGTCCTTTTCCCCCTTGTCATGGTGCTCTTGCTAATTATGCTCGTCTCGCTTCTGCCGTCCATTACGGTCCATCATATTTTGCCCGTAGGGGAGTACGGCTTGAAACCGATTGTCGCCGCCTCCATCCTGCTGCTCGGTTACCCTTACTTGGAGCCGAGCATCCCATGGATGATCAGCTTCAAGATGGAGAAGCCCGCCCAATTCGGCAAAGTTCTGCGTAATAGCGCCTTGATCAGCGGTCTATTCTTCTTGTTAACGACTACGCTTACGATCATGAGAGCCGGTCCGGAGCTGGCCGCGCAGTTGTCCTATCCAACCTACTTCATGGCGAAAATGATCAACATCGGAGATTTCTATCAACGGGTGGAGGCGCTGCTCTCTTTCCTGTTCTTCATCGTGATCTTCTTTCGCCAGTCGATGTTGATCTATGTGAGCGCTACGGGACTCGCCGATCTTTTCTCCCTTAAAAATCATCGGACGTTGCTCATTCCCTTGGTATTAATCGTAATGCCGCTGGCTTTCAACGCGTGGTCGAATCCAAGTATGCTGTTCAAGCTAGACCAGACTTGGCCTTACTTCCGCATGATCTTCGGCGTGTTGTTGCCGCTCGCGGTGCTCATCGCCGCGATATGGAAGCAACAAAGAACCCAATCCGCCGCATAAAGCGAGGATGGGTTCTCTTGTTGGACGGCTATCGGATTAAGTCCGGAACGGTTCGGGACGGTCGCCTTTGCCGAAGTGATGCATGATGGCCTCGACGATGCGCTTGGAGGCTTGACCGTCTCCGTATGGATTGGCAGCCTTGCTCATTTTCTCGTATAGCGCGGAATCCGTTAATAGCGTGCGAGCGCGGTTGTATACGTTGTCTTCGTCGGTGCCGACCAACTCCAACGTACCGGCTTCGATGCCTTCGGGACGCTCGGTCGTATCGCGCAACACGAGGGTCGGAATGCCGAAGGAAGGTGCCTCTTCCTGCAGCCCGCCAGAATCCGTCATGATCATATAGGAATGCGGATAGAAATTGTGGAACTCGAATACGTCGAGCGGCTCGATCAGCTTAACGCGCGGATGATCACCAAGAATTTCGTTCGCCGGCTCCCGCACGGCCGGATTCGGATGGACCGCGTAGATGATCACAACGTCTTCGAATTCGTCGGCGATTCGTTTGACCGCCCGGAAAATATTCCGGTGAGGCTCTCCGATCGCCTCGCGGCGGTGGGCCGTCATGAGAATCATCCGTTTCCCCTTTGCCCAGTCCAGCACGGGATGCGTAAATCCGGTATCCACCGTGTATTCGAATACGTCCGTAGCCGTATTGCCCGTAACGTAAATGCGATCTTCGGGCTTATTCTCCTTGCGGAGATTGTTCGCCGACCATTCCGTCGGAGCGAAATGCACGTCGGACAGAACGCCCGCGAGCTGACGGTTCATTTCCTCCGGATACGGGTTCAGCTTGTTCCATGTCCGCAATCCGGCTTCGACGTGTCCTACCTGAATTTGCTGCAGGAACGCCGCGTAACTCGCCAAGAAGCAAGTTTGGGTATCTCCGTGCACTAATACGATATCGGGCCGCGATTCCTGCAGAACGGGCTCCAAGCCTTCCAAGACGCGCACCGTCGTTCCCGTAAGGGTCTGCCGTTGCTGCATGACGTTTAGGTCGTAATCCGGCACGATTTTGAAAAATTCAAGCACCTGATCGAGCAATTGACGGTGCTGCGCCGTCACACACACGATCGACTCGATCGCCTCCGGATGCTTCCGCAGCTCAAGCACGAGCGGCGCCATCTTGACCGCTTCCGGCCGGGTGCCGAATATCGTCATTACTTTAATTTTGTCGCTCACGTCCGATTGTCTCCCCTTTATCTATGACGGCGTACCGCTATTTCGTGCCGTACAGTCTGTCTCCAGCATCTCCCAATCCCGGTACGATATATCCGTGCTCGTTCAGCTTCTCGTCCAGCGCGGCCAAGTAAATATCGATGTCCGGGTGCTGCTCCTGGACCGCCTTGACGCCTTCCGGCGCCGCGATCAGGCACATCAACTTCGTCGGACGGCAGCCCTTCTTCTTCAGCATCTCGATCGCCGCGTTAGCGGAACCGCCCGTGGCCAGCATCGGGTCGATGACGATGAGCTCGCGCTCGGCAACGTCGGACGGCAGGCTGCAGTAATATTCGACCGGTTGCAGCGTCTCGTGGTCCCGGTATAAGCCGATATGGCCTACCTTCGCCGACGGAATGATTTTCAATACGCCGTCCACCATACCAAGACCCGCGCGCAAAATCGGAATAAGTCCCATCATTCGCCCGGCGATGACTTGGCCTTCGGCGTGCGCGACCGGCGTCTGCACCTTGACGGTAGTAAGCGGAACGTCGCGGGTTACTTCGAACGCCATGAGCATGGCTACCTCGTCGACGAGCTCGCGGAACTGCTTCGTGTTCGTATTTTTGTCTCGGATGAACGTTACTTTGTGTTGGATTAGCGGATGATCGCAAATCACGAGTTTCCCCATGATTTTCCTCCCTCTCGCGACTCGACATAATCCCCTTGCGGAAGACATTCGGTCGTCACTCTATGTAGTTTGCCCGTACATTATATCATTGTCTCCGAACGGGTGCATAACATCCGTTCGGCGTTGCCGGTAGGCAATATTCCTAAGCGGTTGTCACTTCCGATGGACATTCGCATAGCATGTAGCAAAATATGGCGAGGAGGAATGCCCATGCCTACCGGTTCGGTTCGCAATCAGGGTCAGCTCTACTATGCGGATAACCATTGGTGCGACCAAGTGAAGAAAACCCGTCAGAAGCTCGCTGGCATTTGCGGTCAATGCCTGAACCGCAAAGTGAGAGTTCAGACGATCGACGGACATACGTACGAAGGGGTCGTCGTCGGTCACGACAATACGTATTTGCATTTGGCTAACACGGACGCCCGCTTCTTCGGTCCGGCCGCGATCACGACGCTCGTGTTGTTCGAGTTACTCGTTATTACGCTGCTGATCTGAATTTACCAATGGCTAAGCGGTCATTACCACCGCTTAGCCATTGGTCTTAGGGAATGCTATAATAGGGACTGTGCAACAAATTCCACAGATCGATCTTAAGGGGGTTCTTTCGAGCTTATGAGTTATTTGAGCAAACCTTATACGTTAAAAGGGCTGACTTTGCGCAACCGGGTCGTCATGAGTCCGATGTGTCAATATTCGGTGGACGCGGAAGACGGCATTCCGAACGATTGGCACTTCGTTCACTATACATCTAGGGCAATCGGCGGAGCCGGATTGATCATCATCGAAATGACGGACGTCGATCCGGACGGCCGGATCACCAATCGCGACCTCGGCTTATGGTCGGACGAGCAGGTTCCGGCATTCCGTAAGCTGATCGACCAGCTTCACAAGTACGGCGCTAAGGTAGCGATACAAGTCGCGCATGCCGGACGCAAGGCGCAGGACGCGGTCCAGCCGGTTGGTCCCGAGAATGTAGCGTTCGACGCCAAATATAAGCAGCCTCGAGCTCTTACTACCGAGGAAGTGTGGCAGCTCGTCGGCAAGTTTGCGGACGGAGCCCGCAGGGCGGTTGAAGCCGGCGTCGACACGATCGAGCTGCACGGGGCGCACGGTTACTTGATCCATCAATTCCAATCGCCGAACTCGAATCGCCGCGAAGATGAATTCGGCCAAGACTTATCGAAGTTCGGCGTCGAAGTCATCAAAGCGGTCAAGCAAGTCCTTCCGCCGGACATGCCGCTTATCATGCGCATATCCGCGGTTGAGTACGCCGAAGGCGGCTACGATGTCGACTATGCTATCGACCTTTGCCGCAAGTATCGCGAAGCGGGCGTAGACGTATTCGACGTATCGAGCGGCGGAGACGGCGTATCCGCCGGGCGCAAGCCGGGCAACTTCCCCGGCTATCACGTTCCGCTCGCGCGGGCGATCAAGAAGGCGCTGGACGTGCCCGTGATCACGGTAGGCTTGATCGACGACGAGAAGCTCGCAGAGAGCATTCTAGGAGGCGGAGATGCCGACCTCGTAGCGATCGGACGCGGCATGCTCCGCAACCCTTACTGGGCGGTCGACGCGCTTCGCAAGCTGGATGGCAAGACGGACGTGGTGAAGCAGTACGAGCGAGGCTATTAAGGCGCGACGCGATAGTCGCGCTCCTGCGATAATACCTGCGCATGCGGCACCGGGTTAGCGGAACTACGTGCCGTTAATACGCTATTGCCCGTGCTTGGCGGCACATTAGCAGAACCACGTTCCGCTATTCCGCTATTGCCCGCGCGTGGCGAATCACCAAAAAAGCCCCGACACGGAACCAAGGTTCCACGTCGGGGCTTTTGCGTATGCGCGTATTAGTACGCCATGTTAGGGTACAGAGGATATTGCGCCGTCAGATCAGCCACAAGACCGCGGGCTTTCTCGAGCGTCGCCGCGTCTTTAGGGTTCTTGAGCGTAAGGGCGATGACTTTAGCGATCGTCTTCATCGCTTCCGGACCCATGCCGCGGGTCGTGACGGCCGGCGTACCGATACGGATACCGCTCGTGATGAACGGGCTCGTCGGATCGAACGGGATCGCGTTCTTATTGACCGTGATCGCGACGGAGTCGAGAACATGCTCGGCTTCTTTGCCCGTGATGTTCAAGTTGCGCGTATCGATCAGCATCAAGTGGTTGTCCGTGCCGCCGGAAACGATATTCAGGCCTTCCGCGACGAGCGCGTCCGCAAGCACCTTCGCGTTAACGACTACATCGCGAGCGTAGTCTTTGAAAGAAGGTTGAAGCGCTTCGCCGAAGGCGACCGCTTTGGCCGCGATGATGTGCATGAGCGGTCCGCCTTGCGTGCCCGGGAATACCGCTTTGTCGATCGCGGCAGCCCATGGTTGACGGCACAAGATCATACCGCCGCGAGGTCCGCGGAGCGTCTTATGCGTCGTCGTCGTAACGAAGTGAGCGTGCGGTACAGGGCTCGGATGTTGACCGCCCGCGACGAGACCCGCGATGTGCGCCATGTCGACCATGAAGAGCGCGCCTACGTCGTTAGCGATTTTGCCCATTTTCTCGAAATCGATCGTGCGCGGGTATGCGGATGCGCCGGCAACGATCAGACGAGGACGGTGCTTGAAAGCCGCTTTGCGGACTTCTTCGTAATCGATCGTGAAAGTCTCTTCGTTAACGCCGTAAGCGACGAAGTTGTACAGCAAGCCGGACGCGTTCGCCGGGTTACCGTGCGTCAAGTGGCCGCCGTGCGCAAGGTTCATGCCGAGAACCGTGTCGCCCGGCTTGAGCACTGCCAAGTAAACCGCAAGGTTAGCTTGCGCGCCGGAGTGCGGCTGAACGTTCGCATGCTCTGCGCCGAACAGTTCTTTGGCGCGGTTGCGCGCGATTTCTTCCGGGATGTCTACGTATTCGCAGCCGCCGTAGTAGCGTTTGCCCGGGTAGCCTTCCGCGTATTTGTTCGTAAGCACCGTGCCCATCGTCTCGAGGACCGCTTCGCTTACGATATTCTCCGATGCGATCAATTCGATGTTGTCGCGCTGACGTTTCAGTTCGAGGTTAAGCGCCTTTACGATTTCCGGGTCTTGCTTGTTGAGATTGTCCAACATGATGATATGCCTCCTAAGGAATTAGTTCTATGGGTACTGCATTAGTCACAAGTATTCGTAGAAGATTGCGCCGGAGCGGCGTCTTCCAGGGTATAGACCGCGCGAGCGCCGCCGATCAGCTTCGGACGCGTCATCGCCATCGCGACCCGCGCCTGCCCGATCGTCCGGACCGACGGTCTGAGCGGTACGGCGACCGGACGCAAATGCATGCCGATCATCGTCTCTCCGATGTCGATGCCCGCGTGCGCTTGCACCGCCTCGACGAGACAAGGTTGTTGCAATTGACGATAAGCGAAGGAGGCCATCGAGCCGCCCGCCTTCGGCATCGGAATCGCCGATACCTCGGTCCAGCCCTGCTGTTCGGCCAAGGTCCGTTCCGTCACCAGCGCGCGATTCAGATGCTCGCAGCATTGCCAGACCGCTTGGAATCCGATCCGCTGTCTGACCCGCTCTACGCCCGCATGAATTTGCGCGGCAACCGATTCGGCGCCGGAGGTCCCGATGCGCGCCCCTTGCACCTCGCTCGTGCTGACGCCGAATACGACGATCTGCCCCGGCCGCAAAGCCGCGGCTTGCGCGAGCTCGCTTAGCACCTGCTCCACTTGCTCCGTTATCGTGTTCGCAGCTTCCGACGTCATCACGAGACCTCCTTCTATCGCCGATATCGCGAATGAATTATTTCGATTCCAATGCCATCACTTTGTTGATGCGGTTCTTATGGCGTTCGCCGCCCGAAAACGGCGTCTCGAGCCAGATCTTCACGATTTCCGCGGCAAGCCCCGGACCGATGACGCGTTCGCCCATGGCGAGTACGTTCGTATCGTTATGCTCTCTAGTCGCCTTGGCCGAGAACATGTCGTGCACGAGCGCGCAACGAATACCGTGCGTCTTGTTCGCGGCGATCGACATGCCGATGCCGGTTCCGCATATAAGAATGCCCCGCTCCGCTTCGCCGCTAACGACTTTCTCGCATACCGGCAATGCGTAATCCGGGTAATCTACGGAATCTCCGCAGCTGCAGCCAACGTCGATCAATTCATGGCCCAGCGCCGTAAGCACGGGTACGATCTCATCCTTTAGCCGGTAACCGGCGTGGTCTGCCCCAATCGCGATTTTCATCCCCAATGACCTCCCTCGTATACGTAGCTATTATACCTGAATTGCTCTGAGCCAAACAGAATTCGACATCCATAATACCGTCAAAAGACAAAAAAGAGCAAACGTGCGTTAGCACGTTGCTCTTTGCCCAGGCGACCGGCCGGGTGTCCGATGCTCCACCGTGGTTTCATCCACTACGCGTCGCCAGTTACATCGGAACCTTGAAGTTATGCTCTAATCATACCGAACGAAGCGATAAAAATCAATCACCCTTCGCGCCCATTCGAGCCGGAATCATCTGGTTCCAGCTTCTCGACGATGCTCAGCAAAGCGTCCTCGATCTCGTCCGCGCACTGCTCGTAGAGCGAGAGCGAGCCGCCGAACGGGTCGGCGATATCGAAATTCGGAATGCGCCGTTGCAGCTCGAACAGCCGCGCTTGCTCCTCGGCGGACAACTGCTGCCCTAACGCTTGCCGAACCTGCCATTCGCTGTACAGCCTCTCCGCCTCCGCCACGTCGTCCATTACCGGATCGCCTCTGAGCGCGTATTCCTTAAGCGTGTGCGTCTTCGCGATAGCATCCGGGTAAGACTGCACGATGGCTCGCTTATGGCTGGTCGATAGCGTAAGAATCAGATCCGCCCAGCGCACTTCGTTCGCCGTCAGCGAGGTCGAAGTGCCGGGTACGTCCAGGTTGCGTTTGCGGAGCGCGGTCGCCGCGTGCGGGGACGCCGGAAGACCGTTCATCGTGGCGACGCCCGCCGAGCGGACTTCGATCGACTTGCCTCCGCGGGCAGCCAAATCGGCGAGCATCGCATGTGCCATCGGGCTGCGACACGTATTCCCCGTACATACGATCAGAATGCGAAGCATGCTTGTGCCCCCTTTATCTAGTTATTCAGAATTTATAAGTTTCATGGCTACTCATTTCTGAATAACCTCCGACATAAACGTTTTTCCGCCATCCCTTAGGACGGCGTAAGTCGTTTATGCTTGGCCGTCTCTATATAAGAAATAATAATCCAAATCCGAACAAAATAACACCGCCGAGCGCTTCCCCGTATCCGCCCAGCGAACGGCTGACGTGCCGTCCGAGCATCAATCCCATTACGCTCATCAGCCCGCCGGTCAACCCGAATAGCAGCACGGTGACGAACAAGTGAGAGGAGAACATGCCTAGCGACACTCCGACGGAGAACGAATCGATGCTTACGCTAAAAGAAAATACGAGCGTGCCCCAGACGGTGCGATGATCGATCGAATCGACCGACTCCCCGCGCACGGAGCTATAGACCATATGTCCGCCGAGCAGCAAGAGCAACGCTCCCGCGGCAGAAGTCGCGATTCCGCCGAGCAGCTCGCCGACGTATTGTCCCATGACCATGCCGCCGAGCGGCATCAAAATATGGAACAGCGCGATAATCGCGCTCAGCTTGAGCACGTCGCGGCGCCGGATGCCTTTCAATCCGATTCCGATGCCCAGAGAGAAAGCATCCATGCCCAGAGCGACCGCCATGACGAGAATCGTCAGCATTTGCCCGGATGCGATGGACCAGTCCGTCATCGCTTGTCCCCCCTCATGCGGCGAGCTAGCCTCCGCATCGCCTTATCCTCTATCCAACATATGCGGACGAGTTCGGGATCATGCTCTTAGGGGTGGAAGCTTATGGAAGATGGAGGGGTGCTTCCCTTTAGACGTTCAGAACGCGGCCGCCGGCGGCTTTGCGCAGGCGATTCATGAGCGCGGTGCCTATGCCTCGCTCCTCATAGCCTTCCGCGACGATGAAATCCAATTCCCTCGCGTCGCATTCCCGCAAGTGCGCATACAGAGCCTGCGCCGCGACTTCAGGGGAGCTGCGCGGCCCGCAGTCGAGCACCGCGTCCGCTTCGTAGCGGCCCGCATGCTCCGTGCACGCCAGCACGCCGACGCGCGACCCAAGGGCGCGCGCTTCATCGACCTTCGATTGGACGGCCGCAATCATCGCCTCCTGCTCGCCCGTGACGAGCAGCAACTCGCCCTTTGGCGCATAGTGAGCGTATTTCACGCCGGGCGACCTTGGCGCCTGTTCGAGGGACGCTTCCGTCTGCCGACTCTCCTCGCCTTGTACCGATGCGCGTCCGCCGACCGCTTGCTGCAGCATCTCGCAGGTTACGCCGCCCGGTCTAAGAATATGAATCCGATCATCGATGACTCGGACAACCGTCGATTCAAGCCCGACGCCGGTCGGACCGCCGTCTAGTATGCCGTCGATACGCCCGTCCAAGTCTTCACGCACATGCGACGCTTGCGTTGGGCTTGGTCTGCCGGAACGGTTGGCGCTCGGCGCGGCCAGCGGGCAGCCCGACTCCGCGATCAGCCTCCGCGCCGTCTCGTGCGCGGGCACGCGCACCGCCACCGTATCGAGTCCTGCCGTCACGAGCGGCGATACGACGCCTTCCCTCACCGGAAGAACGAGCGTCAGCGGTCCCGGCCAGAACGCCTCCATCAGCCGTCGTTCGATTTCCGTCACCTGCGTCGCGAGCCGTCCAACGTCCGCCGCTTCCGCCAAGTGAACGATCAGCGGGTTGTCCGAAGGCCTGCCTTTGGCCGCGAAAATCCGCGTGACCGCCTCCGTATTGCCCGCATCTCCTCCGAGCCCGTACACCGTCTCGGTCGGGAACGCAACGATGCCGCCATCGGCAAGCGCCGCGGCGGCTTCTTTCAGACCGGCCTGCGCCGGATCCGAGGACCAATATTTCGTCATCATGCTCATGTCCATCCTTGTCTGCCGTCATCGCCGCATGCGCGGCAAGCCTATGCTTTGCCGCTATTATAGCACATTACGAGAACAACCCCGCGATGAACGCGATCAGCTTCTGGATGATGACCCACAGGAAAAACTTCGGCTTCGGCTTCTCCGCTTCCGTTCCGTTGTCCGAAGCGTTAGACGCATGCGCCGGTTTAACGCTGGCCGTCGCGACTTTGGCGTCGTCATCTTGAGCGGTAGCCGCCGTCAAGCACATAGGCGGGAACAGCACGCACCACCAGTTCGCTCCTTTGCCTTCGCCCAGCGTAATGCGTAACGCCTCGTAATCGCCAGCCGCGTAGCTCTTGCCTTTGAACTGTTTATCCGGAAAAGGCACTTCCCCAAGCTCCACGCGGCCTTTGTAGTCGACGTCGTAATCGTTCAACTTAGCGTTCACCAGCTTTTGCAGCTGTTTCAAGTGATTGCGAATCAAGCTTTGCGCCTTGTCATGGTCGGCGGGCATCTCGCCCCATGCGAGAATCGCCTCGGACACGCTGGCGCGCACGGCTTGTTTTACTTTCTGATCGAAGTCGCTATCGGAATTGGCGATAATCCGAATCCGGATCGCGTCTTCGGGAATGATCTCGGATGCGCTCGCCGAAGCGAATCGGCCGAACGTTGCTATTAACGCCAGGAATAATGCCAACGACAGGACGATAATTTTAACGAAATAATAGGATTTGGAAGATGATTGCGGATAAAAATGAACGCGCATAGACGATTTCTCTCCTCGGGCACCCGTCGGTGCCGATCTATGCGTTCCGGAACGTCGTAATGTTCAGTATGTCCGGGAAACGAGTCTATAAACCTATCAATTTTTATTCGGCAAAAGCCGATGATATCTAACATGACATCAAGTAGCAGGAGGCCTATATGAGCATTCGAAACAAACTGATTTCCGCTTTTGCCGTCCTATCTCTTCTTCTCCTCTCCCTCGCCATCATGACCAACCTGTATTTGGAGCATTCCCGATCGGCCCAGCAAGAGACCGTTGCGGACGGGGAATTGCGTTACACGCTCAAAAATCTCCAATATCGGTTAGCCGGCATGTCGAACGACGAACGGGCGTATATCATGATGCAAGACAGCCAGTACACGTCGGAAATTACGGCGAAAGGGCTTGAAGTCACCGCTATTATCGATCGGCTTAAGTCGGACTCGACTTTAAGCGATGCGGATAAATCCTCGGTTGACCAAATCGAGGAATTGTACGCCGACTATACCAAAGAGAGCCAAAAAGCAATCGATCTGGTGCTAGCCGGTCAATTGACCGAAGCCAAGCTCGTTCATTTCGACGAAGAGCGCGCGGCCCGCAAAAAGCTCGACCAGGTAACCGCGGAAGCGGTGGATCGTCTGAACGCGGAAATCGCAAGCGACAACAAGATCCAAAAATCGAACGATAAGAAAGAACAGACGCTCATGTACGGATTTTTCATTGCGGGCGTTCTATTGTCCATCGTGGTCGCATTCCTGATCATTCGCGCCATAACGAAGCCGCTTGCCGCCATGAACGGTCAAATGCGAGAAATCGCCGACGGCAAAGGCGACCTGAGCCGCGAGATCATCGTGCGCAGCCGAGACGAGATCGGGACGCTCGCGGACAGCTTCAACCGGATGCTGCGCAACCTGCGCGGCATTATGAGCCAGGCGCAGGATACGGCCATTCAAGTAGCGGCGTCCTCCGAGGAGCTGACCGCCAGCGCCGAACAGACGACCCGCGCGACCGAACAGATCGTCGAAGCGACGAACCAGATCGCGGACAGCTCGACGACCGAACAGAACCATGTCGCCGAAGCCGTAACCGCCATCCAACAAATATCGAACGGCATCTATGAAGTATCTGCCAGCAACGATGAGGTGTCTCGCTTGGCGCAAGCCGCATCCGAGGCATCCGCGGAAGGCACGAAATCCGTGCGCGAGGTTCTGACGGACATGCAGGTGCTCGACGAGACGGTGCAGCAGGCGGCCGTCGTCATTCAGTCTCTTGGCAACCGCTCGCAGGAAATCCAGGGGATCGCGATCATGATTACAGATCTCGCCTACCGGACGAATCTCCTGTCCCTGAACGCCGGCATCGAAGCTGCCCGCGCGGGCGAACACGGCAGAGGCTTCGCCGTCGTAGCGCTAGAAATCCGCAAACTCGCCGAAGAGTCGCGTAAATCCGCGGAACAGATCGGCTCGCTCATCGAAGATATCGTGACGGATACCGGCTACGCGGTCGGCGCGATGAACGCTGGTACGGCGAAAGTCACCCAAAGCTTAACGAAGGCGGATACGGTAGACAGAGCGTTGACCGTTATCGAAGAGCACGTCAATGCCGTTACCGCCCGCGTAGATCACACCGCGGCAACGACGCAGGAGCTCGCGGCTTCCAGCAAGCAAATCGTCTCCCTCATGGAAGATATCGCCGACGCGGGCAACGAAGTGACGGCAGCGTGCCAGAACAACTCGGCTTCGACCGAAGAACAGCTTGCGACGATGGAAGAAATCTCTTCCTCCTCGCAGGCGCTGTCCAAGCTCGCCGAGGATTTGAATAACGTCTTGTCCCGATTCAAGTTGCATTGATCGGCCAGTACACGACAAAGGGCAAAGCGCTTAGGCGCTTTGCCCTTCTTTGTTGGCGGTATGATAATCACACGCGTTGGCTCTATTGGCTCCAAACCCGCGAGTTTCCACGATTTAAGCACACATGGCGGCTCTATTGGCTCCCGCCCCCGCGCGACCTACTCCCTAACCGCCATGACATGGCGATCGATGCCCGCGTAATCCTTCACGAAGCGGATGTCGCTCCAATCCGCTACTTCGCGAAGAAGCGCCGCGGCGTCCTCCGCCTGACCCGCGCCGACTTCCCAAGCTACGACCCGCGGCACCGCGCGGAGCGACTGCAATTGTTGCGCCATCGCGCGGTAGGGGTTCAGCCCGTCCTCGCCGCCGTCTAGCGCAAGATGCGGTTCGTGTGCGCGCACTTCGCGCTGCAAGCCGGGAATGTCCGCCGAAGGGATGTAGGGCGGGTTAGAGACGAGGATATCGATCGGCGGATAAGCATCCGCACCTCCGTCGGTCGCAGCCATGAACGGCGTCAGCAGATCTCCCTGCACGAACGTCACTCGCTCCGCTACGCCAAGCGTCTCCGCGTTGCGCCGCGCCATCACTAGCGCATCCGGCGATAGATCGGATGCCATCACGCGCCATTCCGGCCGTTCGGCCGCCAACGTAACCGCCAACGCGCCGCTCCCCGTGCCGACGTCCAGCACGACGGGTCCCGTGGCGCCCGTGCCCGATGGCCAGAGCCGATCCCCGATCGCCAGCACCGCTTCGGCCAACAGCTCGGTCTCCGGCCGCGGAATCAGCACCGCCGCCGACACTTCGAACCGCCGCCCGTAAAAATACTGCTCCCCGATGATATATTGCACCGGCTCTCCCGCCGCTTTGCGCGCCAGCATCTCCGTCCATGCCCCGCGCTTCTGTTCCGGCATCGGTTCTCGCCAATCCATCAGCAAATCCGCTTTGCTCATTCCGAGCAAATAAAGAAGAAGAAGCTCCGCGTCCGCGTCAGCTTCTTCTACTCCGGCTTGCCGTAAGCTATCCGCGCCTAGGCGCAATGTCGCGCCTATCGTCAGAGGGTTAAATCCGTCTTTCTCGCTCACGCGTCACGCCTCCAAGCTCCAAGCCTAAAATCGCTTAACCCATATTCTCGCGTTCCAAAATTTCCGCTTGCTCGGCCAGCGTCAACGCTTGAACGATCTCGTTCATATCGCCGTTTAGGACGTAATCGAGACGATGCAGCGTCAAGCCGATCCGATGATCGGTAACCCGGCTTTGCGGGAAGTTATAAGTGCGAATGCGTTCGCTACGGTCGCCCGTGCCGATTTTCTCGCGGCGTTCGCCGGAATATTTCGCTTCCTCTTCTTGGCGTCTCACGTCCATGATCCGCGTACGAAGCACCTGAAGCGCTTTGTCTTTGTTGTCGTTTTGCGATTTGCCGTCCTGACAAGTCGCGACGATGCCCGTTGGCACGTGCGTTACGCGAACGGCCGATTTCGTCGTGTTAACCGACTGTCCGCCCGCTCCGCTGGAGCAGAACGTATCGACGCGGATATCTTTGTCGTGAATGACGATATCGATTTCTTCCGCTTCCGGCATGACGACGACCGTGGAAGTCGATGTATGGATGCGCCCGCCCGATTCCGTCTCCGGCACGCGTTGAACGCGGTGCGCGCCGCTTTCGTACTTCATCATGCGGTAAGCTTCCGCTCCGCTGATCGAGAAGATCACTTCCTTGAAGCCGCCGAGGTCGCTCACGCTGGCCTCAAGCACTTCGGTGCGCCAGCCTTGGCTATCCGCGAATTTCGCGTACATCCGGTACAGCTCGGCCGCGAATAAGTTCGCTTCCTCGCCGCCTGCCGCGCCGCGGATCTCGACGATGATGTCTTTGCCGTCGTTCGGATCTTTCGGCAACAGCAGTACGCGGACAAGCTCCTCGAGCTCGTCGCGCCTAGCGTTCAGCTCTTCGATCTCCAGCTTCACCATCTCGCGCATTTCGTCGTCCAGCTTCTCGTCCTGCATCGCCTTCGCATCTTGCAGTTGCACCAGCACTTGCTTGTATTCTTCATAGGCGCGGTATGCTTCCTCAAGTCCGGATTGCTCCTTCGCATAAGTCCGCAGACGCGTCGTATCGCTTACTACGTCGGGATCGCTCAATAACTCGTTAAGCTTCTCATATCGATCCGCCAACACTTGCAGACGGTCTAGCACTTCTCCTCAACCTCCGTTATAACCATGCGTATTGACTTTAGTATAGCACAACTTGACGGTTTCGTGAGGAGGCGATGACTGCCAGAGCCGTTTACCCCGTCGTTCTATACACTTCGCGGATCGCGTCCTCGATATCCGGCTCCTGTACGCTAAGATCCCGGATCGGGAGCCTGCCGGACAGATCGGCGATCAAATCCGCCGCCGTAATGCCCGACTTGGCGAACTGATACCATACTTTCAGCCCGTCCTGGCGGACGACTTTAGCGTGCGCGTGTTCGGGCAGCTTCACCATTTTCGACAGCTCGATGACGAGCAGCCGATGAGGCGCCAGCTTGCCGACTATGTCGTCCAGTGGACCGTCCTCCACGATTTTGCCGTGATTGACGACGAGCAAGCGCGAGCATAACTGCTCGACGTCGTCTAGATCGTGCGTCGTCAGCACGACCGTCATTTTGCGCTCGCGGTTCATCGTCAGAATGAATTGACGGATCGCGTGCTTCGCGTCGGCATCTAGCCCGATCGTCGGTTCGTCCAGGAACAGCACCGTCGGATCGTGGATCATCGAAGCCGCCAGATCGCCCCTCATCCGCTGGCCGAGCGATAACTGGCGCACCGGCGTATCGATGAAATCTTGTATGCGCAATACTTCGTTCAACATATCGAGCGTTTCCTTGTAGCGTTTGTCTTCGATCCGATAAATCCGCTTCAACAGCTCGAACGTCTCTCCGAGCCGCAAATCCCAATACAGCTGCGTCCGTTGTCCGAATACGACCCCGAGCTGACGCACGACGGCTTTGCGATCTTGCTGCGGCGACAGTCCGCATACGCGAATGCTTCCTTCCGTCGGATGCAGGATGCCCGTCATCATTTTGATCGTCGTGCTCTTGCCCGCGCCGTTTGGCCCGATATAGCCGACGATATCCCCCTGCTCGATATCGAACGACAGTCCGTCGACGCCCCGCACGATCTTTTTGTCCGGAACGACCAAGCTGCGCAACGCGCCAGCTAAGCCCGTCTTTTTCCGAACGACGACGAACTCTTTCACCAAATCCTTAACCTCGATGATCGCCATAATAATCGCCCCTTATGAGCCTGCGCTCTCGTATCTACGTAGTCCGAACCGGAAAACCGCATAGGCGACCGTCATGCTGACGAGTCCCGCGACCGGCGTCCAGATGGCCATCCCGAGCGGAAGCTCCAACGATTCCGTCTTGCCGAGGAAGCTCTCCGCCGGATAAAAGCTGATGAAGCCGATCGGGAACAAAAAAGTAAGCGTAGCCTGTACGGCGTGCGGGTATAGCGTCAGCGGGTACATCGTCGTCCGCTCCAACGTCGCCACCGACATGTTGATCAGGCTACGGCTTCGTTTCGTCCAAAACGCGATCGCCCCGACGATCGTATAGAGGCTGCCGCGTATGAACAAGCCTCCGATGACGACGAGCGCCAGCTTGACTATATTGTCGAACCCCCACCCGAAGTTCACCATGTGCGCCGCATATACGAAAATGACGACGCCCGGGATAAGATCGATTAAGCCGATAAAGTTGAAATAGCCGGTTACGAATTGGAAAAACACGTTCATCGGACGCAGCAACAGCCGGTCGAACTCGCCGCGAATAACCGCGAACTCGGTCCCCCACGTCGGGATGAAGAAGACGACGACCAAGCCGTGGCTAAGCAATCCGAGTCCGTACAAAAACGCAAGATCGTTGAACCCCCACCCGTGAAGCGGTTGGAAGCGGTCGACGATAATTCGGAGCATCCAGATGCCGGCAAAATATTGCGTAGGAATCATAAGCAGCCAGCTGACGAGGAACAGGGGGTATTCCAACTGCCTTTGAATCGCCAGCTTCGCGTAATAACCGAATACGGACAAATAGTGCTTTGCTCCGCTCATCCTAAGCTCACCCTCCCTGAACCATGACTTTGCCGCGGGCGTGCGTCCAAATCCAAGCGAGCAGCGCCCCGAGCAACGCGATCCACACTGCTTGCACGCCCATCGAGCGAACCGCTTCGCCGGGCTTCGTCATGCCTATGTAGATGCTGATCGGCAGCTGGTACGTATACTGGAACGGGAGCCACTCCGACACCCGCTGCAACCCCGCCGGGAAAAACCATAGCGGCACCATGCTGCCGGATAACACGCGAACTAAAGCGTCCTTCACCATTCCTAGATTGCCTAGCTCCGCCACCCAGAACGCCACAAGCCCGATCATGGCGCTCATGAGCCATAAAATCATAAAGCTTAGCAAGCAGCTGAGCGCGAACAGCCCTCCCGCGAGCGCATTGTCGGGCATCGGGAAGCCGAATAGCAGCGCGGCCATCAGGACAAGCGGGATCGCTTTGTTGACGAGCGAGCTGACCATGCTGCCCAAGTCTTCGGAGAAGTAGATGCCGAGCAGGTTGAGCGGACGCATAAGATCCATCGCGATATTGCCTTCCCGCACCTGCTGGTAGATCGTGTTCTGCACGCCGGTGCTGAACACTGCAGCCATCAATACGGATATGACGGTGTACGTAATCATGCCTTCCAATCCGACGACCGAAGCCCCGGAACCTAATGCATCGCTGCCATAAGCCGCTTTCCAGACGAAGACGGACGCCGCGAGCATGATAACGTCGCCGACCATCCCGATCCATACGTCGAAGCGGTAAGCAATGGCGGTCAATATTCGCATTTTGATCAAGTAACCGTAAGCTCTCATGGGGCTTCCCATCCTTGTTCGATTAGGAATAAATTAGGAATAAATTGGATTTACAATAACAGAAACATTCGTTCCCGTCACCTAAAATTTTTGCAAAGCATTACGCAAAATAAAAAGCCCGGGGCACCAGCCCCGAGCTCTTCGTTCTCTTATGCGATTATTTGCGAATGAAATAGCCTAGCAGCTGTTTCGTATCGGGATCGAAAGCCATAACGAGCGGTCCGATGAGCGCGTCGCGATCCGTCGTATAGGTGACCGTAACGATTTGACCGCCGGCTGCTTTCAGTTCCTCGAGCCGTTTCTTCTGCGCGTCCGTACCGCCGAATAGCGGCGCGCCATCCGCCGGGATAAACTCAACCTTGGCTTCTTCCTTCTTCGTCGTCAGATGAGGCTTCTCGCCCGCCGATATTAGCGCCCAGGCGATGTCTTGGAATTCTTTCACGGCTGCCGGAGCTAGAGATGGCGCAGCGTCAAGCAGTACGAGATAGTGCAACGGGCTTTGAGGAGGCAAGCTCTTCGTCATGGCCGGACCATAGTACGCGCGAACCTTCATGCCCGGTTTCAAGCTCTCCCATGTTACCGATTGCCCCTGCGCGTCGAGCAACGTCGTTTCCTTGCCTGCGTTCACGACGAGCGTAGTCGTCTCTACGCCGTTCTTCGTCTCGCCGAATTTGACTTGCCAGCCGTCGTCCGTGTGCTCGACTGCTTGGATCGTCGATTCCTTGATGAGCGAATCCGACCGTACGTTGATCGTAGCCGCATGGGACTGTCCGGGGAAGCTCATCGTCATGATCGGTCCGAACTCGGCGATGATCCGTTGACCGGCTTTAAGGTTTTTCGCGGCAAACGGCTTGCCGTCCGCGTCGGTAAGCACCGTGTCCTTATCCGCGAATAGAATGACCCAGCTTTGCGGCCCTTTGCCGAGCACTTCGATCCGATACTGACCGTCCTTCGTCTTCTGCACGTCGACGATGACTCCCATCGTACGCATGTATTCCACGGCTTCCTCCTCGGCGATTTCGTTCAGCTCGATTTCTTTGCCGTTATAGCTTACGTTATAGCCTAGCGCCGGAGCCGCATCGCGGACCGGCAAGTAAGCCTTGCCGTTAATGTATACGGGATGAAGAGACGTGTGCTCGCCGTTGATCGAGACGGATACGTCCTTTCGCAGCAAGCCGCTGACTTTATCCACCATGCCTCTGGCTCCTACCGCCGCGGTTGTTCCCATTAATCCTACGACCGCCGCCAATATGAGAATGACTTTCTTCTTGTTCATTGCTAGTTGCTCCCTTCACATTGCGCTAAATTATGCCGCCATCGATCGTTCTTGGCTGATGTTTCCACCTCCTCAGACGCGCTAGCCGCGTGGAAGGTTGCACGTCGGTGTTCATTTAGAATGGTCAAGGGGCAGGCTCGGGAGCGGACGGACACCAGGAACGTTATTTCGGCAAAAGGTTGAGTTATCGGTGTAGTCGCGGACACTAGAGGCGTTATTCGTCGGTTGCTCCTAACAAAAACGTCTTTTTCAGGCAAATAGCATCTCCCTTGTCCCTCGTCCCCGCACAAACCTATTATCGGCACAAAATAGCGTCCATACGGTCCGCGTCCTCCATCTAACCGTTACATTGGCGTCCGAAACAACAAAAAAAAGCCAAGCTGCGTCACCGCAAGCTTGGCTCTTACCGTTATCGATTATACGTTGAACAGGAAGTGCATGACGTCTCCGTCGGCAACGACGTACTCTTTGCCTTCGAGACGGGTAAGTCCTTTTTCCTTCGCGACTTTCATCGAGCCGGAGGTGATAAGATCTTCGTAACCGACGACTTCGGCGCGAATGAAGCCCCGTTCGAAGTCGGAGTGGATGACGCCCGCCGCTTGCGGCGCCTTCATGCCTTTGCGAATCGTCCACGCGCGGACTTCTTGGACGCCCGCGGTGAAGTAGGTGTATAGTCCGAGCAGCTTGTAGGAAGCGCGGATGAGACGGTCAAGGCCGGACTCGGTCAAGCCGAGCTCCTCGAAGAACATTTCCTTGTCTTCGCCTTCCAGCTCGGCGATCTCCGACTCTACCTTGGCGCTGATGTGAACGACTTCGGAGCCTTCGGCCGCAGCGAATTCGCGCACTCTTTGTACGTAAGGGTTGCCGTCAGCGTTAGCCGCGTCGCTCTCGCTGACGTTAGCCGCGTAAAGCACGGGCTTCATCGTAAGCAGGTGAAGATCGCGCACGAGCAGTCTTTCTTCCGCCGACAGCTCGACGCTTCTCGCCGGCTTCTCGGCATGAAGCGCCGCGTGAATGCGCTCGAGCACCTCGAGTTCTTGCGCGACTTTCTTGTCGCCGCCCTTGAGGCCTTTGCGCGTACGGTCCATGCGCTTGTCGACGGACTCGATGTCGGTCAAGATGAGCTCGAGGTTAATGACCTCGATATCGTTGATCGGGTCGATCTTGCCCGCCACGTGGGTAATGTTCTCGTCTTGGAAGCAGCGAACGACGTGAACGATCGCGTCTACCTCGCGGATGTTGGCGAGGAACTTGTTGCCCAGACCTTCGCCGCGGCTCGCGCCTTTGACGAGACCGGCAATATCCACGAATTCGTAAGCGGTAGGAACGATCTTGTTAGGATTGACGATATCCGCCAGCTTCTGAAGCCGCTCGTCCGGCACTTCCACGACGCCGACGTTCGGATCGATAGTACAGAACGGGTAGTTAGCGGATTCCGCGCCCGCTTGCGTTATTGCATTAAATAAGGTCGACTTCCCTACATTGGGCAGTCCGACGATTCCGCACGACAGTGCCATTACGTTAACACTCCTGACTTCTTGCGACCGCCGCGGCATTGCCGCCGATCGTCAAGCTGTTCAATTCTCACGCCATTATACAAGAACGGCGGCGTAACGTCCACAGATGTCGCATCCGCATGGCGTCATTGACCGTTTTTGAGATTTAAAGGGTCGTCCCCGAGCTGTTCGTCGATTTGGTCGGGATCGAGCGCGCCCTTCGCCGCCTCGGGCAAAGTAACCGCGGTCGACTTGTTGATCTCGCTGTAAGAGCCCGAGAGCGACATTTGCACGGTGGTCACCTTGCTAGTTTCTAGCTCCAATGATAATTCGCTCTCGATGGTATAGGACATCGGCCAATGGTTCGCGGCATCCAAAGTCAACGTAAGCTTCAGCTTGCTCACCTTCAGGCTATCTTGCGTGCGTTGGTCCATGTCGGACAGTCCCATCGTGCTTTTCAATAGCGTAACCGCATAGGCCTTGGCTTCCGTGCCGTTGCCTTCATAACGAACGATTTGCGTTCGGGCGTCTTTCTCCACCGATGCGAATTCGGCCAGCGTATCGATGTCCTGAATCGCTTGCCCCGGGTCCACTTGAAAATCGGATAGCGTTGCCGTGTTCTCCGCCGCGTTCGCGGGGGTCAGCTTGCTCCATTCCTCGTACTCCGGCAAATACATATAGTACCCTTCGGGCACGATGACCGTCCGTACGACGGACGTCTCGCCGTCGATCGTCGTGTTAATCGTCTGATCGAGCTTCAGCGGCTCGCGTTCGACCAAGCCCTGCATGTCCACTTTAATGTCTGCCGCAGTCTCCGCCGTACCGCTAAGCTTCTGATCGAGTTGCATCTCGAAGGCGTATTTCTTCATTTGCTTGGCCGCCGTCTGCGCTTCTGCAAGCGCCGAGGCAACGGGCGATTCGGCTTTATTCGCTTTGCCGCACGCCGAGAGCAAGATGACGAGAATAAGCGCGGCGACAAGCGGCCCTCGCCGTTGTTCCCTATCGAATCTACACATTCAGTCGTTTCCTCCTCATGGATAACGGGGTTCTGGGATGCGCACAATGACGGAAGGAAGGAGGCTATACTACAGCATGGAAAACAAATCCCACAAAGGCAATTACAAAGGCACGACGAACATGAAAGCACGCAATCAAGATATGGCATTCGTCAACGATACGTTGGAGCGGACGAAATCGGTTGCTCCGGTTCCGACGCCGCAAAAAGAAACAGACTAAGCCGCATACGGCCTAGTCTGTTTCTCTCGCGAGCACGCTCCGCGCGCGGCGCTCGGACGGCGTATATCGCCTCGAGCGTCACCCGCGGTGCCGTACAACCCACGACTATCCCGCCTCGTTAACATACCCCAAAGCAAGCGCTAATTCGCATCAAGCCTTGACCCACGCGTTGGTGTCGTAGCCTCTGTCTTCCCAATACCCGATTTGATCTTTGTCGATCAGTTCGATCCGATTAAGCCATTTGACCGATTTGTACGCGTACATCTTCGGCACGAGAAGCCGAACCGGTCCGCCGTAATCGCGATGGATCGGCCTGCCGTCATGCAGCAAGGCGACCAATACGTCGTCCATGTACGCTTGCTCAAGCGATAGCGTATCGGTGTATACGCCGTCTCCGGAATAAAATTTCACGAATTTCGCTTGCGATTGAAGCCCCGCTTGCTTAAGAAGCTCCGACAGCCGGATACCTTCCCACGTATTATCGTAGACGGACCAACCCGTCACGCAATGAAAATCGCTGACCTGCACCGTCCGGGCGATCGTCAAAAACTGCTCCCAGTTCCAAGTCGTCGGACGATCGACGAGTCCGTCCAGCGTAAACTTCCACGTCGCCGAATCGAAAGTCGGCAGCCGCGTTACCGTGTACATCTCGAAATAGCCTCTCGCCCCGCCTCCGACGACATTAACCGAATCGGGCAGCGGAGTCGGCTCCGGCAACATATTGTTCGCGTCCGGCATTACGTTGTCCGTAACGCCGGGAAGCCCTCCCTCGCCCGTTCCGAGCTCTCTCTGCAACCAGCGAAAGAAGGGCGGCGCGAACGTTACGGCGAGCGCGGCTCCGACCGATAACTTGATGAATTGCCTGCGGTTCATCCACGGCGCCGGAGAAGCAGGCACGGCGGCACCCTGATCCGCCCAGCCTCGGCCGCCCGGAATCTGAGCCGGTTGCTTCGCTTGCGGCTGAGTCGCAGCCACCGTTCCCGTCGTATTCACGGCCCTGCGTCCAGGTTGCTTCGCCCAGCGCAAGCGGGTTATCGAATGATACACGAGATAAGGAACGCCGAACCAAGTGAACAGATCATGGATGGCAAGAGCCGCATTCGCCCAAGCCGGCGAAAAATGCCGAAGTTGCCATAGCACGATGCCCGAGAGCAGCCAACCGACGAGCAGGGCGATTACGAGAGTAAGGTTGCCTTTTTGGCGGGGACGATTGCGAATTTGCTTTAAGTGCCGTTTCATCAAAGGAATGTAGAGGAGTAGAAAAATACCGGTTACGAGCCCCAGCGCGATGTGCAGCTGCTTGATCGGCTGCCGGGCATGGCCGTCCAGCCACCCGCGAACGGGTTCCCAGAAGAGCAGCACTCCCGTAATAGCCAGAATGACGACGATCCACGCGTTCCAACGGTGCAAATCCGCTAGCTGCTTGCCGAAACCCGGCTTTTTGCGGTCCATGCCATCGCCCCCTGAGGGATAAAAGTATACGTAAATTATAACATATACCCGAAACACGAGAAGCCTGAAGCCATGCGGATTGTCGGGTTTCACAAAAAAATTTTCCGGCCCGTTTTTCACCGGAACATCTTGGCTTAATCTGCGTCTAACTGAGTACATAAACGCAAGGAGGTAATGAATAATGCGCAGAATGGCACCGCTATTGATCGCGGCACTTCTCGCGCTCTTCTTGGCTGGCTGCGGCTCGTCTTCCAACGACACCACGAATGCGACGAATACGATTACGGAGACATCGACACCTTCCTCCGAGCCGTCCGAACAGACAGCTACCAATAGCAGCGAACCGTCCACGATTCCCGCGGACAACGACGATACGGAACAAACCGCAAGCCTCTCCGAGGAGTCTCTGAAAGATGCCGCGACGAACATTATCGAGCTCATTCGCGACCGGGACCTCGGATCGTTGGCCGATTGGATCGATCCCGAGCAAGGACTGAGATTTTCCCCGTATGCGCACATCGACACGAACGAGAGCCAATTGTTCCAAGCCGGGGAGCTTCCCGACTTCAAAGATACGACGAAGCTGACGTGGGGCACCTCCGACGGCAGCGGTGAACCGATCTCGCTTACGTTCCGCGAGTACTACGAGAAGTTCGTATACAACCAAGATTTTGCGGAAGCGCCTAACGTAAGCGTCAATAAGCTCATGGGCAAAGGGAATGTCGCGTTCAACGGAACGGAGACGTATCCCGGCGCTTCATACGTCGAATTCTACTTCCCGGGATTCGATAAGGCCGCCGACGGCATGGATTGGCAGAGCCTCGTGCTCGTATTCGTTCCTTCCGGAGAAGAGTGGAAGCTCGTCTCCATCGTCCACGGCCAGTGGACGATCTAAGCCCTTTGTAAACGACGAAAGCCTCTTCCGATCCGAGCTGGATGCTCGGACGGAAGAGGCTTTTTATTAGGCCGCGGCTGCGGCCGTCGATTGCTGTTTGCGGTACGACAGGAAGAAGTAGGCGAACGACAGCGCCGCGAATATCGCGAGGATGCCGAGAAGCACGCTTGCGTTGCTCCACATTTCCGCGATATCGCCGCTTGTAATGACTGATTTAAAGCCGGCGATCGAGTAGGTCATCGGCAGCCATCCGCTGATGTTCTGCAACCAGCCCGGAATCATCTCTAACGGGAACGTGCCGCCCGAGCTCGTAAGCTGGAAGATCAGAAGCATGATAGCCAGGAACCGACCGGGATTGCCCATCATGGAGACGAGCAATAATATGATGCTCATGAACGTTAAGCTAGTTAGGATGCTGAACAATAAGAACAATGGGATGCTTTGCACTTTCAGCCCGATGCCATAGAGCAAGACCACGTCCGCGATAAGCGCCTGCAGCGTGCCGATCAGCGCCAGCGTCATCGCTTTGCCGGAGAACCAACTCCATGCGCTTCTAGGCGCGGCCGCCGGTTCTTTCACCGCATAGACGACCGTCAGCAACAGCGCGCCTACGAACAAGCCGAGCGACAAGAAGTAAGGCGCGAAGCCCGTGCCGTAGTTGGCGACCTCCGTCGTCTTGACGACGTTAAGATCGACAGGGTCGGCGAACATATTAGCTAGGTTATCTTCATTCGCATCGCCTAGGCCGGAAGTCTGCTGCGCCGCGTCGCTCAATTTGCCGGACAGCTGCTCCGTGCCGTCGGCCAGCTTCACCAGTCCGTTTGCCATGTCGGATGCGCCTTGGTCCAGCTTCTCCGAGCCGCTTGAGATAGCACCGAACCGTTGGGACAATTCCGCGAGCCCGTCTTTTATTTGCGTCGTGCCTGCAACCAATTGATCGGTTCCTGCGGCAAGCTTATGCCCGCCTTCCGCAGCCTCGCCCAGCTTGTCGCCGAACGTCGCCAATCCGCCGGCCAATTGATGCGCCCCGGCGCTCAACGTATCGGCGCCGTCCGCGAGCTTCGCTTGGCCCGAATAGGCGTCCGCGGCGCCGGTAGCCAACTGTTCGCTAGCCGCAAGCAATTGCTTAAAGCCAGGATCTTCCGCTAGTTCAGGCTTCGCCTGGGCTAGCTGCGCCAATCCGGCAGCTAGAGCCTTCGCGCCTGACTGAAGCTTAGCCGAGCCTGCGGCGGATGCACCTAGTCCGTCCGCAAGCGACTTCGCGCCGCTGTCGACGGTGCTTGCGCCCTGCGACAATTGATCGTTCGCGTCGTCCAATTGCTTTAAGCCGCTTGCCAATGCGACGCTTCCTTGTTGCAGGTTCGACGCGCCCGTATCCAACGAACCGGAACCCGCGACAAGCTTATCGATGCCTTGCTGCATCGTCACCGAACCCGTCGCGAGCTTGTGCAGGTTCTCCTGAATGAGCGCTGCGCCGTTCTTGGCGTCCGACGCGCCGGCGGCAAGCTCGCCTGCTCCTGAGCTTGCTTGGTTCAAACCGTCGGCGAGCGCGGTCATCTGTTCCATGACCGTATGCGCGTACGTTTTCGTTATCTCTTGGCTTAACTGCGTCTTCATCCGTTCGACGGCGTTGTTCCCGATCTGCGAGGCGAGAAAATTGCTGCCTTCGTTTTTCAAGAACACGATTTGAGCCGGCGTCGGTTCGCTTGAGGCCAACGTCGCCGTCTTCGCCGAGAAATCGGCCGGAATTTCGATCGCCATGTAATATTCGTGATCGTCGAGCCCTTCCGTCGCTTCATTCCGATCGACGAAATGCCACTCGAAGCTCGCGTTATCTTTCAGCTCGTTCGTGAAGTCTTGCCCGATATGAATCGCTTTGCCTTCCGACACCGTTCCAGCGTCCGAGTTCACCACGGCGACGGGAAGCTTATCCATTTTGCCGTACGGGTCCCAGAAAGCCCCGAGAAACATCCCGCTGTACATGACGGGGATCATAAGCACCGCCACGACCGGGATGAGCGTCTTCGGATTGCGAACGATCGACGCTACCTCCTGGGTAAATTGTTTGAATCCTTTCATTTTCATGCCGCATCTCTCCTGACTGACTAATTTGTTCATTTGGTCAATATAGGGGGTAGAAAAACGGTACGCCCCCACCTTGCAGCCGTTAGGCCAGGCGGATACTACCGTTCGTTATTTTCAATCCAACGTATTATTTGACCGCAATACCCTCCATCAAATAAAGCCGGAACATCCCCGTAATCTGCTCTTTATCCAGGGGCTCGTTCGATTTCTGCCACTCGGTGGCAAGAGCCAGGTACAGCTTCAGCAACACGAACGCCGTCAACGCCGGATCGCATGGCTTGAGCTCGCCCTTCTCGATAGCGGTCTGGATCTTGGCTTGAATGTAGGCCAGCAACGCGCGCTCGATCTTATCCAGCCCCTCGATCGCTTTCGGCGTGCCCATATCCCGAACTTCATGCGCTATCTTCAATGCCAGTTGATGCTTCTCCCGATAGTCGAGCAAACGATACAAGATCCGGCTCAAATTATCGAAGAACGGCAGCGACGCATCGTACGCTTCGTCGGCCACCAGCTTCATGTCCCGAATGAGCGTGTTCATGATCTCGTCGAACAACTCTTCCTTAGTCGCGAAAAAAGTATATATCGTGCCTTTGCCGACGTTGGCGAGCTTAGCGACCTGATCCATCGTCGTCGCCTTGTATCCATACAACGCGAAAGATTGCGAAGCTGCGTCCACGATTAACTTACGACGATCGACCGACATGCGCATAAGCCCCTTTCGTTTGAGACTGACTAAAAATCAATTTCGGTCAATTGGTCATGAACTCATCTTACCATCGTTACTATCGGTTTGCAACATCCTCGCTTATTCCAATCCGCACAAACAAAAAACTGCCGCGAAATCGCGACAGTTCCCTGTTCGAATCTATTCCGCTTAAATCCCGCCGGGATTAAGCCAGGCCTTGGATTTTCGCTTGCAGCGCGGCTTTGGATTGAAGACCGACAAGCTTGTCGACCGGTTGGCCGTCTTTGAACAGGATCAGCGTAGGGATGCTCATTACGCCGAATTGGCTAGCGAGTTCCGGCTCTTCGTCAACGTTCACTTTCGCGATCGTCGCCGTGCCTTGAAGCTCGGTGGACAGCTCCTCTACGATCGGAAGCTGCATTTTGCAAGGTCCGCACCAAGGTGCCCAGAAATCAAGAAGGGAAACGCCTTGAGATACGGTGTCTTTGAAGTTGTCTTTCGTCACGACTACTGCCATGGTTATCTCTCCTTATCGTTATATCGAAATGTATTAAAGCCTATGATGATCGGGCAATCGTGCGAACCCTTACCCGCTGCACCCGACTGCGGTAACGCTAGCCTAAGCTTTCGCTCTGGCTTCGATCCGGGATAACATCTGCGCGATCGTGATCGACTCGAGATACGACGCAAGCACTTGATCCGCTCCGCAAAATACGGCGTCCATGACGTCCCGCATGTTGGAGCCGACGACGCACTCCATCTCCGGGTTGCCGCTGCACCAGCTTGGCGCGAGCGAACCTGCCGCGAGCGCGCGGTACACGCTTGCCAGCGTTACGTCGGCGGGCTTAGCGACTAACTTGTAGCCTCCGCCCGATCCTTCGCGCGTATCCACGAAGCCATGCTTCCGCAGACAACTCATCACTTTGCGAACCCTTACCGGGTTCGTGCAGACGTTACTGGCGATCTCTTCGCTAGAAGCCATCCCGTCGGGACGATGGGCCAGCAGCACAAGGCCGTGGACAGCAATCGTAAATTCACTGTTCATGCAGCGTGCTTCGCCTCCCTGTCGTTACT
Source organism: Cohnella yongneupensis (assembly GCF_042655785.1). Lineage (NCBI taxonomy): Bacteria > Bacillati > Bacillota > Bacilli > Caryophanales > Paenibacillaceae > Cohnella > Cohnella yongneupensis. The sequence goes on from NZ_JBHSNC010000051.1 coordinate 98,315, forward strand.
GTAATGATATCAGTTACAGTTGGAGCTGTCAAGCACACGGGATGCCCTATCTTAGTATGCCCGAGGGCAACGCCTAGAAATCAATATGGTCCGGGTCCGCGCCGAATCTGCGGTTTTCGTTCAAAGCATCGATGCGCACGATATCCTCCGGCTCGAGCGCAAAATCGTACAAGCTCGCGTTCTCGCGAATGCGCTCAGGCCGCACCGACTTCGGTATCGTTACGATGCCAAGCTGCAGCTGCCAACGCAGCGCGATCTGCGCCGGGGTTTTGCCGTACTTCTTCGCCAGCTCGGCGAGAAGCAGCACGTCCAGATTGCCATTCATGAGCGGACGCCACGATTCCAACTGGATGCCTTCCTTGCGGCAAAATGCCAGAAGCTTCTTCTGCGTCAGCAGAGGATGCAGCTCCACCTGATTCACCATCGGCTTAATGCGGCAAACGTTCATCAGATCCTCCAAGTGGTGAATCTGGAAGTTGCTTACGCCGATCGCCTTGATTTTGCCTTGCACATACAAGTCCTCGATCGCGCGGTACGTTTCTTTGTACTTGTCCACGACAGGCCAATGGACGAGAAACAAGTCCACGTAATCCATCTCGAGTTGACGCAGGCTATTGTGGAATGACGCGATCGTCGATTCATAGCCTTGCTCGCTGTTCCACACTTTCGTCGTAACGAACACTTCTTCGCGGGGAATGCCGGACGAACGAATCGCTTGTCCGACGCTCTTCTCGTTCTTATATAGAGACGCGGTGTCGATGCTGCGATACCCGGCTTCAAGCGCAGCGAGCACCGCGCGTTCCGTCTCCTCGCCTGCTTCGGCGCGCCACACGCCAAGGCCGAGCTGCGGCATCGTTACTCCGTTCAGCAGCTCGACCATAGAATCCATCGCCAATTTCAAGCGGACATCCTCCTCTATTGCGGTTACAGGTCATTTTTTCCTCTATTCTATCATCTGTAAACCCCGTTCGCACATTGATCAATGCTCGGATGTCTGCCATACTAAGAGGACAACAGTTCGTTTAAGAGGTGATCGCGATGAAAATCGATATTTATTCCGACATGGTGTGCCCTTGGTGCCGCATCGGCAAAAAGAATATGAACGACGCCATCGAAGCTTGGCAGAACGCGACCGGCGAGACGATTACGGTCAACTACCACGCGTTCCAGCTCGATGCGACCCTTCCTCCGGAAGGCTTGCCGTACAACAGCGTCATGGAAAAGAAATTCGGCGGAGCCGAGCAGATGCGTCCGATGATCCAACGCGTGACGGATGCGGGCGCCGCGGTCGGCGTTACTTTCAAGTTCGACCAAGTATCTCGTATGCCTAACACGGTGCTGGCGCATCGGATTACGTCACTTCTCGAAGAAGCCGGTCAAGCACACTGGGTGGATGCCGTCATGAAAGCTTATTTCGAAGACGGCAAAGACATCGCCCAACTGGACGTGTTGCTCGAGCTCGCGCGGGAAGAACTCGGAGTCGATACGGCCGAACTTAAGAAGCTGCTCGATGAGGGCGAAGGCAACAAAGCGGTTATGCAGGATCAGCAAAGCGCGCAAAACATCGGGATCAGCGGCGTGCCGTTCTTCATCTTGGACGGCAAATACGCATTGTCCGGCGCCTATCCGGCGAAGCAGTTCCTTGAAGCGTTCCAGAAGATCGCGCAGAAGGACTAAATCTTAACTGCAACAAAGCGCCGTCCCTCGGGACGGCGCTTTGCTTTTTTCGCTTGAAGGAGGACAGAGATGGCGCTATTCATCGAGATCAACGCCAAATCATAGCGGCGGCGGACACCACTGGCTCTAATCGTCGTTAATCTCGCGCAACTATCGCTGTTGCCACCCAATAAAGCCACTAGTGTCCGCTTACCCGCCCGTAATCGATTAATCCGGCCAAATAACGTCTCTACGGTCCGCTAACTTTGGCGCGATGGATGTTCAGCGCCATTTACTTACGTCCCGCGCTTGTCCGCGATCGCGCGAGCGATCCAAATGCCGGCGGCGCCCGCTTGTGCCAGACCGCGCGTAACGCCTGCGCCGTCGCCGCCGCAATAGAGCCCCGCGATCTCGGTCTCCAGCGTCTCGCTAAGCTTCGGCCTAGCCGAGTAAAACTTCGCTTCCACACCGTAGAACAAAGTGTGCTCGGAAGCTATGCCCGGCGTCACCTTGTCGAGCGCTTCGACCATCTCGATCAAGCTCTTCATCGTGTTGTACGGAAGCACGAGTCCGAGATCTCCCGGTACTGCTTCGCTCAAGGTCGGCTCAATGAAGCCCTCCTTGATCCGGCCTTCCGTCGATCTGCGACCGCGCATAATATCCCCGAACTTCTGCACGATTACGCCGCCGTTGGAGAGATCGTTCGCCCGCTTGCAAATTTCGCGCGCGTATTCGTTCGGCTTGTCGAACGGATCGGTGAACTTGTGCGAGACGAGCAACGCGAAGTTCGTGTTCGACGAGCCTAGCGCCGGATCCTTGAACGCATGGCCGTTCGCCGCCATTACCCCGCTATGGTTCTCGACGACGACGTGTCCGGACGGATTGCTGCAGAATGTGCGAACCCGGGTGCCGACCGACGTGTTGTATACGAATTTGCCCTCGTACAAATGCTCGTTGATTTCCCGCATGACGACGTCCGATGTCTCCACTCTTACGCCGACGTCGACCTGGTTGTTCACCATGCGCAGACGGCGTTTCTTGAGTACTTCGGTAAGCCACGCCGACCCGTCGCGACCCGGCGAGACGACGACTTGATCCGCCTCGATCTCCTCTCCGCCCTTGAGCAAGATGCCCCGCACGCGATGCGCTCCGTCCGCTTTGTCCGTCAGCAAGTCCGCGACTTCCGTCTTGAACCGCATCTCGATTCGGCTATCGAGGTAATCGGAGATGGACTTCATAATTTCCAAGTTCTGCTCCGTGCCCAGATGCCGTACCTGAGCGCGCAATAGCTTCAAGCCGGCGGCGAAGCCCCGATGCTCGATGCTTTTGACGACGTCTGTCGTCGGATCGGTGATGTTCAGCGTCGCGCCGTGCTCAATGTTGATGTCGTCTACGTATTTAATAAGACCGAGCACTTGCGACGGCGCCAAATAATCCGTTAACCAGCCGCCGAACTCCGTCGTAATGTTAAATTTCCCGTCGCTGTACGCGCCCGCGCCACCGAAGCCGGCCGTAATCGAACAAGCGGGCAAGCAACCGGCGAAGTCTTTTTTGCCTGCCGGCGGCGGGCAGAGCTCGATTTTATTTTCTAGAATTGGGCAATGTCTGCGTCGAATATCGTGCCCCTTATCTACGAGCAGCACCTTAAGCCCCGGCGCCTTTCTCGTTAGCTCGTAACAGGTGAATATACCCGCCGGACCCGCTCCGACCACGATAACATCATACGTTTTCATTCGGCTGTCTCCTCCTTATGTGCCCTTGCCGCCGTCCGAATACGGACACAAAAAAATCCCTGACCGGCGAAGGGTGTGGTTATCCCACATCCTTCGTAGTCAGGAATTTGCGGTTCCCGGTAGAGACCCCCAGCCCATATTGCCGAGGATATACGAATGGACGATATACGCATGGATTATCGGCAACCGATTCTCGGTCGCCCCTACGTAGATTATCGCACCCATCCGTACATGTCAATATGCTAATGCATAATCGTTCGTCATTTTATTGATAAAATCCACACATTACACGATATGAATCAATTATTAGTTCTATTTCCGAACATTCCGTCAACCTGTCTCCGCTAGCCGAACATCGACCGACACTTGAAGCGATTGGTCTCCCGTTCCGCGATAAATGCCTTTCACGGGCACGATATCCTTATAATCCCGGCCATGCCCCAGCTTCACGTATCGCCAATCGATCAAGTTGTTGTTCGTCGGATCAATGCCCTGCCAACCTACGCCGGGTATGTACACTTCCACCCAAGCGTGAGAAGCTTGCTCGAAATCCGCATTCCGTCCCTGAAGGTCGCCCACGAAATGATATCCGCTGACATAGCGCGCAGGTACGCCTCTTAGCCTGCAGATCGAGATGAGCAGATGAGCGAAATCCTGGCATACGCCCGTTCCGATTCCGATAAGCTCGTCCGCCGTCGTATGCACGCCGGTCGATAAAGGCTTGTACTCAAAATCTCCGAATATCGAGCCCGCGGCATTCCTTACAAAGCCGAAGACGCCCGACTCCTCGCCGCGAATGTGCGCCGCGTATTCCTCGACCTTCGGATGGAACGTCGAGAAGGAAGTCGGTAGCAAGTATTCTGCGTAGCGATCGATGAATTCGACGCTTCGCAACCTTTTCCAAGATTCCTCCGGCCCCCATGCCGCTTCCCAGACCACGTCCCGATCACGCGTCACGACGGTGGAATAAGACGTAATGACAAGCTCCCGATGCGGAAAATTCGCCGTGAACGAATGCACCCGATTGCCGAAAAAGTCTTCATACGATAGCAGCTGCACGTTCGGATCGATCGCCAGCCGATGCTGGTAGCATGCCTGGCGTTCATCGGTCCGAGGGGTAAGGCGAATCTCATTGACACTGTCCGACACTGCCGAGGCGTATCGGTACTTGGTAACATGGCATATTTCCAGCTTCATGCGATAACCTCCCGTCCCGGGGAAAAAAAGTATTTAGCTATAGAATCTCCGAGCTGCCTGCTCGTAGCCATAAGCTGCTGCAACACGTCGCCGAGCGAATCCAAATGGATCTCGTTGCGGTCGATCCAACCGAGCTCGGACCTGGCTTTGCCCGCCATGCGAATGACGCGTTCCAGCGCGGAGCCCGACGTGTCCGTCTGTCCGCGCATCGCCTTCAGATGCTGTTCGAACGAGGTGACGGCGAATTGAACGGAGCGCGGAAACTTCTCCTGCAGCAACAGGAATCGCGCTACCCCCTCCATGCAAAACTCTTCTTGATCGAGCTTACGGAATGCCTCGTACCCTCCCGCGGATTTAAGCACCGCGAGCGTGAACGCATACGAAGCTTTGTTTTGCTCGGGAACTTTCTGCGATACGGATTGCAACAGCCGCAACACGTTCTCCGAACGCTCCAAATACCGGCCGCATTCCATCATGTGCCACGATTCGTCGCGCAACGTAATAGACACCGCGGTGCCTTGGAAAGCCGAAAGCCCTTCTTTGACGCGCTGAAAAAAGCGGTGCGGCGATTGCTGGATGACCTCGTCCACATGGACGCCTTTGAGCCATAAGTAGAAGCCGTTCATAAGGTTCCACAGCTCGGTTGGCAGCTGCTCGCGTATTTTTTTCAAATTTTCGCGCGCCTGAATAACGCAAGTCAGGAGGGAATTCGCCTGCGTCGGATCCAGCGTAAGGAAATGCAACACGTCTCTTTCCTCGTAATTGCTATACCGTTCCTCATAGCTTGCGCTATCGCCGAGCGTGCTCGCGATTCTCCGCCATACCGATTCGTCTTCCCCCGTGCTGTCTTCGCGCAAGTGATAATACACATCGAGCAACCTTACGTGATTTTCCGCCCGTTCCGTATATCTACCGATCCAAAATAACGATTCCGCGATTCGATCCAGCATGGGTGGCACCCCTTCCTAAAATTCGCTTTATTAATCGGATATTACCCACGTGTCCTTGCACCCGCCGCCTTGCGAGGAGTTAACGACAAGCGAGTTTTCCTCCATCGCCACGCGCGTCAATCCGCCCGGCAGCACGTGAACCTGATTGCCGTCGGCCAGCGCGAAAACGCGAAGGTCGATATGGCGATGAACCATTTTTCCTTCAAGACTAATCGGCGCGGTGGATAGCTGAATAGTCGGTTGGGCAATGTAATTGTCGGGATTAGCGCGGATTTTCTCCGCGAACATCGCGCGTTCCGGTTCCGTGGACGCCGGCCCGATCAGCATGCCGTAACCGCCGGAGAGCGAAGTTTCCTTCACGACCATCTCGTCTAGCCGTTCGAGCACGTGTTCCCGCTCGTCCGGGCGACTCATCAGGTAGGTCGGAACGTTGTTCAAGATCGGACGTTCGTTCAAGTAATACCGGATCATCTCCGGTACGAACGTGTAGATCGCCTTATCGTCCGCCACTCCCGTTCCGGGCGCGTTCGCGATGGCGATGTTTCCGAACCGGTACGCGTTCATGAGCCCGGCGACGCCGAGCAGCGAGTCCGGACGGAACGTCAACGGATCGAGGAAATCGTCGTCGATGCGGCGGTATAGGACATCTACTTTTTTGTACCCGTTTAATTTACGTATATAGATTTTGTTGTCCCGGCATACCAAATCTCGCCCTTCTACGAGCTCGAGGCCAAGCTGTTGCGCCAAGAACGTATGCTCGAAATAAGCCGAATTATAGCTACCCGGCGTGAGCAGGGCGATTACCGGCTCGCTCTTATCGGTCAGCGCGAGATTGCGAAGGGATGCCCGGAAGTCGTGAAGCGTCTGCTCGATGCCGCGGACGGCGTACGAGAAATATAGCTCGGGAAAATCGTGTTGCATGATCGAGCGGCTTTTGAACACGTAAGAGAACCCCGACGGGGAACGCAAATTGTCCTCCAGCACGAAATAGTCGCCCTTCTCGTCCCGGATCAGATCGATACCCGCAGTCGTAACGTATGTACCGCCGGGAACCGGCAGCCTCATCATTTCCGTCCGGAAATAGCGGTTGGCCATAACCATCCGCCGCGGCACGAGTCCGTCCTTCAGGATGCATTGCTCATGATAAATATCCGCCAGGAAAGCGTTCATCGCGCGGACGCGTTGACGCGTACCTTGCTCGATAACGCTCCATTCGCGGGACGGGATAATGCGCGGGACGAGATCGAACGGGATCGTCCGCTCTAAGGAATCTTTGTCTCCGCCCGAAAGCGTGAACGTAATCCCTTCTTCCAGCAACCGGCCGTTCATCTGATGCTGACGCATGATTCGTTCTTCGACCGACATGCGGGTTAGCGTTTGGTGAACTTTGCCATAGTGTCCGCGCACCTGAGACCCGTCGTACATCTCATTGAAGAAACGGGAGGAAGGCGATGTAATATAAGCTTCGTTGGTCATCCCCATACGGAACGACTCCCTCCATTTATTGGGTTTTACTGTAATGATATGCCCCACATAGGGTGATGTCAATAATAATGACATAGTATTGCCCTAATCCGCTCAATATATAACATTAAATTAACATTTAATATCGTTAAACTTGCACTATTCCGCGAGTCGTTTGTATTTTTTGCTTATCGTAATGGTCGGCACGGTATGATACAATACACTTGCAGCTTATTTTGCGTGAGTGCGAGGAAAGGGTGATTGTCACCCATGAACGGGTATAACTTATTTATATGTAAACATGTCATAAACATATGTGGGCATAATAATGTTGAATACAGGCTCTCAACCCTACGGTTGGGAGCCTGATTTATTTTTTGCGCAGGGTAAACTTTATTTGAAGGGGCAATCTTTGTGGCGGATAGGCATCATTCGGGATTACTGGCAATCTGGATCAGTTTGATCAGCAACATATTACTTACGATTTTGAAAATCATTGCGGGAGCGCTGCTGGCGAGTCCCGTATTATTAGCGGACGGCGTCCATAATGCAGGGGATATCATCGCGTCCATAGCAGCTTTGACTTCTTCCATGGTCTCCAAAAAACCCGCAGACGAAGACCACCCCTACGGGCACGGCAAAGCGGAAGTCGTCGCTTCCGCGTTCGTAGCCATCATTCTCATAGTCGCCGCCGTATGGATTGCCTTCCAATCCATCGGCGCGTTATTCGAACCGCCCGGAGAAGAAAGCTGGTTAGCGCTCGGAGCAGCCGCCTTATCCTTGGTCTGGAAGCAATGGCTATACGTCTACACGATTCGCGTCGGCAAGACGACGAAAAGCAAGAGCGTGCTAGCTACCGCCTATGATCACCTGGCGGATGTATATGCATCTTTGGCCGCGGTCGTCGGCATCGGGATCGCTTTGCTTGGCCATCGGTACGATTGGGCATGGGCCGCTTACGGGGACCCGGTCGCGGGCATAATCGTCTCGCTCCTCGTGCTGAAACTCGGCTACGAGATCGGACATGAAGCGGTTAACATCTTGATGGAGCGCAACGTCGCGCCGGAGAAGCTATCCCGATACGAGAACCTCATTTCCGCCATCGAGCCGATCAAACGGATCGATCGGGTACGCGCCCGCGAGCACGGCCATTACATTACCGTCGACGTACGCGTCGGCGTGCCGGGTGACTACACGATCCAGCGCGGGCACGATATAAGCAGACTGATTAAGCAGCGCATTATGGATGCCGATTCGGACGTCATCGAAGTGATGGTGCACTTGAATCCTTGGTACGCGGAATAAACGAATCTCGACAAACGCGGATATAACAAAACCCCCTTCCGATCAAATCGGAAGGGGGTTTTTAGCCTGCAACAAGGCTTAAGACACTTTGTTGTACGTCATGATCCAGATAGATCCGGCAACGATCGTCAGGACGATGGCGATGCCGAGGATAAGAACCATGAGGTTGTAGCGCGGCTTCTTCTCTTCTTTCAGGTGCATGAAGTAGAACAGCTGCACGACGAACTGCAGGACTGCCGTGCCGAGCAACAGCAGCTTCGCCGGCGTTCCCTCCATCAGGTCGTTCAGCACGACGATGAGCGGAATGGCGGTCAGCACGAGCGACAACAAGAAGCCGATTACGTAAGATTTCAGCGAACCGTGCGATTCGTGCTCGCCATGCTCATGCGAATGATCGTGCGAATGCGTACCGTGTTGCGCCATCTTACATCACCTCCATCAAGTAGACGATCGTGAAGACGAAGATCCATACGACGTCGAGGAAATGCCAGTACAAGCTAACGATGCCGACTTTACGTTTCGTAACCGGCGTAATCCCGTGCTTAGCAAGCTGCAGGATGATCGAGATCATCCAGACGAGGCCTACGGAGACGTGCAAGCCATGCGTGCCGACGAGCGTGTAGAACGCCGACCAGCTCGCGCTTGTGGAAATTTTAGCTCCTTCGTGCACCAAGTTCATGAACTCGGTAACTTCAAGCGTAATGAACGCGGCGCCGAGGACGACGGTAACCGCGAGCCAGCTCATGAGTCCTTTGCGGTCGCCGCGGTTCATGCACAGCACAGCGAGTCCGCTCGTGAAGCTGCTCGTCAGGAGGATGAACGTCTCCGCGATAACACCCGGCATTTCGAGCATATCGGAGAGCATCGGTCCGCCCGCGGAATTGCCGTGCAATACCGCGAACGTCGCGAACAACGAGCCGAACAAAATACAGTCCGTTATAAGGAAAATCCAGAAGCCCATCATCCGGAGCGCCTCGAGATCGTGATGCCCGTCGTCGTGACCGTGGCCTTGGGCATGCGCCGCCGATGACGAATGATTAGCGTGTGCCATTTAGACAGCCCCCTTTGCCGCAGCCTCGGTACGTTTGATCTCGTCTACCGGGATGTAATAGTCCGTATTATAGTTGAACGAATGAGCGAGCATACATGCCGCGACCCCGACCAACCCGGGAATCGCGATCCAGATCCAGTCGAATACGAATCCGAAGCCCGCAACGAACCAACAAGCCGACATAATAATTGGAATACCCGAGTTTTTCGGCATGTGAATCGGTTCAATCGCCGGAGGCGGCGGAGACATAATGCCCTTCTCGCGGCGAAGCTTCTCTTCCCACCACGGATCGCGTTCACTTACGCGAGGCACCGTCGCGAAGTTGTACATAGGAGCAGGAGAAGGAATCGTCCACTCGAGCGTGCGTCCGTTCCAAGGATCGGCGGGCGCCTTCTTCATAAACTTGATGCTATGGAGAATTTGCCACACTTGGAACAGGAAGCCGATCCCCATCAAGAAACCGCCGATCGTCGACACGAGGTTAAGCTCCCACCAGCCGCGATCCCAACCGTACGTGTTCATACGGCGAGTCATGCCCATCAGGCCGAGCACGTATTGCGGCATAAAGCAGACGTAGAATCCGATGTTCCAGAACCAAAACGCCCATTTGCCAATGCGCTCGTGCAGCTTGAAGCCGAACACCTTCGGCCACCAGTAGTAGAGGCCCGCGAAGTAACCGAACGCCACGCCGCCGATCAACACTTGGTGGAAGTGGGCGATCAGGAAGTAGCTGTTATGGAATTGGAAGTCGGCTGGAGCGACGGAGAGCAGCACCCCGGTCATACCGCCGACGACGAAGCACGGAATAAAGCCGATCGTCCACAGCATCGGCGTCTCGAACGAGATGCGCCCGCGATACATCGTGAACAGCCAGTTGAATACTTTTACCCCGGTCGGTATGGCGATCAACATCGTCGTAATCGCGAAGAACACGTTCACGTCCGCGCCGGAGCCCATCGTGAAGAAGTGATGCGCCCACGTGAAGAACGAGAAGAAGCTTATGCTCATGAGCGCGAATACCATCGATTTGTAGCCGAACAATCTTTTCTTCGAGAACGTCGCGACGACCTCGGAGAAGATCCCGAACGCCGGCAAAACGACGATATACACCTCAGGGTGACCCCACATCCAGATGAGGTTAATGTACATCATCGGATTGCCGCCGCCGTCCAGGGTGAAGAAGTGCGCCCCGAGGTAACGGTCGATGAACAATAGAGCCAGCGTTACGGTCAAAATCGGGAAAGCGAGAATGATCGTTAAGCAGCTGGACAGCGTGGACCAGGTGAACATCGGCATTTTCATGAGCTTCATGCCTGGCGCGCGCATTTTCAAAATCGTAACGATGAAGTTAATACCGGTCATCAAGCTTCCGATACCGGAAATCTGAATGCCCCAGATATAGAAGTCTTGGCCTGGACCCGGACTGAAGAAGCTCTCGGAGAGCGGCGGATACGACAACCAGCCCGCGTCCGGCGAACCGCCGATGACGAACGACATGTTGAACAGCATCGCGCCCATGAAGAAGAGCCAGAAGCTAAGCGAGTTCAAGAACGGATACGCGACGTCGCGCGCGCCGATCTGGAGCGGCACCACCAAGTTGAACAAGCCGAACATGAGAGGCATCGCCATGAACAATATCATGATGACCCCGTGTGTCGTGAAGATCGCGTTATAATGCTCCGGTTCGAGGAAATCCAGATTAGGCATCGCGAGCTGCGTGCGCATGAGGAGCGCGTCGACGCCGCCGCGGAACAGCATGAGGAGCGAAGCGATAACGTACATGATGCCGATCCGTTTGTGGTCGACCGTCGTCAACCACTCCCGCCAAAGCCAAGTCCATTTCTTGAAGTAAGTTAAGGCGGACACGATCGCGATCAAAGTAAGTCCGATCGAGACGTCCGCGCCGTAAATGAGCGGATCTCCGGTTACGAAGAAGTCGCCCGCAAAGTCTTTCAGATTATCCCACATGTAAGTTCCCCCTTCCTGCCGTTAATGATGATGTTCGGATGCGGTCGCATCCATATCCATGTTGCTCATATCCATATCCGCATCCATGTCCATGCCTTCATGCTCGTTATGCTCCGAGGACGAAGAATGGCCTTCGTGCGCGCCGTACTTGTTCACGATCCGATCGAACAATCCGTCCGGAATGTCGGAGAACTCCATCGTATCGGTCGTGCTAGGCTTCGCGAGCTGTGCGTAGCCTTCGTCGGTCAGCTTCGGCGTAGACCGCTTAATATCGGCGACCCACTTGTCGAAATCTTGCTTCGACGTCGCCTTGGCGACGAACGACATCTTCGCGAAGTCTTTGCCGCTGAAGTTGGCGCCGGAGCCCATGTAGTCGCCCGGTTCGTCGGCGATCAGGTTTAGCGTCATTTTCATGCCGGACATCGTGTAAATTTGACCGCCGAGCTGCGGAATCCAGAACGAGTTCATCGGCGCGTCGGAAGTCAGTTCGAAGCGAACGGGTACGTTCGCGGGAAATTCGAAGTAGTTGACGGTGGCGATCTTCTGGTCTGGATATTGGAACAGCCATTTCCAGTCAAGCGAGGTCACTTGAATGACTAGCGGTTTCTCCGCGCTCTCGAGCGCTTTGGACGGCTCAAGCTTGTACGTGTAATTTATCGTTATGACAGCGAGGATCGCGATGATAAGAATCGGGATACCCCACCACGTCACTTCCAGCTTGGTGTTATGTTCCCATTCGGGCGCGTACATCGCTTTGCTGTTCGTTCTCTGGCGATAGCGCCAAATGATGACGAAAGTAATGACGAGCACCGGAAGGATGACGACCAAACATAATGCAGTCGATATAAGTATGAGATCTAACTGTTGTTTGCCGACGGCCCCTTTCGGGTTCAGCACGCCGAATTTATCGCTGCAGCCCGCCATTAGCACCGTCATTGCGACCAGCGATACCGCCGCGGCCCAACGCCGCATTTTTGTCGCCATATCTATCTCTCCCATCTCTTTTTGCACGAGTCCGATTAAAGGACTCCGATCTATCGAAGTTCAGCATAACCGCTTATGTACCCACCATATCAGAAACATCGGCCGACTTCCGCACTGTTAACAATTGCGTCAAATATCCGTCTTAATTTCGCAATACAATGTTCACTCCTTTGACACATTGTGATTTTTGTCACATTCATTTCGATAAAAACGCATAACAAAAACAGGGTTGCCCCCAGGTCCGACAGACCCGCAGAGCAACCCTGCATGATTAGGCTTTCGTTAAGTTAAATTATTGCGCTTGCTCTATAGCCATCTCAGGTACCGGTTCCACGACTTCTTGACTGCGCTGCATAAGCGGAGCGATTACGCCGAACAGCATGATCTGGCTTCCGCCGATCAAGAATCCGAGTCCGACCATTAATCCGAGGTTGCGATCGTTGAACTGCGCGATATTAAGCAAGCAACAGATTATTCCTACTCCGATGACGACCATAGCCACCCATTTAAGCATCCGTGCCATTTCTCGATTTTGCATTTCGATAACATCCTCTCCGTGCTCGTGCAATCGAATTAACGCGTCTACGGACGTCGCGATTCGGCTGTCACTGAAAACGCTTTAGTTGTGACTATTTTAGCACAGAATTGTGACGAAATGAAGTCATAAATGTCCGGTTTTTTAAATTAGGCTTGCCGCCTAGCACTTATTTTATTCATTGGTTATGTTCAGTACCTTGCATTGTTCAGTACAGTGTGTTAATTTATAGCCAACAACCGAAGATCGTAAAGCGACCCGACCGGATCGGAGGATCATGATGGACATTAACACGCAATTCAAAAAAGGCGTTCTGGAGTTGTGCGTGCTCGTACTGATCAATAAGCAGGATCGCTACGGCTATGAGCTCGCGGAAGCGGTATCGAAGCACGTCGAGGTGGCGGAAGGCGCGCTCTACCCGCTCCTGCGCCGATTGGTGAACGAGGGACGATGCACGACGTACTTGCGGGAATCGAACGAAGGCCCTCCGCGCAAGTACTATAAACTCACCCCGGACGGACTGGAATACGCCACGGAAATGATCGCCGCATGGAACGCTTTCGTCTCGAGCGTGACCGACTTGATCAACGAGGGAGATTTCCCCGTCCGTTAATCAAGAGACTTACAGAAAAACCCACCTCAAGTCTAGGTGCAACACGAACCCGAGGTGGATTCGGCTTGTTACCGGCACGGGTACAATGAAAGTATCGGATGCCGACCCTTGTACGGAATGTCGTACGCACACAATAAATTAAGTAAAGGGAGAGTCCCATGAACAAACAGGAGTATCTCTCGGCGCTTCGCGAATATTTGGCTCCGATGCCCTCTCAAGATCGCGAAGAGTTGCTGCAAGATTATGAAACGCACTTCGACTTCGGAACGGAGAACGGCAGATCCGAAGAAGATACCGCAAGAATGCTGGGCGAACCTCTCGCGCTGGCCAAGGAGATTCTCGAACAAGGTTACCTCCCCGCGCAGCCGGTACAACAACCGCCTAAGAGAGATATCGCGCGCATGATCGGCGTTACGATTGCGCTCTTATTCTTGAATATGGCCGCCTTGCCGATCTTGGCATCGCTTTGGGCAGTATTCGCCTCTATTTGCGCGGTAGCGGTTGCCGGTTGTCTATCCCTTGTCCTTCTATTGATCGAGCATTTGCTATACGGAGGAATTACGCCCGCCAAAAGCTTCGTCGCGGCCGGATCGACGGGCGTCGGAATGTTGGCCGCATTTTTCGTACGTTATTATGGCGTGAGATGGATGTTGCTGCTGACGGTCGGTTATTGGAAATGGACGGCAAGAACATGGTTAGGGAGGAAGTAAGCGATGGGTAAAAGATTATGGATTATCTCGGGGATCGCACTTATATTAGTCGGCTTAGCCGGCATCGCCTCTTACGGTTGGCATACCGGCGGCGACTTGAATCCCGTCGAGAAATCGTGGGCGTTCGATAAACAGGCGCTGCAACGGTTGGAGATCAAAAGCGATTATAACGTGGAAATTTCGTTCGTAGAAAGCTCGGACGGGTTGAATTCGATCCGACTAGTCGGAGAAGGCACCGAGCAAATGGCCCGGGATACGCTTAGCACCGACATCGCGGACGGAGCTTTGAAGCTGGATTTGACGCAGAAGCCGCACCGCTGGTTCCACTTCTTCGACTTCGACTCCTTCAACGCGAAGGAAAAGCTGACGATCTCCCTTGCGGCAGGCGTGCAGTTCGACTCTCTCGATCTGAAGCTGGATTCGGGCAACATTACGGTGACCAACGCTTCGCTAGCCGCGCCGCGGGACACGAAGATCAAGATCGATTCGGGTAACGTAACGCTAAATAAGTTCAAAGGAACGCAACTCGATATCGACATCGATTCGGGCAACGTGACGGCGAACGGCCTTGCGGCAAAAGTCAGCGTGGATGCGGATTCCGGCAATATTAAGCTGTACGACGTTGCTGGTGCCGCCGACCTCTCCGTCGATTCGGGCAACATTAAGCTCTACAAGCTCACCAACGAAGATACGACGATCAAGGCCGATAGCGGCAACGTGTACGTGCAAGTGCCTAAAGGCTTCGCCGGATTCTACGATCTGCAGGCCGATTCGGGTAGCATCCACAGACCGGAGTCTAAACGCGAGACGACCGATTACGTAAAAGTACGAACGGATAGCGGCAACATTACGATCGAAGAACGAGAATAACGCATTGAAAAGAGACGCACCTTTCGCTCATCGCGAAGGTGCGTCTTTGTTATTTCGGATGATGGTTTAATCGTCGCTTGGAGTCGAAGTCGCTTCTTGTAACGCGCGTTGCATCTCCTGTCGATACGTTTCGCACTCGGCATCGCTCCACGCCAGCAGTTCCCTCATCGCTGCATGAATATGAGCCTCCCATTGCCGCACGTACGCGATATCGAAGTAAAGGCGCCCCGTCCGGCGAACCCAGAAATCTTCGGGTTTGCACACGCCTTCTTCCGAGATCGCATACACGAGTTCCGTCGCCAGTCCGATAGGCAGACGATGCCGCGACGCCCATTCGGCTCGGCCAAATCCTGCGGCGATCGCATACAGCTTCGCCGCGTTGGATCCGTATCGTCGCGCCAGATGCTCCGATTCCCGTTCGTCCAACCCGGAAGCTACGCCCTCCGCGATGCTTGCCTGAACATACGCTTCAAACCGATGCGATCCGCCTACGTCGCCGCCGGATATCGCCAACCGTTTCGTCGCGCTTGCAACCGGGCGTCCGTCCCCCTCGTTCGCCAATCTTTGCTCGACGCGGTTAACGACGGATTCCGCCATCTTGCGGTACCCGGTCAGCTTTCCCCCGGCAATCGATAGAAGACCCGACGGCGATACGAATATCTCGTCGCGCCTAGAAATATCCGACGGCAACTTGCCCTCTTGATAGATGAGCGGCCGCACGCCCGCCCAGCTCGATTCTACGTCCGCTTCGTTTAAACGTAAGCCCGGGAACATTCGATCGATCGCATGCAATAAATAACGCCGATCCTCGGCTGTCGGCCGCGGATTCGCGATATCCCCCTCGTATACGGTATCCGTCGTCCCGACATACGCTTTGCCGTCGCGCGGTATCGCGAACACCATCCTACCGTCGGGCGCATCGAAGTAAATCGCCTGCCCGAGCGGAAATCGGCTCCGATCGAATACGAGGTGCACGCCTTTCGTCAGACGTAGCGTTTTGCCTCGCTTCGAACGGTCCATCTCCCGGAGCTCGTCGACCCACGGCCCGGCGGCGTTAACGATCGTCTTCGCGCGGACGTTATACGCGCCGCCGCCGATTGCGTCGCGAATGACTGCTCCGACCAGCTTGCCGCCTTCGTATCGGAAAGCTTCCGCGCCGGCGTAATTGACGGAACTCGCCCCTAACTCGGCCGCCTTCTTCAGTACCTCGATCGTCAGCCTAGCGTCGTCGGTGCGGTATTCGACGTAATAGCCTCCGCCAAGCAAGCCATCCTTATTGAGCAGCGGCTCCAACCGCAAAGCTTCCTCGGCGCTCACCATGCGCCGGCGCTCTTCCCGCTTAACGCCGGCAAGAAAGTCGTATACGCGCAGGCCGAGCGACGTCGTCAACGGCCCGAACGTCCCACCCTTATACAGCGGCAACAGCATCCGTTCCGGCGTCGTAACATGAGGGCCGTTCTCGTAGACGATCGCCCGCTCTTTGCCGACTTCGGCAACGACTCCGATCTCGAACTGTTTCAAATATCTAAGCCCGCCGTGCACAAGCTTCGTCGAGCGGCTCGACGTGCCCGCCGCATAGTCTTGCATCTCCACAAGCGCGGTCCGCAAGCCGCGGGACACCGCGTCAAGCGCGATTCCCGCGCCGGTTATACCCCCGCCGATAATAAGCAGATCGACGGGCTCGGCAGACATCGCCGATAAGCGTTCCATTCTATTCAAAGCAGACAATGAGCCATTCCATTCGAAGTTCGTCTCATTCGTCATAATAAGCCCTCATTAGCCTTTGAACGCGATCGCCGCGCGTACCGCCCGCAACCATCCTTCGTACAGCGATTCCCTAAGCGCCTCGTCCATTCCCGGTTCGAACGTCCGCTCGACTTGCTTGAGCGCGCGAACTTCGTCCCGATCCCGCCAGAACCCTACGGCTAGACCGGCCAAATACGCCGCGCCGAGCGCCGTCGACTCTTGCTGTACCGGACGCGTAATCGACACGCCGAGCAGATCGCTCTGGAACTGCATCAGAAACCCGTTCATGACCGCGCCGCCGTCGACGCCGAGCGTCGTAAGACGCATGCCCGAATCTTCTTCCATCGCCGTCAGCACGTCTCTCGTCTGATACGCGAGCGACTCCAACGTCGCCCTCACGAGATGCGCCTTCGTCGTGCCGCGCGTTAGCCCGAATACCGAGCCGCGAGCTTCGCTGTCCCAATGCGGCGTCCCCAGTCCGACGAATGCCGGCACTACGTATACGCCGTCGCTGGAATCGACTTGCAACGCCAACGCTTCCGATTCCGCCGCGGTAGTTAGGATGCCTAGTCCATCGCGCAGCCACTGGATCGCCGAACCGCCCACGAATACGCTGCCTTCGAGCGCGTACTCTACCCGGTCTTCGAGCTGCCATGCGATCGTCGTTAACAATCCGTGCGCCGAAGCTTTGGCCTCCTCGCCGGTATTCATGAGCATGAAGCAGCCCGTGCCATACGTGTTTTTAGCTTCGCCCGGCCTATGGCAGCCTTGCCCGAATAGCGCGGCCTGTTGGTCGCCGACGACCGCCGCGATCGGGATCTCTCCGCCGAACAGCCCGGCATCGGTAACGCCGTATACTTCCGACGTCGAACGTACTTCAGGCAGCATCAAGCGCGGTATGCCTAGCAGCGCTAGCAAGCTTTCATCCCAACGCCGCTCGTGAATGTCGTAGAGCAAAGTCCGCGAAGCGTTCGTCGCATCGGTTACGTGTACTTTGCCGCCCGTCAGCTTCCATACGAGCCAGCTATCGATCGTCCCGAATAGCAGCTCCCCGTTCGCCGCCCTATTCGCCGCGCCCTCTGTGTGCCGCAGCATCCAGGCGATCTTCGTGCCGGAGAAGTAAGGGTCCAAGAGCAACCCCGTTTTCTCCCGGAACAACGGCTCATGCCCGGCCCGCTTCAGCTCGTCGCACAGCTCCGCCGTCTGCCGGGATTGCCAGACGATCGCGGGCCGGATGGGCTTCCCGGTAGCGCGATCCCATACGACCGCCGTCTCCCGCTGATTCGTGATCCCGATCGCCGATAGCGTATCCGCCGTCAACCCTGAGCTGCGAAGCGTCTCCTCGATCACGTTAACCGCCGATCGCCAGACGGCCTCCGCATCCACCTCTACCCAGCCCGGATGCTCGTATTGCAGCACCAGCTCCTCGCGAGAGAGATGCGAAATCTCTCCCGCCTTGTTAACAAGCAGCGCGCGCGTGCTCGTCGTCCCTTGATCGAGCGCCAAAATGTGCTTCCCCATCATGCGCCTCCTCTTTGCGTGCAACCGTTAATCGTAAAAACCTATTTCCTTCGCATAACGGCCCCAGTGCGGCCGGCCGCCGTCCACGTCGACGATCCCGTAATCGTCGGACAGCCCCCAGGAAGTAAACACTTTGCCCGATTTGCTCATCAGGTCGGGATCAGCCGCGAGGGCAGCGATGCCTTTGGCGACGAAGAACGGCGTTTCCGACTGAAGAAAATGCGGTTCCTGAGCAGCCGCGTCCCTCCAGTTGTCTTCCGTCACCTTAAAGTAATCGAGCATCTCCTCCGAACGGAGAAATCCCGGTGTTACGGCCACCGCCGCGACGCCATGCGGGCGAAGCTCCGCCGCTTGCGCTTCCGCGAGGTGAATGACCGATATTTTCGCCAGACTATACGGGAGGTTCCCTCTGTACCTGTAGTCAAAGCCGTCGGTTATTTCCATAATCACGCCTTTGCCGCGAGCAACTAGCAAAGGCGCCGCATAATAGCTTGTAATCATGTGGGTGTGAACCGCCCTTTGCTGCATCCGCAGCGCCTTTTCCAGCGAGCCTTCCCAGAACGGCGTCCCCCACTCGGACAGCTTCTCTCCGCCCCATATGTCGTTGACGACGATGTCGAGCCTGCCGTTTTGCTCCGCGGCAACCCGCTTGAACAACGCCTCTACCTGCTCAGGCACCGTATGATCGACCTGCACCGCGATGCCATACCCGCCTTGCGCGGTCACGAGCGACGCCGTCTCCTCGATCGTCTCCTTCCTTCCGATATCGGAAGGACTTTCTTGCACGCTGCGCCCCGTACCGTAGACGGTCGCGCCCGCCGCGCCCAGCATCATCGCGATCGCGCGACCCGCGCCTCGCGTCGCTCCGGCCACGACCGCGACTTGCCCCGCCAATGGCTTCATTCGTTATCCCGCCTCTACTCGCAATAGTTCCAACTCGAGCCTTTTAGTCGTCTCCAACTGACGGACTTCTCCCGCTGCGACGGCTACCGGTTGCTTGAACAACGGACCGTCGTAGACGAACGTGTGATATTCGCCGCCTTCGCCCATCGGACATACGCCTTCAAGCCAAGACAACGCTACTCTTTTACCCATATTTAATAACCCCACCCGCCAAATCGAATCCAAATACGTCGAACAGTCGGACAGGATTCCCGCCTGCCCCCGTCGAACAATTCCATATCCCAAACCTTGCCAGGAGGAACTCCAATGTCCGTCAACCCGATCGCTATAAGAGGCATCACCCAAATTTCCATCCCCGTGCACGACGTGCCGAGGGCCGTTCGTTTCTATGCCGAGACGTTAGGTTTGCCCTTGCTATTCTCGCAGTCCAATATGGCGTTGCTCGACTGCAACGGCATCCGCTTACTGCTAAGTATACCGGAAAAGCCAGAGTACGATCACCCCGGCTCAGTCGTATATTTCAAAGTGGAACGGATCGAAGAAGCTTATCAAGCGTTAATCGCCGCCGAAGTAGAATGCATGGGCAAACCCCATAAAGTTGCCGAGTTCGGCGGCTTCGCGGTGTGGATGGCGTTCTTCTACGATCCCGACCGCAACCAGCACGCGCTGACTAGCGAAGTGCCGATTTAAGTGCCCCATCTCGAAGTGCCGGAAACCGTCTGTTGGAAATACCCGATGAACTGCTCCGAAGACATCGGACGCCCCGTGTAATAGCCTTGGATGCGGTCGCAACCGAGCTGCTGCAAGTGGAAAATCTGTTCCTCGGTCTCGACCCCTTCCGCCGTGACGGATAAGCCGAGACCGTGGGACATGTCGATAATGCCTTTGGCGATCGCGGCGTCGGCGGCATCGTCGGTCATGTGGAAGATGAAGGACGGATCGATCTTCACCGTGTGCACCGGCAATCGCTTGAGCAGAATGAGCGACGATTGCCCGATACCGAAATCGTCGATCGCGATTTTAACCCCGATCTCGACCAGCTCGTTCAACACCTGAATGCTATGCTCCATATTCATGACCGCCATATGCTCGGTAATCTCCAGGCATAAATTATAAGGCTGTATGCCGGTATTCCGAAGCACTTGCCGGACCAACTCGGGGAAATCTCCGCGTTGGAATTGCTGCGACGATATATTGACCGAGATAACCGCCAAAAGCATGCCGTCGGCGATCCATTGCTTGCAGGCCACGCATGCTTGCTCGAGCACCCATTGGCCGATCGGAATAATGAGCCCCGACTCTTCGGCAAACGGGATAAACTCGTTCGGCTGCACGAGCCTTCCGCCCGGCATTTGCCAGCGGATGAGCGCCTCCGCTCCGAGTATTTTCCCGGTCGCCAGCGAGATTTGGGGTTGATAGTGCAAGACGAACTCGCCACGTTCCAACGCGTGCCGAAGGCCGTTCTCCAAGCTTACCCGCTCGACCTGCTGCGAGCTGAGGTTCTCCGTATAATACCCCAGGCGATTGCCGCCGTTTTTCTTCGATTGATACATCGCCAAATCCGCGAATTTAATGAGCGTCTCCGAGTCAACGCCTTGCGACGGATACATGCTCACGCCGATGCTTGCCGACAAGAAGAACCTTGTCCCTTCCAGCACGACCGGCTCCGATAGCTTCTCCAGCATAAGGTCTGCCACGCGCGCGACCTCTTCTTCGCTCTCGATCGACGAGAGCATCACGATGAATTCATCGCCCCCGAGGCGAGCTATTAAATCTTTGTCGCTTACGCACTCTTTCAGCAAGTTCGCGACTCTGACGAGCAGCGAATCCCCGACTTGATGGCCTAACGTGTCGTTCACGATTTTGAACCGGTCCAGGTCGATCATGAACACCGCCATCGTCCCGCCGCCAAGCTCCCGGTCGACCATCGTCTTGCGCAGCCTTTCTTGGAAAAACGTGCGGTTCGGCAGACCCGTTAACGCGTCGTGATAAGCCATTTGAATAATGCGCGCCTCGTTCGTCTTCTTCTCCGTGATGTCCGTAAGCGATCCGATAATGCGCACGGCCCCGGTCATCGTATCCCGGATGCAATCTCCGGCCAAGTACACCCAAATTTGCTGCCCGCCTGCGCCTACGACCCGGAATTCGCTTTGGATCGGCGCCTTTTGGGTTAACGTCTTGCGGAACGCCTCCCTCACCGCCGCCTGATCCTCCGGATGGATGTGGGCGAGGAACGATCGCGGAGCATCCGTGACCGTAACGGACGCGGCGCTCAGCAGCTTGTGTGCCCGGGCGTTCCACTCGATCTTGTTTGTCGCGAGATTCCAGTCCCAAATCCCGTCGTTCGTCGTTCGCGCCACCAGCTCCAGCTTCTCTGCGAAGGAGCGGATTTGGTGAACTAGCATATCACGTTCCATGGCGACCGCCAATATCGAGAAGCTGTGGCGCGTCAAGTCGTTCGCGACGAAGTTGTTGAGCGGGTCCAGCGGCGTGCATAACGCGATATAGCCCCAATCTTGCATTTCGGACATAACCCGATGAAGGATTACCATATCCTCGCCTCCGGGCTGCGCGGTAGGCGGCAAATAAGAGAGCGAAGGGAATTCCTCGAGCCGGTACGCTTCGCCGATCGGCGGAAGCGTATCCCCCCTCTTGCTGAACGTCTGCTTGACCACGAGACGCCTGCCTCCGCGCTTGTCCGTCTCCCATAACGCCAGACAGCCCCAATGGGCTAAGTTCCAGAACAGATTGGATATATGTATTTTCTCGGCCTTCGTAGCCATGATCAATGCGCGAGTCATCTGATAATTGTTCGTCGTGATTTGATGAAGGGACGTGCGCAGCTGAGATAGGCTTTGCGAGATTTTCCCGATTTCCTCGGGCGTAGTGGCCAAAGCCGGATCGACGCAACCGCACGAGGCGCGAGGCTTGAAGTGCGCCGGAACGTACGTCAAGTTGCTCTCATACGGCCTGCCTTCGAGCAGCGTGAACACCCGCTTGACGACTTCCTTCGCGAGCGCGTCGAACGACTGCAGCACGGTCGTAAGCGACGGATAATTGGTCGCGGCCTGCGGGATGTCATCGAACCCGATGATTGCCGCGTCGCCCGGAACAGAATACCCGCTCTCCCGCAGCGCGTTGATAGCGCCGATCGCGTTCAAGTCCGTTCCCCCCACGAGCGCGGTGAAGCCTAGTCCTCCGTGGCGCGAGAGCAGTAGCTCGGTAGCGCGCGCGCCTCCTTCGAGGAGGTTGTCGTCCGTCTTGATGACGAGCCGCTCGTCGAAGGAAATCCCGCGCTCCGACAGGGCGGCGCGATAGCCTAAATAGCGTTCATACAAATCGTACTGATCGAGGTTGCCGATAAACGCGATGCGCTCGTGCCCATGGGCATCGATCAGGTGGAGCACCGCTTGGCGCATGCTGTCATGGTTGCTGACGACGACCGAATGCGCATGCAGCGTCGGCGGCTGAAAGCCGACGCCCACGACGGGTTTGCCGCTTTTGTTGAGCAACTCCTGGAAAGACGAGCTCGCCGCGGGCAGCACGAGAATCCAAGCGTCGATTAGATGGAAAGCGACGGGGTCTTCAAGCCTCGTGATCCCCAAATTCTCGTCGGAGGATTGAATGGCGAATAGCCGCGAATTTTTCGAACGGACGTGCTGATGGATGTCGGGAATAATTCTTCCGTAATATTCGCCATCCAGATGAGTCGCGATAAGGCCGATTCGATACTCGGTAGCCATCATACTCCCTGCCTTCTATGGTAGTAAAAAATTCTCGGTTGCTATGCAAAGGATCAAATTCATCCAGTTAATGGATCAGCAAATATCGTTATTGTCAAATTTCAACATGGTACGTCAAAATCCTCTATTCTCGCAGCGAAAACGTTATAAAAAAGAAGCCCCTCCCTTAGTCCCCCGGACTTGCCATCGGGGATACTAAAGCAGGAGCTCTTTGGCGATGTCCGCATTGTCAGCGCAGCTTCATGCCGGGGTGGAACATTTTCTCTTCTACCGGCGCGTTTTCTTTGGCGGACATCCCGCTAGGCTCGATTCGGATAATCGCCGTCTTGCCGCCCAGCGAAGATCTATACTTCTCGACATGGCTGCTAGCGAGAGGTTGATCGTAGAAGCCGGGAACGTATTTGTCCAGCATATACTGCATCGCGCCTGTCGCTTCGTCCAAATCGGTTACGAACGAAGCGCGGCCGTAGACGATCACGCTCATATATGCTGTATCCGTATGGGCGGGAACCGGCGAAGTCATCGTTCCGTAGTGCTCGCTGACCGTGAAGCACGCTTGACCGTTAGTCCGCAAATAGTGCGCCCGCTTCCCTTCCTCCGCTCCGTGCAAGTAGATCGCGCCATTCCACCACGCGAAATTCATCGGGACGACGTACGGTTGATTGTCCGCGGACAATCCGAGATACCCGACCTGTGCCTGTTTAAGAAACCGCTCTATTTTGTCCTGATCCGTGCATTCCCTCTTAGCCAATCGAACCGTGAACATAGAAAATCTCCCCTCAACTTGACCTTCACCTTGTGTTACACTCAATATATTCGTATATTGACCCCGCCAAAAGTGACAGAAAATAAGTTTTTATTGAGGTCAGTTACATACATGCGCCTGATAAAGCGATGGAAACCGAGGAACCGACATGATCGCGTTAACCCCCATACTAGATAAAGCCGGCGAGTCACCGCTTTATTGGCAGCTCTATGCATTCATCCGAGGCGAGATCGAATCCGGCACGATCCAAGCCGGAACGAAGCTGCCTGCCATCCGCGAGCTATCCTTGCACCTGAAGGTGAGCAAGAACACGGTAGAGACGGCGTACCAGCAGCTCATTGCCGAAGGCTACGCGGAGAGCAGAAGCCGCAGCGGGCTATTTGCGTTAGCCGTCGAGGAACCCGTCGCCGTGCCGCCCCGCGACCCGCAGGATCTCACGCGCGAAACCCGCTCTCCCGCGCAACGGCAAACGGCAGCGACCCGGACGCGGGAGAACGCCGCCGAGGTTGCTTTCGATTTTCGCTACGGGGACGTGGAAATACGCCGCTTCCCTATGGCGGTTTGGAAAAAATGCCTGCTGGACGCCTTAAGCGAACCGAATCCACGTAAAACGCTCGACTATGGACATCCGCAAGGGGACGAGGAGCTGCGTTCCGAGATCGCAAGCTACTTATTCCAATCGCGCGGCGTACGCTGCAACGCGGAACAGATCGTGATGAGCGCGGGAACGCAGCATTCCGTCGGGATGCTCTGCCAGTTGCTACCGCTTCGGGACAAGCTTATCGCCATGGAGGATC
Organism: Cohnella yongneupensis; assembly: GCF_042655785.1. Taxonomy (NCBI): domain Bacteria; kingdom Bacillati; phylum Bacillota; class Bacilli; order Caryophanales; family Paenibacillaceae; genus Cohnella; species Cohnella yongneupensis. The sequence goes on from NZ_JBHSNC010000051.1 coordinate 122,827, forward strand.
CGGGTTATTCCGGCGTAAGGGCAGCCTTGGAGAGCCACGGATGCGAGATCGCGCCGATCCCTCTCGATGCGGACGGCCTTCAAGTCGACCTTCTGCCCGGGGTGCGCGCCGCGGCGGTGTACGTTACCCCCTCGCATCAGTTTCCGCTCGGCATGGTGCTCCCCATTCAGCGGCGGAACAAACTGCTGCAATGGGCGACCGAGCACGACGGCCTCATTATCGAAGACGATTACGATAGCGAATATCGGTACGTCGGCCAACCGATCCCCTCGCTGAAGGCGCTCGATTACCGAGATCGGGTCATCTATCTCGGAACGCTGTCGAAGTCGTTCCTTCCGGCCGCCAGACTGAGTTACGCCGTGCTGCCGGAGCCGCTCGCGGCACCGATGCGCGAGAAGCTCGGGATGTTCAGCCAATCCGCTTCCCCGCTTATTCAGCAGGCGATGCTTCGATTTATGCGGGAAGGCCACTTCGGCCGTCACGTCCGCAAGATGAAGCGGCTATACCAGATTAAACACCGGGCGTTGCTAGCCGCCTTGCAGCGGCATATGGGAGACAGAGTCGATATTATCGGACAAAAAGCAGGCCTCCACTTGTTGATCGACGTGAAGACCGGCGCCGGACAAGCCGACCTAATCGAACGAGCGCTTGCCGCGGGAATTCGCGTCTATTCGCCCGCTCAGCAATGGTTCAAGCCGGAGCGGTGTCCGCCGACGTACATTATGCTGGGTTTCGGCGGATTGGACGAGCATAGGATAGACGAAGCCATCCGAAGATTGGCAGCGGCATGGTTCTAGGGCTATGATGAATGTAAAATAACGTAACGGATTATTCCAGCGAAGGAGTTTTGGGAGGATGAAAATTTTAATCGTAGGCGCGGGGGCCGTTGGGGGGTTCATCGCGTCTCGCATGTTGGAGGACGGACTGGACGTAACTTTGCTCGTACGCGAAGGCAGAAGACGACAATTATTGAAGGACGGACTCGTCGTACATAGTCCGTTAGGGGAGTTTACGGGGCATCCGAAGCTTTTAGTAGCGGGAGAACCCAGCGAGCCCTTCGATCTTGTCCTTATCGCTTGCAAAGCTTACGGCTTACCGGAGGTGCTCGAGCAAATCAAACCTTACCTTCATCCGGACACGGCTCTGCTGCCGTTCTTGAACGGGTATAAGCATATGCACGACATTGCCGCCGCCTATCCGGGCCAACCGCTGCTTGGCGGCGTCGCCCGCATCGAATCGACGCTGGATGAGTCCGGGGCTATCGTACACTTGCGGCCTTATTTCTCTTTCGTATACGGCAATTTCGATAACATGACGGACGAAGCGTACGAGCGCATCAAGCTAACGCTTGCCGCTACACGGGTGTTGGCGGAGAGCCCGGATATAAGACGCGCCTTGTGGGAGAAGTATTCGCTAATTAGCGGTTTATCCGGATTGACGACATTATTCCAAGCGACCGTAGGTGAAATTCGCGACGCCGGCATCGGCATGGAGACGTTCAGACGCCTATTCGGGGAAATCGCGGATATTATCCGCGCATCGGGAGGCTCTATCCCCAGCGATATGGCGGACAACAACGCCAAGATCGTCGAGGGATTGTCGCACGGCAGCACCTCTTCGATGTTGCGCGATCTACAGAGCGGAACGCACACGGAGGCCGCGCATCTTCACAGCTATTTGCTTGCGCTCGCGAGGGAAAACGACGTATCCGCGCCGTTGCTCGAAATCGTCTATCAGCGCCTGGCCATCTACGAGAACAGACGAAGCTAGCGCTTATTTCGCGAGAGGAAGCTTGATCATCGCCTCCGTGCCCACGTTGAGCTTGCTTTCATAGTAAATCGTGCCGTTCAAATTGCGAATAATTTGCCACGATACCGTCGTGCCAAGGCCGGTACCTTTGTCTTTCGTCGAATAGAATAGCGTGCCGAGCCGATCGAGATGCTCCTTGCTCATCCCTCGGCCCGTATCCGATATTTTCACGTTAACCCACTCTTCGTCGTTCGTGAGCTGCAGCGTTACTTTTCCACCTCGGGGCGTCGCTTCTATCGCGTTCTTGGTAACGTTCATCAACGCCTGCTGCAATTGATTCCGGTCGCCGGTTATGGCGGGTTTCACGGAAAGACGACTGTCCAATTGCACGCCTTGTATGAGCGATAACGGCTCCAGCAAGACGACGATGTTCTCGATTACGGCGGCAACGTTGACGCGTTCCATAGACGCGAGATGGGGCTTCGCATAGCTCAAATATTCGTTCAGTATCCTCTCCGCACGGTCGAGCTCGCTAAGAACGAGAGGCAAGTATTGGCTATCCTGGCCCTTATTTCGCTCCTTCATCAGTTGCAAAAACCCTTTGACTACCGTTAGCGGGTTGCGTATTTCGTGGGCGATCGACGCCGCGATTTCCCCTAGCGCGTTCAATTTCTCAGAACGGGCGAATTCCAGCTTCATCTTCCTGCGCTCGATCATTCCCTCGTTGAGCAAATACACCACAAAGAATACTGCGCCATAGATCAACGGAGTGAAGATATAATTCTGTTTCTCTCCGGTATCGTACACCCCGGTAATGTCGGGAAAATACGTAAAAGCAATCAACACCAGAAGCTTGATCAAGCCTACCCAGACCGCAATCGCGATGATCCCCGTCAACCGTCGCTCTCTCTCTCTTTTGCGATTGTTAATAAAGCTGATCGCCAATGGCACCGCTGCAATAATGGCTCCGCTCACGAGATCGAATAGTAGCGCGTCTCCCCCTTGATAGATACGCGTAGCCGCAATAACCGCCCATACGAACCCCCCCGCATAAGGACCCCCATAGTGGCACGCGACGATGAAGGGCATAAAGCGCAAATCCCAATGAAGCCCGTAGGTCATGTAAGGGTACAGCACGCATAACGCGGAAGCCGCGCCATTAAGCCCGGCAATGAGGTACGGCGAAGCTCCCAGTTTGTCGTAAATAAGGCTGCATATAAGCGTTGGAGAGATGACAATTAGAACATGCAATAGAACGGTATCTAGCGACATGGCGATCCTCCGCGTGGCAGCCTTGTATTAGGTTTTGTTAATATATACGACGCTTCTTCGTAATCCCCTCCAATAATCGCCGTATTTTTACAAATTAATCTCAATTTAATGTAGTGTATTATGACATATAAATCGTAAAGATCGTTGATTCCTTAAAATCATTCCCATAAACCCCGTCTTTATGTTAACTTACATTACTTAATGGAAATTGGAGGGGCAAACCCATGATTACGATTAGGCGTTATTCCATTCGTTTAACGCAAGCAAAGGCCGCCATGCGAAAGTTCGCGCGGCGGCCTTATATTAACGTGCGGTTATGGCATAATGCCTAAGTCGTCGAGCATCACGCTTCCCGGTCCCCCGTCGAACGCGAGCGTCATCTCCGCCCATTCCGACGGAGTAAAATCCGGATCCGCGTCTTCGAAATCGCTAAGAGGTATTTCCACCGTCTGGTACACGTATTCCGATGCGTTCGCGAACTTGCCATCCGAAAGCTCGGATTCCATCCCCGGCAGCCACGTAAAGTCCGTCTTCGGCGGCGGCAACACATCCGCGAACCGATCAAGCGGCAACCGGACGACAACGCCGTTGCGATCCTTGACTTCCACTTGAATCCGACCGTTCATCGGGGAGGTGGACATATCCACGATGGAGAACATCAATTCTGCATTTTCGCTTAACACATAATCGAACGAAGGGACTTTAACGGAATAGGTTCCCGCGTTGTTCCATGCGAGCAGAACCCCTTTGTCCGCCTTGCTTGCATGCTCGCGATTTTGCGCTTCCACGTTCCGCCAATCCTTCATATCGAACGCTTCCGCCGTCACGCCTTGCGACGGCTTCGCGCGATCCGTTCCTTCGAACCCCGTAATCAATCGGAAGCCGCCCTCTTGATACTGGCTGTAGTAGTCGGACTCGGGAAGCAAATTCAGGCCTATCCGGTAATCCCGGAACAATGGGCGGTACTCCACAGCATCATGGAACACGTTCTCCAAAAACGCCGAGACGTACGTTTTGGCGATTTGCCGCTGCTCTTCCGCCGACAGCTTATCCTTCGGGCGTATGAATAATTGGCCCGGGTACGCGTTATCGAATTGTCCCCAAGTCGTGTTGAACTGACTATGGTTGGCGCCCCCGATATACAGCGAGGCTTTGAAAGCATCCGATGTCGCATCGAAATTCGTACGATCGTACTGACCGTCGCCGTTGAAGTTCACGAGATCAGCGTCCTTCGCGCCCTGCAGCGTCAAATACGAAATATTGCTCAAACGAGCCTGCTTGCCGTCGACGCTCGTGTCCGTCGGAGCGATCGCGACGACCGCGCGGACGGAATAAGACGTACGTCCCGGAAGCCCCTCGACCGCCTGAAACCATTCGTCCCTATCCGCCGCCATCGCGACGGCTTGCCCGCCCCGGGAGTGCCCGAGCAAGGCGACGTTGCGGAAATCGATTCTCCCGTAAAGACGCGAAGAAGCGTCCGCATTGAATTGCTCCAACTGGCCGATATGCTTAAGCAGCAGCCATGCGCGCAACTTCATGTCTTGATCGGGAATGCCGGACCACGCGGAGTAATTCAAAAAGTTCTCGTCCACGGATACCGCGATAATGCCTCTGCTCGCGAGCAATTCCCCGAGGTAGCCATACCCCTCGTCGGAGAAATCCTCCATCAGATGGTTGCCATGCACCATAAGGACGAGCGGGAACGGCCCCGCCCCTTCCGGCATCCATACGCGACCGTTAAGAGGCAATCGCGTTTGGTCGAAGCCCCAGAACTTTTCTCGCAGCCAAATCCAATCGTCGTCCTCGATATATGGGCTCGCGTCCGCCGCTTCGGATTTAATGCCTACCTCTTTGCCGAATTCGGCCCGGTGCAAATCTTCCCCGCTGCCGTACGTGAAAGCGTCGACCGCATAACCGCCCGGCACGGAAGGATCTTGCATGCCCGAACCCAAAGCGTTGACCTCGCCGCGCGCCATGCCGCGACCGTCTCCGGAATCGGCGAACGGCCCGATCGTCCATAGAACGAGGGACGCAAGGACGGCGCCGCCGCCGATCATAATCGCCGATCTTCGGGACCTGAACGCCGTATCAACCAAGATGCCGATAGTAGCGGACAGCAACGTAAACACCGCCGCGTAGATGCTTGACCCGACGATTCCGAAATCGGTGAAATAGAGCACGAAATAGAGGACAATGCCCGTATATAACGCGCTGCCGATCGTGAATCTAGGGACTCGCAGTCCGATCAACGCAAGCAGCGCCGCGCCTACCCATGAAGCCAGCGGCAACGCGATCGTATTCAAACAAACGCCGGCCACGACGTCGAACATCGTTCCGAAGCCGGTCGGCATGCCTAATGCGGATGCCGCCAGCGCCGCGCAATCGATGAGCCACATCGCGGCGACGGCCGCGCGCCAGCGCCGCGTATCGTAAGCGAACAGGCCGGATAGCCGTTGCTTGAGCCATTGTCCGGGCCGTTGCCTTCTGCGGAGTACGACTTGGACTTCCGTAGCTTCAATCACTGGCTGATCCCTCCGTTCGCAATCTATTTAACTCTCTATCGATCGCGCTCTCTTAATTCGATTATATACGGTTCGCGACACAAAAACCCCCGCCAATGTCTAGTAGCGCAGGGGATGAATGTCGGGCCATTACTCGTCCGCTTCGTATCGCGTTCTTCCTTCTATCCGCCGCAGCAACTCCCCGAGCTCTTCCGGCTGCAGCAGCTCGATCGGGGATACGCCCTTGTCGAATTGGAACATGTCTCCTTCGATTAGCACGACATAACGCCCGTTCATGCGCGCGACGTGAATGCGTTCGCCGTAATCCGCCATTTGCGCTTTGACCGTAATATCGTCCAGCTTAAACTTCAGCTCGAGCTCCGGCTGCTGCTCGACGATCCGCGACGTCGCTTCCAACACGTGCTCGTGCGACCACTTCTCCTGCAGCTCGCGTTTTTCCGAAGCGGCCCATACGTCGAATTGTTGTTTCTCTTGGAGCAAGCCTTCCGGATGCTGATGCGCATTCGGATAAGGCTCGTCCGCCGGCACTTCCGCGAAGGCGGCATCGTCGAACGGGATGTCCCATTTCGAAGCCATATACTCTTGCACCATGCCCATCACTTGCTCGTTAACGATTTCCGGCTTCGACTTCTCGTAAGACACGTATTTTAGGAAATCCTCGAAGTAACGGGCGTGGGAAGCTTGGTGAATTTTGAGCTCCCACTCCTCCAGCATGCCTTCCTCCGGCATGTGCGGATATTGGATCGACTTGATATTGCGCGCGTTGATTGCCATCTCCACGCGGGCGATCAAGCTCTTCTCGTCCGAAATCCGCGCGATCTTCGACTCGAAGTCGCACTTTAGCAGGAACAAGAACGGTTCGTCGAACAGCTCGTTCAGCTTGGCGAGCGCCAGCACGAACGCGCCGCCGCGCACCGAGTTCGTGTCCATGTAAATGCGGAGCAGATCGTCGCCGCTATTGTGAAAGGACTGCTTGTCCGTCGCCGTCCGCAGCCTTTGGAACAAGTTGTAGTTCGGATTGCTGGTCAGCTCGTGCCCTGGCTCCACGATGAACCTGCCGATCTTAGTCGGCACTTGCTCGGAGATCGGGTTAATTTCCGCCTTGCGTTTCGCGATTCGCTTGAACTCGCTGTCCAAGAAGCCCTTCAGCTCGCTGTCCTGGTATTCCTCGTGCGATAGCGTCTGGTAGTGCTTGTAGCGCTTAGCTTCCGCGCCTTCCCCTTCGGTCTGGATGACGAAGAAAGATAAATATTGAATGGCGAATTTCATATGGGTCTCCCTGTCGGATGCTGTTCTAAACTCTCTATGCGAATATTAAGGATTTTGCGCTCGGGTTTCAAGGTCATTCCCGCAAATATTGTGCGGCGTGCATGGAAACAGTAAGTGAAGCCGCTTGCGGGAGGAGGTTGAACGCACAGATGAGCGATACCCATGAGTTCGTCGAGAAGCTTCATGACAATCAAAGGAAGACCGCGCGCAGCAAAAGAGGCAATGGCGGGGAGAAAGCCGGCTCAAAGCTGCCCGGCAAGCAGCATAGCACGAATAAGTAATGAAAAAACCGTCAGGGAGTTACTCGTTCCCTGACGGTTCTCACGCTTATTTGATTGCCAAGACGAAGATGAGGACGATCACAATGATCGTCACTACGTAAAGCAGCGTCAGCCGAAGTAATTTAGTCCCGGTCTTTTGCATATAGCGTGGATTTTCCTCTTGGTTGCTCTTCGACTTGCCCACCATAACCGTAGCTACGAATCCGATGAGCATGACCACGAAGACGATAATCAGCATAATCGTTACGTCCATCTCGACCTACCACCCTCGGTATATTAGTTGGAATGCGATAACTTCATGACATCGAGCAACTTAATGCGTTGATGCGTCTTCTCTTGGTAGAGCCAAGGCTCTAGGACGTGGTCGATGAACAGCTCGCCGTGCAGATGATCGACTTCATGCTGGATGCACCGGGCCAAGAACCCTTCGCCCTCCAGCTCGAACGTCTCGCCTTGTCTATTCATGCTGCGAACGACGACCCGTTGCGCCCGCTTCACGAAGCCGTAATAGCCGGGAAAAGACAAGCACGCCTCCGTGCCGTCCTGTTCTCCGCTTGCCTCGATAATTTCCGGGTTGATCAGCTCGATGAGGCCGTCCCCGCAATCCATGACGATCACTTGGCGCAGCATGCCTACTTGGGGTGCAGCGAGTCCTGCTCGCCCTTCTGTCGCATATAGTGTCTCCTTCATGTCGTCCAACAATTTAACTATTTTAGGCGTGATCGCCTCGACGGGCTTCGCGCGCTTGCGTAATACGGATTCTCCGAACGGTAAAATGCCGAGTACTGACATGTTTATTATGCCCCTTTATACTAGGTGTGACCTAATATAGCATGCGTGCGGAGCGAAAACAATCCGGGTTTCGGGTAGAAATTATGACTTAAAGAACGCCGGCAAATACGGTTTGTTCTTCTCCAGCATTTCGCTCAAAAGACGCTTGGCTGCGCCGACCGACGGCACGAGCGGATGGCTGACCATCGCTTGCAGCGCGATATCCCGGTCTCCGGTAATCGCTGCTTCGATCGTGAGGCGCTCGTACGTCTTCACCGCGTGGATCAATCCTTTGGTTTGCTCCGGCACTCGCGTGACGGGAAGCGCCAGCGGTCCTTGGCCGGTGACGACGCAGTTTACTTCGATGCTAGCATCTTCCGGCAAGAAATCGAGCGTCCGGCCGTTGCGAACGTTCAGCGTCTGGATGTCGCGACGGTCGTTATAGAGAGAATCCATCAGGTTGACGGCCGCTTCCGAATAATAGGCGCCTCCGCGCAGCTCCAGCTGCTTCGGCTTCTCTTGAAGCTCCGGATTCGCGTACAGCTCGAACAGCTCATCCTCCACGCGCTTAACGACTTCCGCTCTCGTTCCGCTTGCCTTAAGCGATTCCAGTTGCTCCGCCAGCATCGCGTCCGTCATATAGAAGTATTTCAAGTAGTAAGACGGCAACCCGCCGAGCGAGCGTAAGAAATCGGCGTCCCACTCCGTCGCGGGAACGTTTTTGCCCGAATATTCTTCCCGTTTATCGAGCAGCTCCGGCAACCGGTTCACGCCGTCCACTTCTATTCGCGTGACCCAGTGCAGGTGATTCAGTCCGACGAACTCGCTATAGATACGGCTGGCCGGCGTATCGTACTTCTTGCTCAGCCACTTTTGCAGCCCGATCGGCGCGTTGCACAGACCGATGCTTTTAACGTTGGAATAACGATCGAGCGCCTCGGTGACCATCCCTGCCGGATTCGTGAAGTTGAGCAGCCAGGCGTTCGGGCTCAGTTCTTCGATATCCTTGGCGATGTCCAGCAACACCGGAATCGTCCGCATCGCCTTCATCATGCCGCCGGGACCCGTAGTCTCTTGGCCGATAATACCGTGCAGGTTCGGAAGATGCTCATCCCATTTTCTCGCTTCCATCAACCCTACCCGCATCTGCGTCGAGATAAAGTCGGCGCCTTCGATCGCTTGGCGGCGGTCCAGCGTCAGGTGAACGGAGATCGGAAGTCCGGACTTCGCGACCATGCGCCGAGCGAGCTCGCCGACGATCTCCAGCTTATGCTTGCCTGCCTCGATATCGACGAGCCATAGCTCTCTTACCGGCAACTGTTCATATCTAAGAATAAAGCCTTCTACGATTTCAGGCGTATAAGAAGATCCTCCGCCGATGACCGCGATTTTGAGTCCGTCTTTGTGTGCCATGTGCCACATCTCCCTTGGTCGGTTTATAGATGCCAGGCTACAACGCAATCTCGTTGTAGTCCGTAATGTCCTTCAGCTTGTCGTACACGGTCTGAGGAAGCATACCTTTGGCCGCCTCGTGAGCCATCCATACCGCGCCGACGACCGGTTCGATTCGTAGCTTCGCGATCGAAGCGCGTGGCGCAACGGCTGCAACGGCTTGCGCGACGTACGCCGAGACGAATTCGCCTTCGCCGCGCGTTACGATGCTCCCCGCCAGCACGACATCGAACGTCTCTTCCGTCATGCCGAGCCTTCTTATGACCGCTTGCGCCGACTTGCCGAGCTCCTCGCCTTGCTTGCGCAAGATCGCTTGGGCGACCGCGTCACCCTTGGCTGCAGCCGTGAACAATAGCTTAGCCACCCGAATCGGCGGCGTGCGATCGTGATCCAAGTAGTCATCGAACATTGCCTGTACGTTATCGTAGCCAAGCTCCTCGAGCAACAATGGCGTGAGCAGCGTCGGCTCCTCGCGCCCGTCCCACGCCCGGATTACCGAACGGAATACTTCTACGTTAAGCGCTCCCCCGCCGCCGAAGTCCCCGTGAAGGTACGAGAATCCGCCGCACTGAAGGCTCTCGCCCTGCCGGTTAATGCCGGCGCTGTTCGTTCCCGTGCCACATATAAGCACGACGCCGTAAGGCTTGTCGGTACCCGCGCGCAGCGCGATCATCGTATCGCAGACGATCTCGTGGCGCGCGAAGCCCATCTCCGCGATCATCGGACGCAAAATCCGAAAATCCGCTTCGCGGTCCGCTCCGGCCATGCCGAAGAAGGCGAAAGCGATATCCTCCCGCGTAAGCGCCGCTTGCTTGAGCGCCAAGCCGACCGCTTCCCAGATGTTGCGCCGCGCTTCGGCCTTGTTTAACTGATGGTTCCCGTTCCCGCTCTGACCTTTGCCCACGATCGTCCCGCAGTCGTCGGTAACGAGCGCGTAAGTCTTGCTCCCGCCGGCGTCCACGCCTAAGTAATAGTTCAACGGTCGCCCTCCTGTTCATGGTGGTTTGTTCTAGGCGCCGCCGTCGACGCCCTTACGATAAGCTCGGGCGACAGCAGCACCGACTCGCCGCTGGCAGGCGCGCCATCGATATAGCCGAGCAGCAGCTCCGCGCCGGTTTGCCCTAACGCGCGCGCAGGCTGGCGCACCGTCGTTAGATACGGCCTAAGCTGCGAGGCAAGCAACTGGTCGTCGAAGCCGACGACGGACAGATCGACCGGCACCTTCAGCCCCGCGTTCTTGCAGGCGTCCATGACGCCGATCGCGATGTAATCGTCTGCCGCGAACACCGCCGTCGGAAGCCGCCCGTCTTCGATCCATCTGCTAGCAACCTCGTACCCCGAGGCGATGTCGAACTCTCCATCCTCGATGCAATAAGGCTCCAATCCCGATTCCGCCATGGCCGTCATAAATCCCCGTTCGCGATTGCGGCTGCTTAGGAACGAGGCCGAACCGCGTATGTGCGCGATTTTGTTGTGGCCGAGCTCGATCAAATGCTTCGTCGCCTCGTAACCGCCCCTGAAGTTATCCACGAGGATGGAGGTTACGGACGGATCCTGATGTTGGTTATCGAGCATGACGAACGGAATCCTCTTCTGCTTAAGCTCTCTAACGTACGCATCTTCCTCGACCGGCGATAGCAGAATGACCCCGTCCACGCGGTCGTGCTGGAACAGCGACTGGTGAGACGCTTCGAAGCTCGGCGCCACCGACAGGGCGAGGAAATACCCCTGCTCCGCCAAACAATCCGTTATTTCCTTCACGACCGTATCGAGGAACGCATCGTGCAACGTCGTCAGCGTCAAGCCGATAACGCCCGTTCTGCCCTTGGCGAGACTTCGCGCCGATGCGTTCGGGCGATAGTCGAGCTCCTCCATCGCCTTGAGCACCTTGTCCCTGTTACTCTGCCGCACCGATGCGGCGTTATTCAGCACCCGGGACACCGTCACGACGGACAGCCCGGACTTTTTCGCGACATCGAATATGTTAGCCTTCATCCGTCGGTTCACCTCTGTTTTATCGTATGCATGATTTCACCGAAAGTTTAAGCGCTTTAACTTTTGTGTTTAGTATACTCCCGGACCGTGCGTTTGACAACTACGCGCCGATAACAAAGCCGGTTCAACGGTCTCTCACACCGCTAAACCTCAACAACCCCACCATCTCGCTTGCTCAACGGTCTCCCAGACCGTTGAACCTCATCAAACCCGCCAACTCACTCGCTCAACGGTCTCCCACACCGTTGAACCTCAACAAACCCGCCATCTCGCTTGCTCAACGGCCTCTCACACCGTTGAACCTCATCAAACTAGCCCATTACAGCCGCGCGGGTGCAGGGTTCGGCGCCCTAACGGTATACAAAAAAACCGCCAAGGGAGCATAGATGCTCGCCCTGACGGTTCGTAAAGAAGATTAGAACTGCGACTCTTGCAAAGCGCGAATCCGCTCGCCGAGATCCGGGTGCGTGGAGAACCAGGAAGTTTTGCCCGGCTTGCCGCTGATTTTCAGCGTTGCTACCGAAGCTTGCTTCTCGGAGACGACGCGGTCTTTGTAATTTTGCAGTGTCTGCAACGCGTGAATCATCTTATCCTTGCCCGCGAGGTACGCGCCGCCGCGGTCCGCGTGGAACTCGCGATGACGGGAGTATGCGAAGACGACCAAGCTTCCGAGAATCGAGAAGACGATCTGGAACACGATAACCGCGATAAAATGAACGATCGGCGCCACGTCTTCTTTCACAAAACGGGAAGCCGCCCATGCCGCGATGCGCGACAGGAAGACGACGAACGTATTCACGACGCCTTGCAGCAGCGTCATCGTTACCATGTCGCCGTTAACGATATGCGCGACTTCATGGCCGACGATGCCTTCGACCGCGTCGCGATCCATCTCCTCGAGCAAGCCCGTGGAAATCGCGACGAGCGAGCGCCGCTTGGAAGGACCCGTAGCGAACGCGTTTACTTCCTTCGATTCGTAGATGCCGACTTCCGGCATAACCGACATGCCCGCGTTGCGCGCGATCCGGTGAACCATGTCCACGAGCTCGCGCTCGCTACCGGTCAAGTTAGCTTGCGGATTAAGCACTTGCACGCCCATCATCATCTTGGCCATCCAACGGGACATCGCGAGCGAGATGAACGCTCCGGTGAAGCCGACGATCGCGCTGAATACGAGCAATTGCTGGAAGTTAATGCCGCCTTGCTCGTTCATGTACGAGCCGACGCCGAATACCGACAAAATAATGCCGATCGTAATCATGACCAACAAGTTCGTTAAAATAAATAGAAAAATCCGTTTCATTGCATTCTCTCCCCATGCGCAAAATAGTGGATTTCTGGTGAATTCAGGAAAAGCGTAAGCTTATTCTACCATGACTATCTAATGACTATCTATATGTGAAAAAGAGACAACCTTATGCGTTGCCTCCAGGTCATACCTCTATATACGGATCTCCGGGATTAACGTTTCGCGAATCCTTCATCGATTAAATATTCGCGCGCTTCCTCGTACGTCTCGAACGCCCCGTCCAAGTTCATCCCCGCGAACACATACCACATGTCGTCCTCGAACTTCAGCGTTAAAGTCGATTTGTTCGGATCCTCCCAAGTTTCAACAAGTCCCTCTTCGGGCTCGGGCGCCTTCTCCCTCGTCAAAGAATGGATAGACCTTGCGATCAGCTCCCGCAGCTCTTCCGCACCGTAGTCGCGGATGTTCACGTATCCCCGGTCGTCCGTATCCACGTCTTGCAATCGGCCCGCGAACGCGAAACCGTTGCCGTTAGGGTGCAAGTGAAAACCGATCAGCTTTTTATCGAACGCGCTGCCCTCGTAGTGAAAGTTGACGCGCCCCATCGACACGTCTTTGCGCTCCAGCTCCGGGAACGATGCGAAAATCTCGATTTTTTGCTCAAAGCTTAACATGTAACCGTCTCCCTATTTATCTATATTCGCGCTAGCGTGGACGACGGCGTCTTCGACGTCCGTCTCCCGCGTGAACCGCGCTTCAATCCGTTTGCTGATCCAGAGCGATACCCCGACGAACGCCACGACGTAGAGCAGCTCCGCCGGATGCCGGACGAACCGGGTTACGTCATGGCCGACGATCGATACCGACATGACCATGATCGCCTTGCCGAACACGATCGCGATGAAAAACGACTTCAGCCGCATGCGCGCGACAGCCGCCGCCATATTAATGACGACGAACGGACCTACGGGAAACAGACTGAGCAAGAACACGTAGCTGAACGCATTGCGCCGCACCCATTGCAAGCTTGACTGCACCCGGGGCTTGCGAGCCCAACGATCCAAATACGGATGACCCGCGATCCGGCGCACGAGGAGGAACGTCGTCAAGCATCCGCACACGATTCCGAGCCACGAATAGAGAAAACCTAGCCATAACCCGTACACCGTCGCGTTAACGCCGATAATGACGATCGTCGGCAGCGGAGGAATGAACGATTTGAGGAACGTCAAGGCGATGCCGGGAAGCGGCCCTAACGCCCGGTATTGCTCCAATAAGTCCTTAAGCTTGTCTTCCGTTACGTTGGACATGATGTCCGAGAGCGCCATCTGTCTGCATGCACCCGCTTCATGGTCTTTGTTAGCTATAGTCGACATCCGGTATCGTGATCATAACACATCGTCCGAAAATAGTATTTGAAATCTGCGGGACAATCCATTAGAATGGGTTCTGTGAGATTGATAATCGTTCTCAAACGATGATCGATTATCCATCCAGCAGCTACATATACAGAGGAGAGACTACAGTTGAAGACGACCAAAATTATGATGCTTGTCCTGCTTGCCGCCATGCTCGCAGTATTCACCGCCGCGTGCGGCAAAAATAACAATAACGGCAACAACGCCAGCCCGGCTGCCAGCGAACCGGCTGCAACCGCAAGCGCAAGCAGCTCCCCGAGCGCGCCGGCTTCCGAGCCTGCCGTAGCTACGACTAAGACGATCAAAGACGGCCTCGACCGCGACGTGGAAATTCCGACGAACCCGCAACGCATCATCGTCCTCGGCAACTACGGCGAGATTGCTTCCCTTGGCATTAAGCCAATCGGCACGATCGGTTACTACTTGGACAAATACGGCGCCGAGAAAACGGCCGGCGTGGAAAACGTAGGCCAAGACGAAGCGGATCTGGAGAAAGTGCTTGCCCTGAAACCGGATCTTATCATTATCCCAAGCTACTTTAAGCCTGAAGTACTCGAAGGCTTGTCGAAGATCGCTCCGACGATCGCTACGAAGTGGGGCTTGCTGCCGCTCGAGCATCTACACATTCTAGCCGGATGGCTGGGCAAAGAAGCGGAAGAGCAAGCTTGGCTCGCGCAATACAACGAGAAAGCCGCTCAAGCGAAAGAACAACTGAAGCCGTTCAACCTTGAAGGCCAGAAAGCCGTCGTCATCCAGTTCTGGAGCAAGAAGATTTATCAGCATGCAACAGGCGTATTCACGCCGCTATTCAAAGACATCGGCTTCGCGCCTACCGAGAAGGAAGCCGCTGTAACCGTAACGACCGAAATTTCCGAAGAAGCCGTCGTCGATTATGTCGCCGACGCGGACAAGCTGTTCATCCTCGTAGACGGACAAGCGGATATCGACACGTACAACACGCTTAAAGCATCTGCATGGAAGAACATCCCGGCCGTTAAGAACGATCAAGTATACCTCGTCAACAGCGCGCGCTGGAACGATTACAGCACGGCAGCGATGGAATGGATGCTTGAAGACCTCGTGAAAATCATTAAGTAACATAACGAAAGCGGGGCCCGTCGCCATAACGACGAGCCCCGCTTTTTTCATGCTTATTCATCCGCTTCCACGTAACGCTTCAGCGCGTTCAGCTTATTATCCCAATAACGTTCATAGTAAGCGAGCCATCTCTTGAGCTCCAGCAGCGGCTCGGCATCGAGCCGGTACCTCGTCTCCCGGCCGACTTTCCGCTCGCGAACGAGTCCCGCGCCCTGCAAAATTCGCAAATGCTTGGAGACGGCCGTCCGGCTAATCGGAAAGTGTCCGCTGAGCGCGGTTACGGGCTGCTCGCCCTCGTCCAACAAGCGAAGCAATCCTCGGCGCGTAGGATCCGCGATCGCTTGAAAGACGTCCTGCTTCGGCTCCGGCATTCCGGCCACCTTAGCCTTCGACCTTCGTAGCCAGCTTCTTCACGATGCCGATCCATCCGCCATTCATCGTCTCGCGCACCACGGCATGCGGTTGTCCGAATTCCGTATCCATGCCTTCATACCAGCCGGAATGGATAAGCGTGAACTCTGTCGCGCCGTCTTGCTCGACCAATTCGAAAGTGAGCGACCAGTCTTTGCCCCAGTCGAACGATAACTTATGCGGGGGATCGATTACGGTTACTTTGCACGGCGACTTGCCGAAAGGGCCGGCATCCAGATGGAACTCGTGGCCGACTTTCGGCTCGAAGTTATTAGGCATGAACCATTCCCCGATCGCCTCCGCCGTGGAAACCGCGTCCCATACTTTTTGAATCGGCGCTTTAATTACGACGGTCTGGCGAATATCCGGCAATGCTTTAGTCGCGTTACTCATGATGAAACTCCTCCAATAATAGGGTTTTATTTGCTTTTCACGTGATCCTGATGACGTAAGCGCAGCGCCGACTAAGTATCGTCTACGGCTACGTTACTGACGGGCCGATAGCCTGATAGGCTATGCACGAGCGGCCAGAGCGTGTCCCGGTTAATATCCGTCTTCACTTTGGCGCTCGCCTTCGGATACGTGATCCAGAACACGGTCGATTCCTTCAAATGGGGGATCGTCTGCGGTAGCCATTCGCGCACTTGCTCGGAATTATGTACTCCATCGACAATATGAAACCATAAGGTTTCGCAATTTCATTATATGAAACCATCAGGTTTCGTGTCAACACCCCTTACCCGCTAAAATCTAACAACGCGCCGATTCCTCGAAGTAGTTGCCTACCCGATAGAATGACGCGTTGCGCATAGATTATTTGACGAATAGAAGAGCATTAGCAGGGTTGTTGCGTCCCGGTTGGACGACTCGCGCCGCTCGCGTCCGGGTACGCCTTATCGTTTTCTTGATTTTGATTTTAGTTTTCGATTTCGACTTTGTGCGAATGCCAGGGGATGCCCATAGGCTGCCTCTCATGATCAGAGGTTTAGTCTTGCGCGTCTTCTTGACCGTTGTGCGCTTGCCGGTTTTCCAGATCCGGCGCGGTTTGCGGAACAGCTTCCGGTGACGGTGGCGATGATGACGACGGCGGCGTCTGAACCTGAACGCTTCGTTCGGAGGATCTATCGCCTCCGGAAAATGAAGCACGGGCGTGACGATAGGCGCCGACGGCGGCGAAACGGTCTGCGGAGCGAGCTCGACCGGAGGATGGACGGCGTTCGCTTCTTCTTCGCGTCTGGTTTCCAGAATCGGTTCCGAAATCGTGTCGGGCAGCTCAATCCCGGTAGGCGGATCCTCGGCGAGCACGGCAACGATCTCGGTTGTCGGTTCCTCGACCGGTTCCTCCGCTACTTCCTTCGTGCCGGACTTTTTATTTTTGCGCGGCTTGTATTCGAGATCGATCTCTTCTTTATATCCGTCGACGTACTCGATCTCCACCTCTTCGACTTTCTCCCACCTGACCGCTTCCAACAGACGATCGATCTGGGATTGACGGGTTGAGGAGTTGCCTGGCACCAAGTTATACTTCGCTTTGCTTCCTTTGCGGTATTCGACTTCGACTTCTACGATGTTGGAATCGCCCTCCAGCGTTTGCCTAACCACGTCCTGTCCGCTCAAAGTCATTCACCCTTCCGTTAATAATGGACGTAATTCCTTCTCCATATACTATTGACCAGCCCTGATTAGGTATGGGCCAATCATACGGTCGATTCGCCCCAAATGCTAGAGCAAGCGCCCTGATTCGCGCCACGGAGTCGGCGCGTTCGTCATGGCTTGCGTCGAGATGGGGGGGGTGCTGGTTGCGGGCGGGTGAGCGGCATAGGGAGCCGTGCAGTTGCAAAGCCGCGGCGGCTGAATCAATAACGGAAGAGAGTTCCGCTATACTCTAACCAGCACAGTAAACGGCGGTACGGGGATCCCTTCCTCCGTACAACATCCCCTTCTTTTGCCTAAAACGTTGTTTACTCCTCTACCGATTAGGAAAAACTTGAGCGGAATAACTCAGTCCCTACAAAGGCGGCGATTGCGGCAATGGCCAACGATAAAGACAAGAAAGCTTCGACTTCAGCCGATGACATGACGCTCACGACGCGGCAAGGACACCCCGTCACCGACAATCAGAACCTTCGCACCGTCGGGGACCGGGGACCGAGCACGCTGGAAAACTATCATTTTTTCGAGAAAATTACGCACTTCGACCGGGAACGCGTGCCCGAGCGCGTCGTTCATGCCCGCGGGGCAGGCGCGCACGGGGTGTTCGAAGCCTACGGCAAAGTCGGCGACGAGCAGGTGTCCAAGTATACGCGCGCGAAGCTGTTCCAAGAATCCGGCAAACAGACGCCCGTCTTCGCCCGGTTCTCGACCGTTATCCATGGCGGCCATTCTCCGGAGACGCTCCGCGACCCGCGCGGATTCGCGGTTAAGTTCTACACCGAGGACGGCAACTGGGACCTCGTCGGCAACAATCTCAAAATTTTCTTCATTCGCGACGCGATGAAATTCCCCGATATGGTGCACGCGTTCAAGCCGGATCCGCTTACGAACGTGCAGGATATGCAGCGCTTCTTCGACTTCGTTTCCTTGACCCCCGAGGCGACGCACATGATCACGTTTCTGTTCTCGCCATGGGGCATTCCGGCAAACTATCGTCAAATGCAAGGCTCCGGAGTGAACACCTACAAGTGGGTTAACCAATCCGGCGAAGCGGTGCTCGTAAAGTACCATTGGGAGCCGATCAAGCAAGGCATTCGCAACTTGAAGCAAGCGGAAGCGAACGCGATCCAGTCGATGGCGTTCAACCACGCCACGCTCGATTTGTATCAAGCGATCGATAGCGGAGATTTTCCGGAGTGGGAGTTAGCCGTACAGATCATGAGCGACGACGCGCATGACGAGCTCGACTTCGACCCGCTCGATCCAACGAAGCTGTGGCCGCAAGACCAATTCCCTTTCCTCCCTGTCGGCAAAATGACGCTGAACCGCAACCCGGCCGACTACTTCGTCGAGGTGGAGCAAGCGGCGTTCGGTACGGGGGTACTGGTGGACGGGCTGGACTTCTCGGACGACAAACTGCTGCAAGGCCGCACTTTCTCTTACTCGGATACGCAGCGTTACCGGGTCGGCACGAACTATTTGCAATTGCCGATCAATGCCGCCAAGACGCACGTCGCGACGAACCAGACCGGCGGTCAAATGCAAGCGCGGCCGGAGCGCGGTCGCGGGCAAAATCCGCACGTCAACTACGAGCCGTCCTCGCTCGGCGGGCTGCATGAAGCTCCCGCTGACGGCCCGGCTCACGAGCCCCATTACGATGCGAATCTCGTGCGCAAGAAGATCGAGCGGACGAACGACTTCAAGCAAGCGGGCGACACGTATCGCGCGCTCGAAGGCTGGGAGCAAGACGAGCTGGTCGGCAACTTGTCCGACGCGCTCGCCCAATGCACCGAAGGCATCCGGAACCGGATGATCGGCTACTTTACGGAAGCCGACGCCGAGTACGGCAAGCGAGTGGCGGACGGCGTCCAGGCGGCGACGAAAGCGAAAGCCGAGAGCGGTCAGATCGACCCGTACCAAGGCGTCGATATCGCGCGCAAAGCCGGACATGAGGCGGATCCTTACTGAGATGACTTATGTGGAGCCAGTGCCTCCTCTCCATATCGGAGAGGGGGGGCTTTTGTTGCTGGTTTAGTGGTGCGTGACACCGTTGGAGCGGTGGTTTTGCCTGGTTTTTGCGATTTAGCGGTGCGTGACACCGTTGGAGCCGCGGTTTGCCCGGGTTGTTGCGATTTAGCGGTGCGTGGCACCGTTGGAGCGGCGGTTTGCCCGGTTTTTGCGATTTAGCGGTGCGTGACACCGTTGGAGCGGCGGTTTGCCCGGGTTGTTGCGATTTAGCGGTGCATGGCACCGTTGGAGCGGCAGTTTATCCTATAAAACACAAAAAGCCGCGAGTCCCTTTTGGGCCCGCGGCTTTGTTCATTGGGCTTTCATCCCGCAACCTTGGCCGTACGTGACTTCGAAGCTGGCGCCTAGCGGCACCATCTCGTACAAATAGCGATAAATGAGCTCCCTCTCGATATCCGTGACCGCGCAGGTCGTACGAACGTCGAAGTAGATCGTCCCTTTAATCGGATCATATCGGCTATACGTCAACACGCCGGACAGAAACAAGCCGTTGATAACGTTCACGATACCGTTAATATCAAGCGTACGATTCAGCGCCGCTTGCAGGATACGATCCGGCAGCTCGAACACTTCGGGCACGTTGTCGGCCTTGACCATCGGGTAATCTTTGATCTGAAAACATACATAAGAAGTCAAATAGCCGGATGCGAATCGCTTCAGCTCGGCCTTATCCTGCTCGGACAGCTGCAGATCCTCGTTCCAGGCGTAGATCGTCGCCGCATTCCTTCCGCGTGTGTGAATGCGCACATACCGCATGTGCGGGTATCTGGACTTGATCAACTGCTCGGATAACAACCGGGTACCCACATCAATCACTCCAATCACAGAAAAGTACATGATTGCGCTTTCATAGGTGTGGTATCTTTATCATACTATGCGGCATTCCGCCCAGATAGAGCAGTCTTGCCTATAAAGTTAGCGATTTCTTTGTCTGATTTTGTTGTAAAATAGCATAAGGACGCGACTCAACATGGGGGACGATAAAGTGAAAAAGTTCGGACTGCCGGCGCTAATCGTTACGATGGGATTATTGTATATTTTCGCGATTCCTTCCGAGCCGGAAGCGGTAAAGATGTTGTTCAAGCTTATCCCGATGGGGCTAATGCTATTATATACGTACGAAGGGATCCGGCAGCAAAATCACAAAGAGCGTTCCCACTGGATCATTTTCGCCGGACTATTGTTCTGCATGCTGGGGGACGGGCTGCTCGGGTGGTTCGTAGTCGGGCTGTCGATGTTCCTCATCGGACACCTCTGTTATATGAACGCCTTTTTCCGTCATTGGCAGTATTCTCGGGTACGGGCGGCATCGATCGTTCCGATCGCGCTCTACGGAGCCTACTTCGGCTGGCAAATCGTTGACGCGCTGCTGCAGGATGGAGACAACGCATTGATCGCGCCGGTGCTCCTATACGTCACGGTCATCGGCGTTATGGCTTGGTCGGCGATCATGTCGGGCAACCGTCTGGCTATCGCAGGAAGCTTGCTGTTCCTCGCCTCGGATACGATCCTATCGTGGAACATGTTCGTGGCAGACGTTGCGCATTCGGGCATATGGATTATGACGACGTACTATGCGGCGCAGTTCCTTATCGCGAGCAGCGTGAGGTCGTTGAGGACGAAGCCGAAACTAACGATACACCGGGGCGCCAAGGGGCCGAAGTTGAAGTCCGTATAAGTAAGAACATCAAACAACTTAGTCCGGCACCCCCGGTCTAAGTCTAAGGTTGTTACTTTTCTCACTGGCATCGCAAGCCTCAATCCCTTAGAATTATCTGATAATACGTTGCGAGGAGTGGTTCCGTATGTCCAATCGACCATCGAACGAGGAGTACAGTCCGTTTGCCGAGAGTTACGTGAAGTTGGTGCCTGAGGGAGATATTCAACAGATTCTGAATGGGTCGTTAGCGGATACGACGGGGTTATTCTCTTCCCTCACGGAAGACCAGGCGGCGTACCGCTACGCGCCAGGCAAGTGGAGCCTCAAGCAAGTGCTCGGCCATATCGCGGATAACGAGCGGATCATGAGTTATCGGTTGCTTAGAATCGCCAGAGGAGATCAGACGCCTCTCGCCGGCTACGACGAAAATCAATTGATGAGCGGCGCTACGTTCGACGACCTCCCGCTTGCCGTCATAGTGGAAGACTACGCGGCCGCGCGCCGATCGACTCTCGCGTTGCTGCGAGGACTTTCCGAAGAAGCATGGACGAGAATCGGCATCGTTAACGACCGCAAGTCCAGCGCGAGAGCGTGGGCTTACATTATCGCCGGTCACGAGATTCACCACCTGAACGTCGTTAAAGAGAGATATTTGAGCTAATAGACGCCGATCCGTGACATCTAGCAAATACCTCATTGCGTGAAAATAACGGCCGTGACAGCCGTTACGTCACCGGACCAAAGCCACAAAGAGAAGTGCAAAGACGCCAAAAGCCATCCCACCCGGGATGGCTTTCTCATGCTTGCTTCACGTTAACTCGGCCGCACGATCTCGAACTGCTCGCCTAGCTTCGCGTACGTGTTGCCCGCCAGCCGGCTCACCGGCTTCAGCGCATCGGCGTCGATATACCCGTTATTGTACACCGCTTGGTCAAAGTGGTAGTGGACGACCCTCGCGATGAGCAGATCGGTCGAAGGATGCCCATCGTCCTTGCCTCCTAGCGGAATCACCTGCTCCAGCACGCACTCCATCCGGATGCGAGCTTCCGCGATACCCGGCACGGCGACTTTCTCGCTCGCTGCCAGCTTGAGTCCCGCTAACGTAACCTCGCTTTCGTCCGGCGGCAAGTTGGCCGCGGTCTCGTTAATCTGCGCGATGTAGGTCTCGTCGGAAATATGGATGACGAGCTGTCCCGTGGCGATCGCGTTGCGTGCCGTGTCCTTCTGCACGCCGTTCTTCCGCTGTACGGCGATCGAGAGCAGCGGCGGATTCGACGACACGATATTGAAGTAGCTGAACGGCGCCGCGTTGACAACACCGTCGGACGACAAGGTCGTCACGAAGGCAATCGGTCTTGGGATGACGCTTCCGATCAACAATTTATAGTTATCCCGGTCACTCAGGTTCGCCGGATCAATGGACTGCATGCTTTGCTCCTCCTTACGCCTTGAACATATGCGCGTACCAGACCGCAGCCGCGTCCGCCTCGGTGCCGGTTAACCGATGCCCTTGCCGCTCCCAATGGACGTCGACCTCCGAACCCGCTTCCCGCAGCAGTCCCGCCAATTCCTCCGTCTCGCTTGCCGCGCAAATCGGATCGTTCTCGCCCGCCGCGATGAATACCGGAATGCCGGTGAGATCCGGAAGCTGGAGTCCCCGTAGAGGAACCATCGGATGGTGAAGAATGGCGCCCTTCAGCGCGTCCGCATAGTGGAACAGCAAGCTTCCCGCGATATTGGCGCCGTTGGAGTACCCTACCGCCACGAGATTCCCCCGATCGAAGCCGTGCTCGGCCGCCGCCGAGTCTAAGAAGTCGTACAATTCCTTCGTCCGGAAGATGAGGTCCGCTTCATCGAATACACCCTCTGCGAGCCGCCGGAAAAACCGCGGCATGCCGTTCTCAAGCACGTTACCTCTCACGCTCAATAGCGACGATTCCTTGGAAATATGATGCCCTAACGGAAGCAAATCGTTCTCCGTTCCGCCCGTTCCGTGGAAGAGAACGAGCGTCGGCGCGTTCGGATTCGTACCTTGCACGAATTTATGCTTCATTGTTTATCCGCCTCCAATACGCGAACCTCGATCGGATCCAAACCCGCTACGATCGCTTCGCGGTGTTCTTCGAACCATGCAGGCAGCATCAGCTTCTCGCCCATCGTCTCCGCCGGCTCGTCGCGGGCGAATCCCGGAGGATCGGTCGCGATCTCGAACAATATGCCGCCCGGCTCGCGGAAGTAGATGGCGTTAAAGTACTGGCGGTCGATGACCGGCGTCGGATGATACCCGCTCGCTTCGACCCTGTTGCGATAGGCGACATGGTCGATGTCGTCTTTGGCTCGCCATGCGATATGATGCACGGTGCCGGAGCCTCCGACGCCCAATCCCGCGGACTCGAGCAAAATATCGATTTTGTCGCCGAGATTGCCTGTCGCTTTGTAACGTCTATACTGGCCGTCGTTCCGTTCGAGCTCGAATCCGAGCACTTTTTCCAATACTTGACCTGTCTTCTCAGGAGCCCCGCTGAATAGTACCGCTCCACCGAATCCTTTAATCGCTTTATCCGCCGGTACGCCGCCGAATGTCCATTGGCTCCGCTCGCCTTCCTCACGAGCGACGATCTCGGCCCGCAAACCGTCCGGATCTTCGAATTGCAAGTATTGTTCGCCGAATCGGGACGTTTGTTCGAAAGCGACACCGAACTTATTTAACCGTTCCTGCCAAAACGCGAATGCGTCCACCGGCACTACGTAAGTCGTAATGCCGACTTGCCCACTGCCTACGCGGCCGTGACGGGAGCCCTTCCAAGGGAAGAACGTGATGATCGTGCCCGGGCTTCCGCCTTCATTGCCGAAATACAAGTGGTACACTTCCGGCGCGTCGAAGTTGATCGTCTTTTTCACCAACCGAAGTCCCATGAATCCCGAATAAAAATCTACCGTCCGCTGCGCGTCCTGTACGAATGCGGTGACGTGGTGAATGCCTGCGGTACGTTGTTCCGTTGTCATTTGGACCACTCCTCTTGGGCGAATTTGCCCGCTTTTTTTAGTAGTGCGCTCATCGTTGCTTTCTCCTCCGGCGTCAACGCGCCCAATACGGTATCAATGACTTCCGCATGATTTGGGAAAGCTTGAGACATGAATTGTTTGCCTTGGTCGGTGATCTCGGCATAGATGAGCCTGCGATCTTCCGTCGATGCGTTCCGTCTTACGAGTTGCTTCTGCTCTAGCTTATCGATGACGTAAGTGATATTGCCGCTGCTCATCAGCACCTTGCCGCCGATCTGTTGAAGGGGCTGCGGACCTTTGTGGTGGAGCAACTCCAGCACTCCGAATTCGGTGCGATTAAGACCATATTGCTTAATATCGCGATCCGCGTGCGCATTAATCCACTGACTGGCTCGGTTAAGCGCGATGTATAGGTCAAGCGATGCTGCGTGATTATCTTTCAATGGCATCAGCTCCTTTGGTGGCGATCGGTGTTTGTTTGGCCTCGAGTTATCTTTATATTGAATATCTTAAATTAAAGATAAATGAAAACCACAGGAATGTCAACACCCGCTTTGGCGAAAATGTCGTTGAACGGGGCATCCTTATCTATGTTGCCGCCTACTCAAGTCTCCGATTCCACCGTCCGAGAAGAACCTTCCCGATCCAGATACCTCCGCGGACACAGATGTCGTTATTCAACGCATCAAATTACGCCCGTGGTGTCCGACATAGCAAACTTGCTATGCGGCACCCGATTGTTCGATAATAATGAATATAGGAAGTTGGATTCCTCATTATAGGCACTCAATCGGAGGTTGACTCATTTTGTCCGAACATACATCCAAGCGTCTAAGCGATACCCCGCTCTCTGTATTGGATCTCGCGCCGATCGTCACGGGCAGCACGGCGGCGGACGCCCTCCGCAACTCGCTCGATCTGGCGCAGCACGCCGAAGCATGGGGCTACAAGCGCTACTGGCTCGCCGAGCACCACAACATGCCGGGCATCGCGAGCTCCGCGACTTCGCTCGTCATCGGCCACGTCGCCGCCGGCACCAAATCCATCCGCGTCGGCTCCGGCGGCATTATGCTGCCTAACCACGCGCCGCTAGTCATCGCCGAGCAATTCGGCACGCTCGAATCGCTCTTCCCGGGGCGTATCGACCTCGGGCTCGGCCGCGCGCCCGGCTCCGACCAACCCGCCGCCCGCGCTTTGCGCCGCGGCCTCACGAGCGACGGACAGAACTTCCCCGAGCAGCTCGCCGAGCTGCGCGAATATTTCCATCCGTCGCAGGAGCCGAACTTCTCGCCGCCTATCGTTCGCGCGATTCCGGGCGAAGGACTCGACATCCCGATCTGGCTGCTCGGCTCCAGCGGATTCAGCGCCCAGCTCGCGTCTCAGCTCGGTTTGCCTTTTGCGTTCGCCAGCCACTTTGCCCCGGACTACTTACTGCCTGCGCTTGACGCTTACCGTAGCGAATTCCGCCCATCCGCAGCGCTGCAGAAGCCGCACGTCATGGTCGGCATGAACGCGATCGTCGCCGATACGGACGAAGAAGCCCATTATCTGGCCACATCGCTATACCAGACGTTCCTGAATATCGTCCGCGGTCGCACCGGTCAGCTTCTTCCGCCTGTCGCGTCGATGGACGGACTATGGAACGCGCAGGAACAATTTTATATTCGCAACATGCTTCGCTACTCGGCCATCGGAAGTCCCGAGACGGTTAAAGCCCGATTGGAGAACATCCTGGAAGAGACGCAAGCCGACGAATTGATCGTCGCCGCGCAAATTTTCGATCATCCGACGCGTTTGAAATCCTACCGACTACTAGCCGAGCTAGTCCAATAAACGGAGATGAAACCGCCCATGTCCACGCTACAAGACGAACTCATTCAAAGACTGACGACTTACGTTAAAGTCGATACCCAATCCGACGATAGCCAAGAGACGTGCCCGACTACGCCCGGTCAGCTCGTGCTGGGCCGCATGCTCGTCGAAGAGCTCAAAGCGATCGGCATGTCGGAAGTCACGATCGACGACAACGGTTACGTCATGGCAACGCTGCCCGCCAACACCGACAAAGCGGACGTTACGACGATCGGCTTCCTCGCGCACGTCGATACCGCGACCGATATGACCGGAGCGAACGTGAACCCGCAAATCGTCCGCGACTACGACGGCCAAGATATCGTTCTCAACGCAAGCCAGAATATCGTTCTCTCGCCGAAAGACTTTCCCGCGCTATCCGGTTACGTCGGGCATACGCTCATGACGACGGACGGCACGACGCTGCTCGGCGCGGATAACAAAGCCGGCATTGCCGAAATTATGACCGCCATGGCTTACCTGATCCGCAACCCGGATATCAAACACGGTAAAATCCGCGTCGCCTTCACTCCCGACGAAGAAATTGGTCGCGGGCCGCACCGCTTCGACGTCGCCGCCTTCGGTGCCAAGTACGCGTACACCGTCGACGGCGGTCCGCTCGGCGAGCTCGAATACGAAAGCTTCAATGCCGCCGCTGCCAAGATCACGATTCGCGGAAAAAACGTTCACCCCGGCACCGCCAAAGGCAAAATGATCAACGCCGCCAAAATCGGCATGGCGCTGAACGCCAAGCTGCCCGCCGCCGAAGCGCCGGAGCTGACAGAAGGCTACGAAGGCTTCTTCCACCTTATTTCGTTCAACGCCACCGTAGAGGAAGCGAAGCTTGCCTACATTATTCGCGACCATAACCGGGAGTTGTTCAACGCCCGCAAGGAGCTTATGACAGCGATCGTGGAAGAGCTGCAGCAACAATACGGCGCGGACCGCATCACCCTCGAGCTGAAGGATCAGTACTACAACATGCGCGAGAAAATCGAGCCCGTGCGCGAAGTCGTCGACATCGCCCATCAAGCGATGACGAGCCTCGGCATTACGCCGATCGTCAAGCCGATTCGCGGCGGTACCGACGGCTCGCAGCTGTCGTACATGGGCTTGCCGACGCCGAACATCTTTACCGGCGGTGAAAACTATCATGGCCGATACGAGTTCGCTTCCGTGGACAATATGGAGAAGTCCGTGCAAGTTATCGTCGAGATCGCCCGCCTGTTCGAGCAACAAGCCTAATGCAAGCAAAAGCCCGACCTTCCTGCCTACCAAGCAGCGAGAGTCGGGCTTTATTTTATTCCTGCGGCACGTAAAGATATCGCTCGAGCGGAACCCGTCCACCTTCGACGACAACGCCTTCTTGCTCCAAGTATAACTGCTGCATATAGCGCCCTTCCCCGTCCGGAATCGCGATCTCGCCCTTCGAGTTGATGACGCGATGCCACGGCAGCCCGTGCGATGCGCTCAGCGAATGCAATATTCTCACCACTTGCCTGGCGCCGCGCGGACTTCCCGCTTCCGCAGCGATTTGGCCGTATGTCATAACGTAACCTTCGGGAATCCCTTTAATAATGCCGAGTACCCGTTCCGTAAAAGGCTGCACCCGTCCGCCCCTCCTCCCCACATTCGGCAACTCTTCTCCAAGTCTAGCAAATACATGTCTTTTTCTTCTCGCCAAGCTTCCCCATCGATGCGACCTTCTCGATGTATTCGTCCGCGAGCGGCACCTTGCAGGCCGTCTGCCCCATATTCACGTGTACTTTGCCGATCTCTCGCGCGACGCGAACGGCTTCCTCGTGCAACGCCATGACGGAAGCGCCGACCATAATGACGAAAGCGTTCATCGTATAACGAACCCGGTTCCGCTCCTCGTGAATCTTACCCTCTACCCTTGTCAGCAAATCGCGAATCTCTTGCAAATCCAACGCATCGTCCGGCGTGATCGAGAGGTAATTCGCATAAGTGCTCCAACCGCACGCAGCGACCATTTCCTCCGGAGAGCGAATCCACTCCCTGGCGAGCTCTAGCGCGTATGGACTTTCCGCCGCGACGCCCGCCACCGTGTATTCGGCGAGCGAGTACCAATACGCCTCCTTCGCCCATGCTTGCAACGTCGACTTAGCGATCGTCTTCGGATTGACCGACAAGCCCGCCAAGTACATCGCGTCGCTGTTGCCCGTCTCGTAGAGCGAGAGCGCAAGCGCCTGGTCCTTCTTCACGTCTTTGACGAGCTTCTTAAGATCGCCGATCTTCACGCCGAACAACGGCTCCATCGCCCCGTGACGCAGGAACGTCATTTTCGTCTGCTCGGTTCCGAGCGCCTCAAGCTTGTCCATCACTTCAGCCAACGTTGTCATGATCGCTCTCCCTTCCACATTTATTTTCCAAGTAAATCCCGCCCTACCGGCGTCAATAACGGCCCCAATTCCGCGATAGGAATCTCGTATTCCACGTGGTCGCCGAGCGCATGCGGAACGCCAAGGCTGACGCCTAGCGAATCGTTCATTACATAGCTATACGCGTTCGCGATATTGTCCGTTCCAGGCAGATCCGCCGCGCGCAACGCGCCGATCCAATCTTCTTCCGCATAGCCATCGTTCAGATGCGTCCTGGCTGCTTGCTCCACGGATTCGGGATCGCCGTCCTTCGGCTTGGACGCTTTGAGCTTATTGACGAAATCGGCGTCGATGTCGATCAAGTCCGATAATCTCAACGGTTTGCCCGTCTTCAAATCCATGTTCGCCGTATAAAAGTGATTGTTCGGATATGCGGCACCCTCTACGTTACCCATCCCTTTGAAAATAACGCTAATCAGATGCTCGCGTCGCATTTCAGAACTTTGATCGATAGTCAGAGACAACTCCCCTTCGGACCCCTCGTAGTAACGGACCGCCTCCAGCGCTTTGTCTTTCAAGGCTTCGTTGATTTTATTCTGCTTGGCCGCGTCCGATAGGTTCGCAAGCTGCGGGTAAGCGATCGAAATTTTATCTTTCATGTACGTCTCGACGCGGATCGCCGGCTGTTCCTTCACGGGCTCGGACGCCATGCTTGGCGCCGCGGACGCGCTCGTCCGTGCGACATCGGAATGATTCCCGCAAGCGGATAATAGCATCGCGATCGATAGGATCATCATGCCGGATGCAACAAACTTGATCAAGATTGAACCCTCCTCGGACGAATGATTCGGTTTATCGACAAATCCAACCCTTTTTCTCACCTAAACACTCGGAATTGTTTGTTTTTACTCGAAAATTTATGGTACTATCTTCCTGTATAAAATGGAGAAAGGTGGGCTATTAATGGATGCTTTGGAAACTTTGCATCGCAGGAACAAGCTGCTCGTTAACATCATCTGGGGCATGCTCGTTCTTGGAATTATCGTAGATTCGCTTACCGGCGCTCCGGCTAGCTCGATCATCGTGTTACTCATCGTCGGCACGTTCGCGTGCGGCATTACAACCTATTTGTCAGTCAAAAGAATATGGCCTTCCTACATAATGTACATCATTTCTTCGATCGTCACCGTACTGACTTTGCTTCTCATCATGACCGGCCCGGTTATCACGACGTACTCCCTCGTGTATGTTAACTTGGCGATCATGACTTTATATTGCAGCGCCAGAGCGATCGCGTTCTCCGGCGGGCTCGGATTGCTCCTGACCGTCGTCTTGTTCTTGAGTTCTTACAACGACGAGTTGTTCGGCGACAACGATCCGTTCACGATGGTGCTGTACTTGCTCATGATCGCCGTCCCGCTCTATGCCTCGGCCAAGTTCAGCGAACGTCTGCAGAACGACGTCGTCTCTGAGCGGGAGCAAGCGATCTCGGAGAAAAACCGCGCGCATGCGATCGTCGAGAAAGTATCCGCTTCGCTATCCGTGCTGAACGAATTCAGCGAAAATTTGAAGTCGAACATTACGTCCACGGGCTCGATCTCCAAAGAGGTCACGGTAGCGTTCACCGAAATTACGGCGAGTATCGAGACGCAAACGTCGAGCATTACCGAAATTAGCGGTTCCGTCCAGCTTATCGAGCAAGAAGTCACTTCGCTGGCCGGTCGCTCCACGGAAATGCGGACGCTGTCCGAGAACTCTGTCGAGCATTCCCGCATCGGAAGCGAGCACGCGCTGCGGCTTGAACAACAGATGCGCCAGGTCAACACGGCGATCGATGCATCCGCCGCCCTCATGACTCAGTTGAACGAACAGAACTCGCGGATCGGAGACATCGTCGCTACGATTAAGCACATCTCTACCCAGACGAACTTGTTAGCGCTCAACGCGGCAATCGAAGCGGCCCGCGCCGGCGAGCACGGCAAAGGGTTCTCCGTCGTCTCCCACGAAATCCGCAAGCTGGCGGAGACGTCCCAGCAATCGACCGAGCAAATCGAGCGTATTCTCGGCACGATCCGTACGAAGACGTCGGAAGCGGCCGAGCAGATCGTGCAAGGTCAGCGGACCGTCGCGGTAAGCAGCCAAGCCGCCCATCAAGTCAGCGAAGCGATGCGTTCGATCGCGAGCGATTCGAGCCAAGTCGAGCGGCAATCCGCGCACGTCGATCGCTCCGCCGACGATTTGCAAAACCAATACACGAAGATGGCCGATCAGATCGTGACAATCGCGGGCATTACGGAGCAGAACATGGCGTCGATTCAAGAGATGTCCGCTAGCATGACAACGCAGGACGCGCGAATCCGGCAAATCGTGGACAGCTTCCTCCAATTGGACAAGCTGACCGCCGATCTGAAGCGCATGACACAAGAGTAACAAGGAAAGGCAACCAGGAGGGTCGGTAGACCTTCTCGGTTGCCTTTTTTAATTGAATCATCCCAGCTGCAAAATATCGCGGATTTCTTGCTCGGACAACGTCGAAAGCGCCTCTTGTCCCGGCTGGATCACTTCGTCGACGAGCTGCTTCTTCCGTTGCTGCAGCGCGTGCATTTTCTCCTCCACCGTGTCGCGGGTAACCAGCTTGATCACTTGCACGACGTTCTTCTGCCCGATGCGGTGCGCACGGTCCGCGGCTTGCTGCTCGACCGCCGGATTCCACCATAAGTCGTACAAAATGACCGTATCCGCGCCCGTCAAATTCAGCCCCGTACCTCCGGCTTTCAGCGAGATGAGGAACAATTCGCGCTCCCCGTTATTAAACCGGTTGCACAGCTCCACCCTCTCGGACGAAGGCGTGCTCCCGTCCAAGTAGAAATGCGGGACGCCTTGGTCGCTAAGCTCCTTGCCGATAATGCCGAGCATTTGCGTGAATTGGGAGAAGATGAGCGCGCGCTTGCCCGCGCCGCGGCATTCTTCCACGATCTCCATCAATTGATCGAACTTCGCCGACCCTCCGTCGTAATCTTGAACGAATAAGGCCGGATGGCAGCAGAGCTGGCGCAGCCTCGTGAGCCCCGCCAGAATCTCGATGCGGTGCTTCTGGAATCCGTCCGTGCTGAGATGCTTGAGCGTCTCCTTCTGCAGCTTCGCCAAGTAGGCCAGGTACAGCTTCTTCTGCTCCGGCAACAGGTCGGACGCCTGCAGCGTCTCGATTTTCTCCGGCAGCTCCGTCAGCACGTCCTTCTTCAGCCTGCGAAGCAAGAAAGGCTTAATGCGCTTCGCCACCGCGGCGCGCGACAGCTCGCCGAACGCCTTTTTCCCTTGGAACAGCTCCGGGAACACCGCATCGTAGATCGACCATAACTCCTCGATGCCGTTCTCGACCGGCGTACCGGTGAGCGCGAATCGGTGCTTCGCCTGGATTTCCTTCACCGCTTGTGCCGTCTGCGTCGCGTAGTTTTTGAAAGCTTGCGCTTCGTCGAGAATGAGCGTATGGAACGGCCGCCCGGCGTACTCTTCGACATCGCGCCGCAACAGCGGATAAGAAGTAATGATGACGTCGACTTCAGCGGTCTCTTGGAGCACGCCCGTTCGTTCGGACTTACTGCCGTCGGCGATGATCGCCCGGACGTCCGGCGCAAACTTGTTAAGCTCGCTGTGCCAGTTGTAGAGCAGGGATGCCGGACAGACGATGATCGCCGGGAGCCCTTGCGCTCGGATATCCGGAAGTACGGATACGAGATACGTGATACTCTGGAGCGTCTTTCCTAGCCCCATATCGTCCGCGAGAATGCCGCCGAATCGATAGTGGGCGAGCGTCTTCAGCCATTGATAGCCGAACTTCTGGTATTCGCGCAGCACGGGCGCGAGGCGCTCCGGCACTTGGAAATCGAGGTTGTCCGGATTTTTCAGGTTTTCGAGCAGCTGCCGGAACTTCTTCCCTAGCTTAACGGCATCGCCTGGCTGCTCGGCATCGAGCAAATGCAAGCCTCGAACCGCGGGCAGCTTGAAGGCGGCGCCGTCCAAATCGAGCTTGCGAACGCGAACGCCCATCTCGTCGATGAAGCTCCCGATCTCGCGGAATTCGCTTGTCTCTAGCGGAACTAGCGCGCCGCTCGACAGCCGGTGATATTTGCGTTTCTCTTCGAGAGAACGCAGCACCTCGCGAAGCTCCGCTTCGGGAAACCCGTCCAGCTCGAACCGACAATCCAGCCAATCCGTCCGTTCATCGAACTCTACGCGAATTCTCGGCGGAGCGTGCGAGACGTGAAGCCGCGCCTTGACCGCCGACGTCGCGTAAACCTGAAGCATTAGCTCCAACTGAGGAACGACGTTGTAGAGGAAGTCGTACTCCGCTTCTTCCTCGTCCATGAAATAGCCGCTCTCGGTTTTCAAGAACGGGCAGGAATCCATTAGCGCGAGAATGTGCCCTTCCTTCTCCAAGTCGCGGATGAGGATTCGGCCTTGCATCGGCCTTCGGCTATTGTCTTCGAGCGGATTGAGCGTCACGTCGTCGTACTGGAACTCCAGCCCTGCCAGCAATCTATCGCGCACGCGGTCCAGGTATAGCCGCGCTTTAAGCGGCGTTCGCACGATCCGCTCGGCTACCGAAGGAGCAACGTTAACTTCGCCTAGCTTCGCCAGTCCGGGGATAACCCGCTCCATGAACGGTTCCATCTGGGACTTCGGAATGCGTACCCGTTGCCTGCGGGACGAGTCGATCATCTGCTTCAGCTCGCCGAGCCGCCTGCTCTGTTCCGCGGGCAGCTTGATTAGCTTGCCGTCGTACAGGGCGACGCCGTACGCTTCCATCACCGTAATCGCGCCCAAGCCTTGCACGTCGAGCTGATAGTTCTCCTCGCCGTCCGCCCCCGCTTCCGCCTCGTCGAACGCAAACCGCAACGGCAACGGTTCATCGGAGACGCGGATCCCTTCGTACGTTTCTTCACCTAGCTCTAGCTGAACCGACGGCGCTGCCGACAATAACGGCAACAGCGGCTCCCACGAGGTAGGCGGCAAGAGCAGCATCCGGTCTCCGCTCATCCCGCTCGCGGAAGAGTTGAAGGCGTTGAGCGTCTCTCGGACCATTTTTTCGTTGCGATAGATTTGAATAAGCTGTCCGAGAATGGCGTCATTGTCGCGTCCGAAGGCGTGAAGATCCGGCTCGTAAGTGAAGTTCTTGGAGAACGCGTACGCTTCCCGCCGGTCGATGCGGTCCAGAAACTCTCTTATCTTCTGCACGATATAGAGTCGCTTCGGACCGACCTTCAGCTCGATGCCGAACATATATTTGCGAAAGCTATAAGGAAAAGGCTTAACGATGAAGCTTACGTCCAGCAGCGCGCGCGTCTCGATTACCGTCTGGGCCGCGCGAGGCCGCTGAGGCCGATCCTCCGCGCCGAACAAGCCGAGAATGCCGCTCATGAGCTGATGATCGGACTGCGATAAGCCGTCGGTCGGCCGCGCCCCGCCCGCCGCATAACGCGAAGCAAGCAGACTGACTTTCGCGGCCACACTTCCGCGGCTGTCCTGAAGCAGGCTCGGGGAGTAGGCGCGAACGGGTGCGCGACCCGCATGTTGAATATCGTGGATGTTCAGCAACACCGCGGCGATATGTTTGCAGTAGTTGTTGTAGTTAAGGAACGCGGGACATCCGCATTGCGCGCTTACGTCGCCGTTCGAATCGATTTCCACATTCACTTGGTAATCGAGATTGCCGTGGACGGTCGCGTCGAAGCGAGCGCCTTCCGCATCATAGGAACTAAAAGTCACTTTGCGGGAGCGGTGATACGCTTCCCCTCGCTCGTAAGCGAACGGGCCGCAGAGCAGCTTAATTACGCGCTGCGTCAATTGAAAGCTCATGAGGTCCATCCTTCCTTGCGTTAAGGCTTAGGTAACACGGTGCGATTAAGTATGGGAGAAGAGAGGATCACGGACGTATTCACGTTGCCGTAAGGCAGCAGCCGCTCGACGAGCCTGCTGAGATCGTCCATTCCCGTCACCGCGGCTTTGATCACGAAGCTGACCGTGCCCGTGACGCGGTGGCATTCCAAAATATCCTCGTCCTCCGCGATCTTGTGCTCGAATTCCTGCGGGGACACCTTCAGTTCGCTAAGCTGAATGATCAACTGGACGCCGCGACCGATCGCGGCGGGCGACACCCTCGCGTTGAACCCGAGAATAATGCCTCTCTCTTGCAGCCTCAGCAATCGCTCCGAAATGCTGGGACGGCTCAGCGCCAACCTTTTCGACAGCTCGCTCACGGTCATGCGCCCGTCTTCTTGCAGCAGCTTAAGGAGCGCGACGTCTATTTTATCCATCCCATCGGACCTCCCTTTCATTATGAAGGCGAATGACGCGATTTATGTTCAATGTTACCTAATCTAACTTCAATTTGATTCGCTTTATCATATATCGGCCGCGCAGAGCGCTTTATCATTAGTATATAGGATCTCAACCTAGAATGGCACGATGGAGGTATCGAATGTGGAACCTGCAATGAAGGCAATATGGCGCAAATGGCTTCATATTGTACTCGGATGCCTCGTTACGACTGCAGGCCTGCTCCTGCTGAAGCATTCGCATATCGTAACCGGAGGAACGGCCGGACTGTCCCTTAGCTTGTCTTATCTTTTCCAGACGAAGTTCTACTCCATGTTCCTGTTGCTCAACATTCCGTTTATACTGTTCTCCTACTATAGCATCGGTCCGGCTTTCGCCTTTCGCACGATCCTATCGATCTGCTTATTGACCGCCATGACGTCACTCGATCACATGCTACCAGAGTTCGTGTTGCCGACAGCCGTCGGATCGATTTTGGGCGGCGCTTTGATCGGCGTTGGCGTAAGCTCTTTATTCAAGCATGGAGCTTCCCTCGGCGGTGCCAACATTCTCGCCTTATTTTTGCAAAAGAAGTACGGATGGGATCCCGGACGCACGAACTTCGTCTTCGATTGTATCGTCGTGCTGTCCAGCTTAACGGCTATCTCGCTAGACAAAGGCTTTTTCTCCATCGTATCTATCGCGGCTACGTCGGCCGTCATCTCCTACTATAAGGGCAGATATCAGGGAGCGCGTTCCGTTCGGACGGCTCCTATACCGGCAACCGTTACGGCTTAATGGCGCTAATGCGCCAAAAAATGGCCGGGAACCCCTCATCGGGTGTTCCCGGCCATTTGCTGTTTACGAGCGAGAAGCAGCCTGAAGGAAAGCTTTTATTAGCGGATGAACGATGCTCCTAAACGCGGAGCGTTCCGGTTGGAACAGCGCGCCTACGAAGAAAGGATGCTCCGAATGCTCCATAATCCGCGTTTCCCCATCTGCGTCCACTCCGACTACGCGCATTCCGGCTTGCTCGAGAAGCGGCTCGAACTGCGGGTTCGGCCCGTAATTGCAGGTGCCGTATTGCTCTACGACTTCCTCCTGCCCATAGGCTGCCGCTACCTTGGAGCCCTTCGTTAGCTTGAATGTGTTCGTCACTTCGCTCACCGTGCACGTTAGCGGCGTCACCATAAGAATAGAAGCGTCCGGATTCATCTCGGCGTGGTCCGCTTCGGTTAACCCGAGCGCGTTCCTCGCGATTTCGATGATCATATGCTGGAAGCCCCCGCAAGTCCCTAGCATCGGAACCCGATGTTCCCGTGCGTAACGGATACCGTTAAGCGCGCCTGTCATACTCTCGTAAGGACTCGCCGGCACGACCCAGAGTGCATCGTATTCCGCCAGCTTTCGTTCATGGTCTACTTCTAGCGCAGGCGTCGCAATCCAATCGAAACGCACGGTCGACCGCAAATCCTCCGCGGCCAATTGAAGCGCCTGTGGAATGGCAATATGCGCTTTGACCTGTTCGTTATAATCGCCTATGAGTCCGATTCGCAGCATGGGGTAACCTTCCTCTCAAACGAATTGTGGGAATATCGACCATCAAATAGTGGGAAAATAAGCCGATCGAACGACACCCTTCGGGAGGCAAAACGTATGGACACCCTGTTCAAGCTCAAAGAAAGAGGTTCCTCCGTAGCCACGGAAATCGTGGCGGGCGTAACGACTTTCCTGACCATGGTCTATATCGTCATCGTTAATCCGGGCATTCTGAGCCAAGCGGGCATGGACTTCCACGGCGTGTTCGTCGCGACGATTCTCGCCAGCATCATAGCCACGCTAATTATGGGCTTTTTCGCCAACTATCCTATTGTAATCGCTCCGGGGATGGGTCTCAACGCGTATTTCGCCTTCAGCGTCGTGGGAGGAAACTCCGGCGTCTCTTGGCAAAGCGCTCTGGGCGCCGTGTTTATTGCGGGAATATTGTTCATCGCCTTATCGATGACTTCTTTCCGCTATATGCTGCTGGATGCCATTCCCGCAAGCCTGAAGCACGCCATTACGGCAGGCATCGGACTGTTCATTACGTTCATCGGCCTGCAAAATGCCAAAATCATCGTCGCCTCGCCGGCGACCCTGCTTACGCTAGGAGATCTATCGGTTCCGATGACGTTATTAACGATCGTCGGGTTGGTCGTCTCGCTCGTCTTCATGGCCTATAAGGTCAGAGGTTTCATCTTCGTCGGAATGCTGGTCACCGCGATTCTCGCTTGGGTTACGGGACTGATGGACTTCCCGAACGATTGGGTTTCCTTGCCGAAAAAGCTGTCAGCGACGGCGCTGCAGCTTGATATCGGAGGGGTATTCTCGGACGGACTGTATGCCGTCGTGTTTACGTTCCTGCTCATTACTTTGTTCGATACGACGGGAACGATGCTTGGCGTCGCCGAACAAGCCGGCTTGATGAAAGACGACAAGTTCCCCAGATCCCGGGGCGCCCTGCTCGCCGACGCCGTCGGAACGGCTTCGGGTGCATTGCTCGGAACGAGTCCTACTTCCGCCTACATCGAGTCCAGCTCGGGCGTCGCGGTCGGAGGCCGAACGGGACTTACCGCGATAACGGTATGCGTACTCATGGCGCTGACCCTGTTCTTCTCCCCTATCGTCGAAGTGCTCGCGAACATTCCCGCGATTACGGCGCCTTCGCTGATCATCGTCGGCTTCCTCATGATGAACGTCCTAAGAAAGATCGAATGGACGGATCTCGAGGAGGCTTTTCCCGCCTTCCTCATCGTCGTCATGATGCCCCTGACCTACAGTATAGCTACGGGAATCGGCATCGGCTTCATCGTCTACCCGATTCTGAAGCTCATCCGCGGCCATCAAGCCACGGTCCATCCGATCTTCTATTTGTTCGCGGTGTTATTCTTCTGCCAAATCGCGTTTTTCAGCCATTAAGGTCATTCGGGGACGAAGGCGACGCAAGGCTCGACAAGCCACCCTCCAGGCGGGCTAGCGCCTCGTCGACCTTCTGGAAGAAATCGGCTTTCGGATGATCCATGCAATAGACTTGAACCGCCATAGTCGCTCCGAGTACCGAGCCCGCGAAGTGGAGAACCTCGAAATCGCCGCGCGGCCGACCTAGCCGATCCGCTACGAGTCCCGCTATCATCGTCAGCATCTCGTTCATATGCATCAAGGAAGCCGCGCGCAGCTCGGGAACGGTTAACGTCAGCTTCGTGCGCTCGTTTATGCCTTCCCTCTCTACTTCGGTTATCAAGGCATGAGACGAGCTTATAGCTTTTCTAAGGGCTTGAATCGGGCTCAAATTCGCGGGCTGCTCCTGGAACATTCGAATAAGTAACGGATCGTAATCGTCCTCGAGCACCAACGCTTCCTTGTTCGCGAAATAGCGGAAGAACGTGCTCGGAGAGATCTCGCTCGCTTCCGCGATCTGTTCGATCGTCGTCGCATGGTAACCCTGTTCCCTGAACAGCCGAAGCGCTTGTTGTTGCAGGGTTAGACGGGTTTTTCGCTTTTTGCGCTCGCGCAGTCCAAGCTTCTCCGGCTCTTCGCCTATCGGCATGCTTTTATCCCCTCGCTTGGGCTTCTTCGAGCGTTTCCGCTTCTGGTTCTGCGCTCGTTTCCGCTGGAGTCGACACGTTCAACACTTCCTTCTTCAGGAAGAAACAGATGAAGATAACGATTACCGCGACGACGAAGGACACCCAGTATAGATGTTGGAAAGCGTTCGAGAATACCGCTTTGATCTGCTCGACCAGACCGGAATCAAGACCCGGCGGAATGCCGCCTTTGGCCGCCTCGCCGAGGCTCTCCACGCTATCTACTGGAAGCTTGGTTGCCAGATCGCCGATTCCCGAAGTAATATTGGCGGCGAGCAAGCTGCCGAAGATACTAACGCCGATCGTCATGCCGAACGACTGGAACAACGTAACCGACGTGAGGGCGATCCCGCTATTCTCCTTGGCCACCGACTCTTGCACGATCAGGTTATTGTTGAACAGCACTCCGAAGCCTAAACCTAGAATGACGAAGTAGCCGCAAATTTCGATAATCCGTGTGTTCATGTCGACCCCCGACATCAAGAGGAAGCTGATCGCAGGCAGCGTCATAGCGACAATGAAGATGTTGCGATAGGGTATTTTGGTCATCAATCGCCCGGTGACGACGCTCGACAGAATGGCGCCGACCATAAGCGGTAAGGACAAATATCCCGATGCGATAGGAGTTAAGCCTAGAACGTTCTGAGCGAAAAAGGGGAACGAAGCAAAGGAACCCATTACGCCGGTGACCAGAGTGAATACGACCAACGACAAGACGACGAACGTTCGGTTTTTGAATAGATGCATCGGCAAAATCGGTTCTTTGGCTTTCAATTCCACGAACACGAATATCGTGAGCATGATCGCCCCGGCCAACCATAAGCCCATAATCGTCGGCGATGTCCAAGCATAACCTTCCGTCTCATGCAGCACCGGCGTCAATAGTAGCGATACGATCGATGCGACAAGCAAGAACGCGCCGGCCCAGTCGATGCTCGCTTCTTTATTCCCCTTGGACTCCGTCAATCCGGCAGATAGTAGAATGGCGGCGAGAACGCCGACCGGGATGTTGACCCAGAAGATCCAATGCCAGGAGATGTGTTCCGTTAAATAACCGCCGATCAACGGCCCGAGCAATTGCGGTACGAACATGACGGCCCCGAACATCCCTTGCGCCTTCGCGCGCTGCTCCACCGTGAAGATGTCCCCGAAAATGACCATCGCCAGCGGCATAAGCCCGCCCGCTCCGATCCCTTGAATTCCGCGCCCGAGCAGCAAGATCGGCATATTGGTGGCAAACCCGCTGATGACGGACCCCGCTATAAATAAGCTCATGCTGAGAATATAGATTTTTTTGCGCCCGTAGAGATCGGCAAGCTTCCCTAGAATCGGCATGAACGACGTCATCGTCAGCATGTAAATTCCCACTACCCAGCCCAATAGCGAAAGTCCGTTCAGATCGCGAATGATCGTGGGCATTGCCGTGCTGACGACCGTTTCGTCCAGCTCCGCGAAAACAAATCCGATAAGCAGGCCTGTTACGATTAGTGCTTTGTTGTTCTTCTTACTCACTTTTCAGCCTCCATATTGCAAACTTGATAATGACATTCTATTTAAAATGATAGTAACTGTCAAATTGCATGTCGTGTCATTATGTCACATGTGCCAATATAGGGGGCTAAGGCTGCTGCTTCGTATAGCCGGGATAGCTATAAGGACCGGCCTCGTAGGCGTTCGCGATTCGATCCGCCCATTCCGGCTTCGTCTCGCCGGCAAACCACTTGCACATAATGATTGTCTCTCTCGCCTTCAGCTTCAACGTCCAGATAGGCTTGCCGATCGACGCATCGTCAATGTAGGCATACAAGAGCAGTTCTGTGTCCGTCTGCATGAGGATGTAATTGCGGTCGCCCGATAAGAACGTATCGGTCACGTTCGGCTGCTTGAGCATAACCGGCGTCCAATTCGGCGTCTCTTCGATCGGTTGGACGGTCGACAAGAGCGGGGCTGGCAAGGCAACCTTCGCATAGAGCGAGCCCGGATAGTCGAACAGTCCGGCGATGAACGGCGTCCACCTATGACCATCCCTCTCGATGATCCAATGATCCCCTAGAGGCTGGGCCAACTTCAGTCCGCCTTGTTCCGCCTCCATTGCCTTAACCGTTTCCTCGTTCCTATAAGCTGCCGTCTGCTTCTTGCCCAACGTATCTTGTATCCGCAAATGCGCGTTATCGCTCCAACGTGTTGCGAAGCCGTCATATTTATCGGTGTCCGCATTTATTTGATCGAATGTCTTCACCCATGCCGACTGGCTATAGGCATTACCGTTGCCTGCCCAATACGAGGCGCCGACTTGCAGGCTGACCATGTCGTCCCCGACGTAGGTTAACCGTTCGGACAGCACGATACTCTCGTCCAATTGGTCCGCATTCGTTCTTGACCGTGCCGGATCTTCCAACGGATGCGCGACTATGTATTGAATCGTATCCGTCGGGGTTTGCTGAAGAACGGGCTCTAACGACCATATTTCATTCGAGTCCGCGGACTTCGGCGTAATAATGACTCGATCGA
Organism: Cohnella yongneupensis; assembly: GCF_042655785.1. Taxonomy (NCBI): domain Bacteria; kingdom Bacillati; phylum Bacillota; class Bacilli; order Caryophanales; family Paenibacillaceae; genus Cohnella; species Cohnella yongneupensis. The sequence continues at coordinate 163,303 of NZ_JBHSNC010000051.1, forward strand.
ATTGTCGTTCGCGCAACCCTTCTCCGTCATCGGACACGAGAATCGTTCGGTAATCGCTAGTCGACGTAAGCGTATCTTCGGTCGTCTCGGCGCGGAGACCGATAAGCACGCCTTGGTTCATCCCCAGCTCAGATGCGAGAATCGCAGTGCCTGCCGTTCCAGGATCCGCATGCGCGGGGAGAGTTGGCACAGGCGTCTGTGGGGCCGGCGTAGGCTTCGGGATTGCTGCTTGCACAGGCGTCGCTTCCTCAGCCACGACCGCACTCTCCGTCCCAACAAACGTCTGCGATGGATTACCTTTATCGCATGCGCATAGCGAAGCGACTAAAGCAACCGTGATCCAACCTTTTCCGTGACGCATCGCGCTTCGAATCACGCCTATTCCCCCATTGTCCATCGTCCGGATAACCTTTCATGAATTAGACGTTTGCGGATAGCTAGAGGTTCACCTCTATCGATAAACCGGGAGAGACGCAAATCGCCCTCCGGGCCGTGGCAGCGATGCACCGGCTTGGAGGGCGATTCGAATGGGCTTATAACACAGGACAATTCACGGCTTATAGACTGCTCTGCAAAATCGCCTTAACGTCGTCCTTATTCAGCTTCTTGAACGAGCCGATCGGTCCGAAGCGGACGGCTTCTTCCGCCATGCGGTCGAGCTGGTCACCGCCGATGCCGAGTTCGCCGAGCGTCGCCGGCGCGCCGATTCGCGTGAAGTACGCGCGAGTCGCTTCAATTCCCGCCAGCGCGATTTCGTCGTCGGTTTTGCCGGTCGGATCGATGCCCCATACGCGAGTAGCGAACTGGACGAACCGCTCTACGCCTTCCTTATAGACGTGCTTCATCCAGTTCGGGAAAATAATCGCCAGCCCCGCGCCGTGAGCGATATCGTAAATCGCGCTCACCTCGTGCTCGATTCCGTGCGTCGCCCAGTCGGACACGATACCGATAGGCAAAGTGCCGTTCAAAGCGTACGTTCCCGCCAGCAACAGGTTAGCGCGCGCTTCGTAGTCCGAGCCGTTCGCCAACGCTTTTTCGCCATTATCGATTACGGTCAACAGAACAGATTCAGCGAATCGGGATTGCAGCGGAATGTCCTGCGTATGGGTGAAGTACTGCTCGAACACGTGCGACATAATGTCGACAATGCCGTTCACCGTCTGGTCTTGCGGCACCGTGAACGTCAGCTTCGGATCGAGGATGGAAAACTTCGGATACACGAGCTTGCTGCCGAGCCCGCGCTTGAGTTTGTTGTCCCAATCGGAAATAACGGCGTTACCGTTCATCTCCGACCCGGTCGCCGCCAGCGTCAGCACCGTTCCGATCGGAAGCGCCGCTTGGATGACCGCCTTTTGCACCGTGAAGTCCCATACGTCCCCTTCGTACAACGCGCCTGCGGCAATCGCTTTAGCCGCATCGAGCACGCTGCCTCCGCCTACGGCCAGCACGAATTCGATTTTTGCCTCGCGGCAGATCGCGATGCCTTTGTTAACCGTAGACAATCGAGGGTTCGGCTCGATTCCGGACAGCTCATGGACGGTAGCGCCGATCGTCTGAAGCTGAGCCATCACCTCGTCGTATAAACCGGAACGTTTGATGCTTCCGCCTCCATATACAAGCAGAATGCGCGTGCCATATGGCTTCACAAGCTGGCCCAGTTGCTGCACTTTGCCGGCGCCGAACACGAGTTTAGTTGGGTTATACAATTCAAAAGCGTTCATAGGTTGAAACCTCCTAAGGAATTTGGATAGATATATTGTACCATTTTCGGTTGGGGGACACGTAATCCGGTGCTGGAAAACGATTTCCAAAAGGGGTGCGCAAATTGTCGACTTCTTGTATGATAGGTAAAATAACATTCGACTACTATTATTCGGACTAGAGAGGGATGCAGTTTGAACGCCGTAATCGCATTTTTCGAAGGATTTCTGTTTTCGCTATCGTTATGCTTTGATCTAGGAATGGTTAACGTCGCTATTATGAAAACCGGTATGGAGCGCGGTTTTAAGCCTTCGTTCATGATTGGGTTCGGCTCTTGCTTCGGGGATTTGTTCTACTTGTCGCTCGCCTTGCTTGGCGTCAGCGTCATCTTCGATTACGACGTCGTGAAGTGGACGTTGTGGATCGCAGGTTCAATTATGTTATCTTACCTCACTTATAAAATGCTCCGCGAGAGCTTCCAATCGAAAAATCTCGACGCAGATAACGCCGTCGTCGTCACTCGCTCCTCGCTGCGCGACTTTGTCGCCGGCGCAGGACTTGCCGTAGCGTCTCCTACGGTCATCGCGTGGTTCGCGTTCGCGGCGGGGCCGATTCTCGCGGGTACGCACATGAAGCACGAGGGCGGGCTGCCTTATTTCATCGCCGGATTTTTCGTCGCGGGACTTGTCTGGTCGCTGGCGGTGGCGATGATCAGCAGCTTGACGGGGCATATTTTCCAGAAATCGATGGTACGGGTGCTTAACTTCGCCTCCGGCATACTGTTCCTCTACTTCGCGGTCCGAGTGTTCTATAATGGGCTAATGGATGTACTTAGATAGTCTGACGATAGAGCGGGGTGCGCGAGGTGAATAACGGGTCGTTCGAGTGGGCAAAAGGAATGATCGTGCTCGACCGCACGCAAGCGGAGATCGCCCCGGTAGGCGATTCATTCGCGCGGGATGAACTATTATGCCAGCGCGTCGGCGAAGGCAGGCCGCCGGTCTGTCATCTATGGAGGCATCCGCGCGCTTTCGTGCTCGGCGCGAAAGATAGCCGGTTACCCGGAGCGCCGGAGGCGGTCCGATGGCTGGAGCGCGAAGGTTATGAACCGATCGTGCGCGGCTCGGGCGGAGCTGCCGTTCCTCTCGACGACGGCGTGGTTAACGTGTCGCTTATTATGCCGTTGTCGGGGACGTACGCGTACGGTTTTCGGGATGATTTTACGCGCATGGTCGAGTTGATCAAGCGCACGATGGCGGGATACGGACTCGTCGTTCGTCATGGCGAAGTCGAAGGCTCCTACTGTCCAGGCGATTACGACCTGCACATCGACGGCTTCAAGTTTTGTGGCATCGCCCAGCGGCGGCAAGTGAAGGCGATGATCGTCTCGGCGTTCGTTAACGTCGCCGGCTCCGGCGATGCGCGCGCCGCATTGGTGCGTCGCTTCTACGATGTGGCGGGCATTGGCGCTGAGGCTGGCGATTATCCCGACGTGATCGCCGGACGTACGACCAGCCTGGAGGAGCGCGGGTTTGCCTGGGGCGAGGGCGGTCTGGATGCTAGCGAGGGCAGTGACGGTCTAGTTTCGAGCTTCGTTGGCGCAATTGTCCGAACATTGAGCTATGGTGACCCGGTTACTGCACTCGCAGTTTCCCCGCCGCACGAATTACCTGATGCGTCGGCAATTGCCGAAATGCGCGAAAGATTGGCGATCCGCTACCCTATTCCTCGTTAATTCACGCTCATGAGTAGTCCGGTACATACACTAGTTGTAAAACCTACAACTAATTCCGATTAATCGCCTGCATTTCACGTATTAATTGCAAAACATACACCTAATTTCACTCTAAGATGCCTTCAAGGCGAGTTCGCCTGGAATTAACTGCACGAAATGCAACTAACACGCCTCAAACCTTCGAAATTCACGAAATAGCTGTACGAAATGCAACTACTATGCCTGATGCCCCTAAATACGCTGTATAGATGCACCAAATGCAACTAATATGCCTGTTGTCCTGGAAATGCACAGAATAGATGCACCCAATGCAACTAACGCGCCATCAGCCTTCGCCAAGCACACAATAGCTGCTCGAAATGCAACTAGTCTGGAAGAGCGCAATCCATCCGCGAAGCCGACAAAGGGCACTATCTCCATTGCCAAAGCAATGAGGATAGTGCCCCTCTCTTTACCCGTAACTTTACCCGAGCATAATCCGATCGTCCGACAGTTGCTGGCCGCTGATCCGCTCGAACTCGCCGAGCAGCTGCGCCACGGTCAAACCGGCTTTGCGCTCTTGCGGAATGTCGAGGATGATGCGCCCCTTGTCCATCATGATGAGCCGGTTGCCGAGACGGATCGCCTGCTCCATGTTATGGGTGACCATCAGCGTCGTCAACTTCATCTCGCGGACGATCTCGTCCGTGATCTTCGTGATGAGCTCCGCGCGGGCCGGATCAAGCGCGGCCGTGTGCTCGTCGAGCAGTAAAATTTGCGGCTTCGTGAACGTCGCCATGAGCAAGCTCAGCGCTTGGCGCTCGCCTCCGGAGAGCAAGCCGACTTTGGCGCTCATCCGGTTCTCTAGCCCGATGCCAAGGCGTCGCAGTTGCTCTTTGAAGATCACGCGGCGCTTAGCCGTCGCGCCCCAACTGAGTCCGCGCCTTTGTCCGCGTTTGAAAGCCATCGTCAAATTTTCCTCGATCGTCATGCGCGGCGCCGTTCCTGCCATCGGATCTTGGAACACGCGGCCGATCCAGCGGCTACGCGTATGTTCGGGATGATGGTGGATCGTCTCGCTGTTGATGCGAACTTCGCCGATGTCCGGCTTCATGACGCCAGAGATTATGTTCATAAGCGTGGACTTCCCCGCGCCGTTACTTCCGATAACCGTTACGAAGTCGCCGGGGTTAAGCTGCAAGTTGATGTCCATGAGCGCGATTTTCTCGTCCGGCGTGCCGGGGTTGAACAGCTTGGATACTTTCGTCAGCTCCAACATGTTACGCTTTTCCCCCTTTGCCCTGACCGGTAAGCGCCAATGTCCGTTTGCGGGCGACGCTCTTCTGCTTCAGCGTGCGCCGGATTTGCGGGACGACGAGCGCAACGATAACGATCATCGCTGTAATGAGCTTAAGATCCGATGCCTCGAACAGTTCGACGCGCAGCGCAAACGCCACGACGACGCGGTACACGACGGAACCGACGATGACGGCGAGCGTCGCCACCCACACCGATCTAGCGCCGAAGATCGCCTCGCCGATAATAACGGAAGCTAGACCGATAACGATCATACCGACGCCCATGTTCACGTCGGCGGAGCCGCCATGCTGGGCGATCAGCGCGCCGGATAAGGCGACAAGACCGTTCGAGATGCTGATGCCGAGAATGGTCGTGCGATCCGTATTCGCGCCGAAACTGCGGATCATGCGCGCGTTATCACCCGTCGCTCTAAGCGCGAGCCCGAGATCCGTATGCAGGAAAGCATCCAGCAACAGCTTGACGATTATAACGACCGCGAACACGATGGCAATATAAACCCCGATCGGCTTCGAGAAGAACGGCGACAGCACCGTTTTGATATTTAGCAACGAAAGATAAGGACTTCCCATAATGCGAATGTTGATGGAGTAGAGCGCGATCATCATTAGAATACCCGCGAGCAACCCGTTCACTTTCCCTTTCGTATGAAGAAGTCCCGTGCATGCGCCCGCGAGCATCCCTCCCGCGCAAGCGGCAAGCGTCGCGATTAAGGGGTTATAGCCGTGCGTGATCATGGTGGCGCAGATCGCGCCGCCCGTAACGAAGCTGCCGTCCACGGTCAGATCGGGGAAATCGAGAATACGGAACGTGATGTAAACCCCTAACGCCATCAATGCATAGAGAAGGCCTAGCACGATCGCTCCGTAAATAGACGTAAGCATGGAATTGCCTCCTATATAGACAAAATGGAGCGGACGGCAAGCGCCGTCCACCCCAGCTGCTTTACTGGATAATATTGTTGTCCTTATCCTGTACTTTATCCTTCATGGCATCCGTAACCGTGATGCCTTGAGCTGCGGCAGCCTTCAAGTTAAGAATGAAGTCCAGCTTGTTCGGAACGGTAACCGGCATGTCCGCAGGACTCTTGCCGTTCTTCAGAATATCGACGGCCATCTGGCCGACTTGGTAGCCATGGTCGTAATATTTGAAGCCGACCGTCGCGAATGCGCCTTTTTCCACCGTATCTCTGTCGCTCGAGAAGAATGGAATTTTGTTGTCGTTCGCCACTTGGATGATCGCGTCTACCGCGCTTACGACCGTGTTGTCGAGCGTAATGTAGATCGCGTCAGCGCGGCCTACGAGAGACTCCGCCGCTTGCTTAACTTCGGACGAGTTCGATGCGGCTGCTTTGACGAGCTTGATGCCGTGAGCGGTTAAGGCTTCTTCGGCTTTCTTCGACATAATGACGGCGTTCGGCTCGCCTTCGTTAATGACGACGCCTACCGACTTCACGTTCGGGAAGTTAGCGGCGATGAAATCCATCAATTGCGTGATCGCTTCTGGGTTCGTGTCGGATGCCCCGGAGATGTTGCCGCCCGGCTTGTCCAAGTTCGTAACGATATTCGCCGCGAGCGGGTCCGTTACCGCCGCGAACAGTACTGGCGTGTCTTTCACGTTCTGTGCAATCGCTAGCGCTGATGGCGTTGCGATGCCGAGCACGAGATCGTTCTTGTCCGCCGCGATCTTCTGCGCGATGGACAGGTTATTCGCCGAATCGCCCTGCGCGATGTTGACGTCTACGGTCAGGTTTTTGCCTTCTTCGATTCCCGCGTCTTTAAGCGCCGCGAGGAAGCCTTCGCGCGTCGCGTCCAGCGACGGATGCTCGACGATCTGGGAGATCGCGATTCTGTAGCTGACGTTCACCGCTTCATCTTGCGATGCGGCCGGAGACGAAGCAACCGCCGACGGGGACGCTCCCGCGTTCGAATTGTTCGCGTTGTTGTCCTTGCTGCCGCAACCGGCGATGGCAAGCAGCGCTGCGGTGGACAGCGCTAGTGTAGCTAGCAATTTTTTCTTCATAATGGCTTAACCCCTTTTTCGATGTGGTTTCCCAAGTTAGCGTTGCAGTTGCAATGCGTTGTCCTTGTAAAGCGTAAAATTATACTCAGTGTAAGCGTGTTCGTCACATTTCGTCAACTATTCAGAATTCAGCAAATTCACAAGATAAACCGTCTATGTTACAATTCATGATAAAACTTACGAACGAACAAGGGGATAGCCATGGAATACATTAGCACTCGCGGTAAAATCGACTCCGTCGGCTTCATCGATGCCATCTTGATGGGATTGGCCGACGACGGCGGATTGCTCGTGCCTCGCCATATTCCCGCCCTGTCGGCGGATACGCTCAAAAAGTGGGAAACCCTCTCCTATTCGGAGCTTGCGCTCGAAATTTTCTCCTTATATATCGATGGAGAAATTCCGCGCGAGGATTTGAAGAAGCTTGTCGACGACAGCTACGCGACGTTCCGCGATCCGGAAGTGACGCCGGTGCGCCGAATCAACGACCGCTTGCACGTGCTGGAGCTGTTCCATGGGCCGACGTTCGCCTTCAAGGATATCGCGCTTCAATTCCTGGGCAACCTCTATTCTTACGTATCCCGCAAAAATAATTCCATCATCCATATTCTCGGGGCTACTTCCGGAGACACGGGAGCTTCGGCGATCGAGGGCGTGCGCGGCAAAGAAGGCATCCGCATCTGCATCCTGCATCCGCACCAGAAGGTGAGCAAGGTGCAAGAGCTGCAAATGACGACCGTGGACGACGCCAACGTGCTTAACCTGTCGGTGCACGGAACGTTCGACAATTGCCAGCGCATTATTAAGGAACTGTTCGCGGACGTTTCCTTTAAGCACAAGTACCATCTGCGCGCGATCAACTCGATCAACATCGCCCGTATTTTGGCGCAGACCGTTTATTACTTCTATGCTTACTTCCAACTCGCTCGCAAGGGCGAGACGCGTACGATCAACTTCAGCGTACCTACCGGTAACTTCGGCGACATCTTCGCAGGCTATCTGGCGAAGCGCATGGGACTGCCGATCGGCAAGCTCATCCTGGCGACGAACGAGAACAACATTCTCGAGCGGTTCGTGAAGGAAGGCATCTACGAGCCGGGCGAATTCCGCGGCACGTATAGTCCGTCGATGGACATTCAAGTGGCAAGCAACTTCGAGCGTTACTTGTATTACCTGAGCGGAGAAGATGCATCGGCGGTATCAGGTCTTATGAGCGGGTTCAAAGCCGAAGGCAAAATCGTCATTCCGGCGGATAAGCTGCAACAAGTGCAAGCAGACTTCGTCGCCTACGGCGTCCACAACGACGAGTGCCTCGCCACGATCGGCACGTATTACGACGACACCAACTATTTGCTTGATCCGCACACGGCTTGCGGCGTCGCGGCGACCGACAAGCTTGCGGGCGATGGCGAAGTGACCGTCGCATTGTCCACGGCTCATCCGGCGAAGTTCGACGAATCGATCCAGCTAGTGGGCATCACGCAGACGTACCCGGCGCAAATCGAAGCATTGTTCGACAAGCCGCAGCACCAGACGATCGTCGACGGAACGAACGAAGCGATCGCCGAGCAAGTCGTTAAGTTCTACGAAGCCGAAGCTTAAGCTACCGATGAGCTTCCTATATACTTTTAATGCCCAAGAAGGCGAGCAGGCGCTGTGCCTCTTGGAAATGCGCGCCCTGTTCGGAACGGATACGACGGCAGGCATACTCCTGAGCGAGCGGGATATCGACGTTAGCCGAAGCCCCTTCGTCAAGGAGCGCGTCGAGATCGTCTACGCGGGGAGTAGCGTGGAAGAGATTCTCGGGCAGGTGCCTCAATTGGACTTGCGCGGCCGGACTTTCCTCGTTCGATTCTTAAAGCGGAACGATCTGGCGCCCGAGGACAAAATCGAATACGACGAGCAACGGATTATCGAGCGCACGATCGCCGATCGCATGCGCGGCATCGCCGATATCCGTAACCCCGATGTTACTTATGCCATCGTCCCCTTCGGGGGACGATGGTTTTTCGGTGTCCATACGCGCAACAACGCCAAATGGCTCGACCACATGCAGCGGCCGAGCCAATATTCGATTGCGTTGCCTACGCGCCTAGCGAGAGCCGCGGCAAACATCGCCGCACCGGACGAAGATTCGTCCGTCCGCCGCGTCATCGATCCTTGCTGCGGCATCGGAACGGTACTGATCGAGGCGCTATCGATCGGTATCCGTATCGTCGGCCGCGACTATAACCCGCAAGTCACGGCTGGCGCCCGCGTCAATATCGCGCACTTCGGCTACGACTGCGAAGTAACGTTCGGCGATATCGCCGACGTGACGGAGCACTACGACAGCGCCATCGTCGACCTGCCTTACAACCACGTTACCAAGATCACGCCGGAGTCGCAGCTCGCGATCATCCGTCACGCGCGCCGCATAGCCGACCGCGTTGTCATCCTCTCGATCGCGCCGATCGACGAGCTGATCGCAAGCGCCGGCTTCGTGATCGCGGACCGCTGCGTCTGGAGCAAAGGGACGTTCGAGCGGCACGTTATTCTATGCGTGTGAAGCCTACTTTGCGGCTCCTTCTATTTTCGCCTGTGGCCCTGTCCCTAGCTTCGACCTCAGCCAACTGGCACTGCTCTCCATCGTGAGCCAATCGCATTGTCTTAGGTAAGCACTTTTAAGAAAAAGCCTGCATATGTGCATTCTTTTACTCTCCTTACCAGCGCGTTTTGCCTAATGCCTGCAAATGTGCATCTTTTTCAGAGCACACCTACCGATAGTCCAAGTTAAACGCCTTATTCCCTGCACAATTGCAGGCTTTGACGTATGATCGCCTATCCGACAATAAATTACTGCACTTTTGCAGGAATATAACCGCGCCATAATACCCTACCCGCAAGCCTCGGCCAATAACTCCCGCCACTGTTCCGCCGTGCTCTCCCTCGCCATGACCCATGCGCGGCCTTGGCCGTATTCTGCTTCGTGCAGCAGCCCCGTCCGTCCGCGCGTCGCATCCGGTATGAAGTTATTCGCATGCCAACCGAAGACCCTTCCGAACAGCTCCGGCACCTGACGCAGGAAGACGTTGTGCTCGTCCTTGCGGAACAGGTCGGACGTAACGATCAATCTTCCTCCCTCTCGAACGAAATCCGTCAATCGCCGTTCAAGCGCCGCGTCGTATAAAATGTGTAGCGGTATGACGATCAGCTGCTGCTCCGTGATCCGCTCCGGCTCGAATATTACTTCGACCGCTTTGCCGGCCTCGAAGAGTGACTTATAGACGGTGTCCACGATGTAATCCGGATATGCTATGCGATCGGATACGGAAATCCGGTACGACCAGGAGCTCTCGAAATGATAATACAACCCGATCCGCGCGGCCTCCGTCATCGTCAGCTCGGGCTCTTCCGAATGCCGCTCGGCATATTGCCGAACGACGCCGTAATTGTCGGACGGTTCGCCGGTCAGCGTCAGCAGCTCCGGCTGTCCGCCCCCTTGCTCCTGCCCCCATGGAAAAGGCTTCGCCTTGAACAGGAAGAACCGGCCGCAACCGCGTGCGCGCGCTACTTCCATGTCGCGGTCCAGCTCGGAAGCGCCCGTGCCATACTCCATCATCCAGAACGGCTTTGCCAGCACGCTTCGGCAAGCGTCGCTGTAGAATGCTACGTCATGCAGCCGATCGGTGTAGATGTCCATTCCGACAACGTCGAGCGTACGGAACAGCTCCGCCCAGTTCAAGCTGTCGCCCCAGCGGAACATGAAAGCGTTCGTCGTGATCGGCCTCTCCCCGATAGACTCGCGGAGAATGTCCGCTTGCACGCGGGCGAAGCGGACCATCCCGTCAGAAGAAAACCTCGCGAACGCAAGCTCCAAACTAGGGTTAGGCCACATCATGACGTCGGACGAGATCGGCGCGGGCAACGGAATTTGGTCGAAGCGCTCGTAACGCTGCGACCAGAAAGTCGTCCCCCATGCCGCGTTCAACGCCTCCGTTGACCCATACTGCTCGGCTAAATACCGATGGAAAGCCTTTTTGGCGCAATCGCCGAAGTCGTACTTCGTCTCGCCGCCGAATTCGTTGTCGAGCTGCCAAGCGACGACGTTCGGATGCGCTCCGTAACGCTCGGCCATCAGGCGGACGATTCGCATCGCGTAATGAATATAGTTATCCGAATAATAGGAGCGGTGCTGCCGAGCGCCGAAGCCGACCGTGCGACCGCTATGATGCACGGGAAGAACGTCGGGATGCCGTTCCACGAGCCAGATCGGCGGGCATGCCGTCGGCGTGCAGAGAACGACCTCGAGGCCGAAATCGGCAGCCAGCTCGATCGCGCGATCGAGCCACTCCCATTGATAGACGCCGTCGCGAGGTTCAAGGACCGCCCAAGCGAACTCGGCGATCCGGATTTGCTTAATGCCCGCGTCGGCCAACTTGCGGTAGTCGATCGGCCATTGCTCGGGCACTTCGTGTTCGGGGTAATAGGCGACGCCTAAAATCATCAGTAAGCCCCCTCAAGTTGACTGCTGGCTGGAAAGCTTGAATTCGCTCGCGCTTACGCCGGTATAGGCTTTGAAACGCTTATAAAACCAGTCGAGCTCGCCGAATCCGACCTCCAGCGCGATTTCGTATACTTTTTTATCCGTATGAAGCAGCAGCTCCTTCGCCTTCTCCATTCTGACCTTCAGCACGTACTCGTTGAAGGACATGTCGGCGTGGGCCTTGAACAGCTTGCCTAAATAGTTCGGGTTCATGTAAATTTGTTGCGCCACGCTCTTCAGGCTGATCGGGGAAGCGTATTGCTCTCGCACGATTTCCCTTACCTCGTCGTACACCTTCTTCGGCCGGATTTCGTTCGTCCGCTGCAGCAGCTCGAGCACCGCCGAGCACCGCTTTTCCGTGAACGCGAACAGATCGTCCAGCGTTCTCGCCCGCATAACGTATTCGTAATCGCCGAGCTTATAATCGAACAGTCGCGCGTGGTTCGCGCCCGCGTCCTTCACTAGTCGGAACAGCTGCACGAGAATTTCCAGCACGATCCGCTTCGCTTCGTCCGCCGGAAGCTCCGCTTTCGCGAAGCCGTCCCATAGCCGTTCGAGCGCCTGCAGCGCGGCTTCCCGGCGTCGGTCCTTCATCGCGAGCAACGCTTCCTCTTCCATCTCCCGCAGTCGCGTGCGTGCCGTATCGTCTTCCGTCCGGCTCGGCGGCGCGGCGAGAATGGCGCCGGTGCCGGCCAGAAACTTGCCGTCTGCCGCCGCCTCGGCCGCCCGATATGAATCGGCGATCCGTTCGAGCGCCGATTCGGCGCCGCCTATGCCGATCGTCACCGTCTCCTTCGCGTACAACCTGACCGCACCGGCAATCGTCTCGGCGCGCACCCGTACGCTATCGGCATCGCCGAGCACCCTCGCGTCGCCCGCGTAAATGATACCGTACCGATCCTCCGACTCCTCGAATACGAATCCGCCCGTTGCCAAGCACAGCTCGTCGAGAATGTTGCGTATCGCGTATCGCTTAAGCTCGAAATCCCGATCGGACAGCGCTGCGTCGCAAGTCGAATCCATCTCGATCGACAGGCAGCGGAACGCTTCCCTCTCCGCGGGAAACTCCGCCAGCCGCAGCTGCTCGGCATATTCGCCGCGGTTCAACTGGCCGTGAGCGAGCCGACGCAGCACCCGTTCCCTGAACGCGCTGTCCCCCGCTTGCTGCCGACGATGGAGCAGCTCGCGGTCCGTCAGCTCGCGATGAACGCGCAGCAAGACGGCGATGAGATCCTCCTCGTCGACGGGCTTGAGCAAATAGTCCTTCACGCCGAGCTTGATGCCCTGGCGAGCGTATTCGAAGTCGTCGTAACCGCTCAGAATGATGACCGAAGCGTCCGTAATTTCGCGCATCCTCTCGATGAGCTCCAGCCCGTTCATTTTCGGCATCCGTATATCGGTCAGCACGAGAGAATAGAAGCCTTCCCGCAGCATGGCGAGCGCTTGCTCCCCGTCCTCCGCCCCGGCTTTCACCGAGAAGCCGTAATCTTCCCAATCTATCAAGTAGCGCAAAGACTCCCTGGCGATCGGTTCGTCGTCCACGATCAATACTTGGAACATCGAGATCACTCCTCCTTCGTGCGCCGTGCCGGCTTCGCGGGTAACCAGATCGTTACCTGCGTGCCGCGGCCTTCTTCGCTGTTAATCTCAAGTCCGCAATCCGGTCCATAGAGTTGTCTGATACGGCGATGCACGTTTCGCAGTCCGATATGCGCCTCCTGCGACAGGCTGTCCTCGTCGGTCAGCCATCGCCGGACTTCTTCAATTCGCTCTTCGGTCATGCCAAGACCGTCATCCTCTACCGTGATACGCTGTCGGCCATCCACCGCTTCGCCCCGGATGCGGATATGCGACGGGGAAGCGTCCAGCTCGATGCCGTGCGAGACGGTGTTCTCTACGAGCGGTTGGATGCTGAGCTTCGGAATTTGGAGCGCCCCCATTTCCCGCGGCACGTCGATGTCGAACGTCAGCTTGTCGCCGAACCGGTATTGTTGAATTTGCAAATAAGTGCCTACGAACTCCAACTCCTCCGCAAGCGTAATCGTCTGGCCGCCCTTCTTCAGCATCATGCGGAACGACTTCGCGAGCAGCCCGACGACCTTCGCGTTCTCGCGATCCCCGGATATGAGAAGCTTGCCGCGGATCATGTTCAGCACGTTGAACAGGAAGTGCGGGTTAATCTGCGTCTGCAGCGCGTACAGCTCGACTTCCTTCGTGCGCAGCTCCTGCTCCCGGCTGTCGATTTCCGCTTGGTACACTTCGCGGATGAGCTCCCCGAGACGGCCGACCATCCGGTTGAAAATTTCGCCGAGCTGCGCCACCTCGTCCTTGCCCTTCACTTCCACGAAGCCTTCGTAGTTGTCCTTATGCACTCGCTTCATTTTCAGAGATAACGCCGATAGTCTTCTAGTAAACCCGACGGTAATGATAGATAACAGAATGATGGCGAACGCGAACGCGAGCAAGAAGAGCACGACGGCGAGCACCTTAAGCTGGTCGATCTCCGGCATAATGTCCGACAGCGGAATGTACGAGACGACCTTCATCCCGTTGACCGCGTTATGGGAACGCAGCGTCTTGAACACGACTTGATACGTCTCTTCATCGCCCTCGTAGACGAAGTTGCCGCTCTCTCCGGTCTTAACGCGTTCGGAGACGGCAGCCGGCAGCTGATTCAGCCTCTCGACCGGGCGGTCCGCCGACGTATCCAGCAGCACGGTTCCGTCCGCCAACGTGAACAGGAACCGGCGCGCCTTGCTCTCCTCGCTGATCAGGTCGGACAGCACCCGCAGCCGAATCTCGACCGATAGTACGCGCGGCGATTCGGCATCGAAGTTGTTCATACGCTTGCGGAAGCTGAACAGCAGCTCCTTGTCTGCCAGGTTCTTGTACGGCCCCGTCCAGAAGCCCCCGGCTTGGCTGGTCATCGCCTTCTTGTACCAATCGCTCTCCCGTATTTCCTTGTCGATGAGGAATACGTTCGCGAAGACGAACGTCGGATTATCGGCGTACAGGTAGAGGTGATAGATGTCCTTCGTCGTCTGCACGGCCGTAACGAACGGTTGATAAGAGAGGAAGTAAGTATCGTAAGCTTGAATCGAATCTTCGTAGGTCGTATCGACGACTTCGTCCAAATAAGAGTTCAGGAACAGCGTGTTGGCTATCTCTTCATAGGAAGTCAGCTTACTGTCCAAGTTGGAGCTGATTTGGGACAAGGACAGCGCGTTGTTCTCCAGGATGTTGTCGTAGACGAGATCTTGGCTTCGCTTCATGAAAATATAGACTAGCGATCCTAGCAGTAGCAGTACGATCAACAAGTTGGCCACGATCAGCTTCGTCCTGATTTTCATGCGCGATTACCTCGATTTCGGTGGATGTCGGATTTGTGCGCAGACAGCCATGCTGCCGTCTGGGCGAACCCGACGCTGAGCATGGCTGGTCTTGACTAATCGGTTATTCGCCTACGGCTGCTTTGAACTTGCTGTCGAAGTCTGCCCACAGCTTCGTATAAGCCGCGTTGACGTCTTGCAAGCCGTCCTTCTCAATCTCGGCGACGAATGCGCTCCATGCTTTCTCGAAGCTGGCATCGTCCTTGGAGAGGATGATTCTCGGAATGTGCTTGCGCCACGAGTCGTCGATCTTCTGCTCTTGGACTTTCGTCGCGTCCGGCGGCGAGAGCTGCCACAGATAGCCCGGAACGATCGTTGCAGGAGGTAGGAAGTCCGCCCACACTTCTTTGCCGTACTTCGCCAGTACTTCCTTCGTCGTATCGTCGTATCCGGCCTTGATGACGTCCTTCGTCAACGGAGTGGCGTAGTCGCCGTCGGCCAGCTTCGCGCCGTTGCCGATGCTGAACCAGTAACCGGAACCGCCGGTGCTGATCGTCTTGAAGCCTCTTTCGTAATCGATGTTCGAATCCGTTATGCGTTGCTTAACGAGCTCAGGGTTGATGACGCGTTTGCCGTCTACGACGGTGTAGTCTTCGCCCTCGATGCCCCATTGCGTCAACACTTGCGCTTCATCCGTGAACAGGTAGTCGATGAATTGAATGATGCGCTCCGGATTTTTCGCTTTCTTCGAGATGCCCCATTGGAAGTTACCCGCGTTCGTCGCCGTGATCGAGTTGGAATGATCCACGACGTTAGCGTCGAAGTAGAGCGGAATGTGCGCGTAGGTACGTTCCGGATGTCCCGCGGCGCGAAGCGATTGCTCGGCGTCGGACAGCAACCAGCTCGGAGAGTAAGCGGCCAGCACGCGACCTTGCGCGACCTTCGCTTGGAATGCTTTCTCGTCCATCGAGAACGCTTCTTTGTCGAACAAGCCTGCGCGAAGCAACTTGTTCAAGAAGGCGTAGTATTGCTTCGTATCATCCGTAACCGGATTGTATTTCACGTCGCCGTTGTCTTCAATGCGGTAGTTGCCGTGATCCGGCAGTCCGCTTCCGTTAATGACGGAGTTGTTGAATGCGATCTTCATCGTCCAGCTGTTCATCAGCGCGCCGAAACCGATCGTGTCTTTGCCGTCGATCTCCGGATGCTTGTCGGTATAGCCTTTGATCAGATCGTATAGCTGATCGAACGTCTTCACTTCCGGATAACCGGCTTCCTTAAGTACGTCATACTGGATGATGAAGTTAGCTTGCGAATCCGGCGTCGCTTCTTCCGTTTTGTTGACGGAATACAAGGAATAGATTTGACCGTTCTCGTCCTTCAGTAGGTTCAAGTACTTGCCGAACTTCTCCTTGATGTGCGGTCCGTATTGATCGATCAGATCGTTCAATGGAATAAGTGCTCCAGCGTCGCGGTATTTCTTCGTGTATTCGGAATCTAGCACCACGATGTCCGGGTAGTCGTTGCTTGCGAGCCATAGATCCCAGCGCGAGAACTGATCGCCGACGGTCAACGTGTGTTTCAGCGATACGCCCGTCTTCTCGGTCACTTTCGCCGCGATCGGGTTCGTCCAATTCATTTTGTCGTCGCCCGTGTTGATCGTGTACGTAATCGGCGTAAGATCCGGCGTCGGCGCTGCCGCGGAAGCGCTTTCGCTTGGTGCCGCGGACGTGCTTTCGCTCGGTTGACTTGCCGACGGGCTTGGCGTGCCGTTGTTCTCATTGTTGCCGCTGCAACCGGCCAATACGGCCGTTACCATCAAGCTTGATGCCAATGCGGTTGACATGAGTTTCCATCTGCTTCTTGTCATTTGGACATCCCCTCATCCTTATTGTATTAGCTATATCATCGGAACGGTAGTCCCGTTTGATATCCGTCTTGAACATTAACGGCTACTCTTTCATGGAAGCGAACATAATGCCTTTGACGAAAAAGCGTTGCAGGAACGGGTACACGAACAAGATCGGCAGCGTGACGACCATCGTCATGGAAGCGCGAATGGTCTCGGGGTTCGTGCGCAGCTGCTGGCTGCTTAGCGAGTTGCCCGACGCCACGAGCTCGTTGGCGGACTGCAGCAATATTTTCTGAAGCTCGAACTGCAGCGTGTTCAAGCTTTCGGTGCCGCTCGTGTACAAGTAGTTGTCGAACCACGAGTTCCAATGGACGACGGCGATGAACAGCGTAATCGTCGCGATGACGGGCATGCTCACCGGCATGACGATGCGGAACAACACTTGATAGTCGTTCGCTCCGTCGATCGTGGCGGATTCGACGATGCCGTCCGGCAGTTGCTCGAAGTAGCTTCGGACGATGATGACGTTGTACGCGCTTATGAGCGCCGGCACGATGTAGACCGCGAAGTGATTCATGAGCCCGAGATCGCGGATGAGTAAGTAAGACGGCAGCAATCCCGCATTGACGAACAGCGTGAAAACGAGAATGATGTTGAACGGCTTGCGCATGACGAACGTTTTACGGCTAAGCGAGTAGGCCAGCATCGCCGTTGCGATGACGCCCAGCGCCGTTCCGACGACCGTCCTCGCGACCGATATGAAAGTGGCGTGCACCAAGCTGTCGTTCCGGAAAATAATCTCGTAATTCGTTAGCGTGAAGTGCCTCGGGTAGAAGTAGATTCCGCCCTTCAGCGTATCCAGCGCATCGTTCAGCGAGATCGAGAATAAGTTCCAGAACGGGAATAGCGTGAAAAATCCGAGCGCGGCCAGCAGCGTATAGTTAGCCCCGCTGAACGCGATGTCTTGCCAAGCGCGTTGATTGCGCATGCGTGCGATTCCTCCTTCCTCCGGTTAGAACAGTCTGCTCTGCTGCGTTTTCTTGGCTAGCATCGTCACGAGCAGCACCAGGATGACGCTGACGACCGACTTGAACATGCTGACCGCCATGCCGAAGGAGTAATCTCCGATCTGGGTAGAATAGCGCAGCGCGTACAGGTCGAGCACGTCGGAGTAGTCGACGACCATCGAGTTGCCGAGCACGAACTGGGATTCGTATCCGCTCTGGATGACCCAGCCGAGCGACATCGTTAGAAGCAGGATCGCCGTCGGGAGAATGCCCGGGATCGAGATGTGCCACATTTTGCGGAAGCGGCTTGCGCCGTCGACGTCCGCCGCCTCGTAATGCTCAGGATTCAGTCCCGATAAGACGGCGAGATAGACGATCGTGCTCCAACCGAGCTCCTTGAACAAGTTCGCCACGGTGTGGATGTACCAGAACCAATGCCCCTTCGACATGTAGTAAATCGGTTCGTCGATTAGATGCAGCTTCATCAGTATCGTGTTCAGCAAGCCGCTATCCGGCGAGAGGAACAGCGTGACGATGTTCGCGATGACGACCCAACTGACGAAATGGGGAATGTAGGTGATCGTCTGCACGACTCGCTTGAATAGGCTACTGCGTACCTCGTTCAGCATAAGCGCCAGTACGATCGCGCCGACGAAGCCGGCCGCGAGGGACATTAGGTTCATCGCCAGCGTGTTGCGCAGCACCCGGTAAAACTGATCGTCTTCGAAGATCGCTCGGAAGTTGTACAAGCCGGCAAACGGGCTGTCGAATAACCCTCTGCCAAGCGAATATTTCTGAAAGGCGAGTATCCAACCCCTCAGCGGGACGTAAGAAAAGATGCAGGTGATGATCATGAACGGCAGCGACATGATCAGCAGATGGCGCTGTCTGAACAGCTTGGTCCAGAAGCCTGGTTTGTTAACGGAAGGCGGCGCGATGCGTCGTCCTTCCTCGATTGCCGCGCGGGCCATAATCGCTCCCCCTTCAGTCGTTGCGCTTGCTTATAGGCTCATTATGCGGTCCTCGTAAGTTGTCGAACACCCGACGAATCGGGGGTTATGACCGGGTAAACGAGTGGTTTGCCGGTTTAACGGGTGGTGTTCTTGGGTTGCGTGTAGCGGAAAATACGGACGCCGTTCGGCGGCAATTCGTGTTCACCCTCCGCGTGTTGTCTATTCTCGATCAGCTCGTGCATCGGCTCATCGAGGTGCAGAAGACCCGTCGTCTCCGAATGGTTGATCGCGAACAAGAACGTGTCATTTACTTGTAACCTGCTCATTAACTCGACGCCTGGCGTCGCACTTCGGACGCCCGCGATCGGATGTACGTTGGCGGTGTCGCATATTCGGTTCATGAGCGCGCTCATCAGTGCCGGCTGCGGCTCCATGCCGAGATAGTAAGCCGTGCCTTGCTTGTACGCATGGCGCGTTGCTGCTGGCATTCCCGCGACATAATCCTCGGCGTAGGTCGCGATCGCTTCGGCGCCCTCCAGCTCGATAACGTCGAACCAGGTTTGGGCGAGGTAGGCTGAGGCGTTTGCAGCAGTTGAAGCAGTTGCAGGCGAAGCCTGTGCATCCGAGGCTTCCGCTGCCGGGTCCGCGAGCGCAACGCCGTACGTTTTGCCGTTCATTAAGGAACCGTATTCGTTGACGCGAATGCCCAGCAGTTCCTTATATGCGCCGGGTAGTGGCTCCGACTCCATTTGGTTGTCCCACCGCTTCGTACCGGAACGGAAATCGAGCACGACGGTGCCACCTTGTGCCGCATACGCGTACAGCCTCTCCGCGAATCCGGGGCGCGATAGCAGCAAGTGCGGGATAACGACGAGTTTATAGCTTGTCAGGTCGACTCGGTCGGAGACGATGTCGACGGGAATGCCGCGCTCATAGAAATAGCGATAATAACGCTTGAAATGCGCCATATACCGATGACCGAACGCTTGTTCCTGCACTTCCATCGTCCACTCGTTGTCGTAGCAGCGGATCATCGCGACTTCCGCGCCGGAAGAACTGCCCTCGATAAGGCTACTAATACGCTGCAGCTCCTCGCCGGTGCGCTTCACTTCCTCGTAGCGACGCCCCGGCAAGCCATCATGCTGCAGGATGCCGTGCCAGAACTGCTCCGCGCCGAACAAACACGTCCGCCAGCGGAAATAGACGATTGCGTCCGCGCCATGCGCGACCGATTGGTACGTCCAGCGGCGGATTTCCCCGGGTTTCGGCATCGGAAACAGGAAGTTGCCGCCCGGCGAACCGCTCTGGTGCTCCAAGACCCAGAAGTTTTTGTTTTTGAGGCCCCGCGTCATGTCATGCTGCATCGCGACGTCGGCCGGATTGACTTGGTCCGCGAAAGTTAGATTCGGATAGTTGTCCCAGCTCGCGAAGTCGAGCGGCGCCGACAGGTCGAAGCCGTCGATTTCGTCGAAAGCGCCCATAAGGTTATGCGTAATCGGCTGGTTCGGGGCGAGCTCGCGGAGCAGATCGATCTGCGCCTGCTGGAACGCGACGACCGAATCGGACGCGAAGCGGCGGAAGTCGAGCTCCATGCCCGGATTATGCAACGGAAATACCGTATACGCGGGCAGCTCGATCTGCTCCCAGTCGTTGTAGATATGGCTCCAGAAGACGGTTCCCCAGCTGTCGTTCAGCCGGTCGATATGCTCGTATTTGTCGGCGAGCCAGACACGGAACGCCTTCGCGCAATCGTTGCAATAGCAGCGGGTCGTCTCGTTGCAGCCGAACTCGTTGTCGGTCTGCCACGCGATGACGTTCGTGTTATTACCGTAGCGCTCGGCCATCCGAGTAACGATATTGCGCACGTAGCGCGGATAGTTCGGATTGTTGTAGCAGTAATGGCGGCGGTTGCCGTAGCCCCGTACGTGGCCTTGCTTATCCTTCATATAGATGTCGGGGTGCTTATCCATCAGCCACTTGGGCGGCGTCGCGGTCGGCGTCCCCAGAACGACGCAAATACCCGCCTCAGCCAAAATCGCGATGCTGCGATCCAGCCAGTCGAAATCGTACTGCCCTTCATAGCGTTCGAACTTCGACCAGGCGAATTCGCCGATCCTAACGACGTTCAAGCCCGCTTCTTTCATCAACCGCGCATCGGTCGCCCATCTGGACTCCGGCCAATGCTCGGGATAGTAACAAGCTCCGAAATACATCGCTTCCACTCCTCTCCCCCCCATTATGCTGCGGGAGGAGGCACGCGGTAACCGGATAAACCAGAGCATATAGCAGGGTAACCTAGACATTGGTGGGGCGGGGTGGGGTACGGTGGTTTAGCGGCATGTGGGGCCGTTACTTCAGCTCGCGGGATGGGGTGCGGCGGTTTAGCGGCACGGGATGCCGTTTCTTTAGCTCGCGGGATGGGTGCGGCGGTTTAGCAGCACGGGATGCCGTTACTTCTGCTCGCGGATGGGGCGCGGCAGTTCAGCGGCACGAGATGCCGTTAGCGCGGCCCACAACAAAAAAACGGCCAAGCAGCAACCGCTGCCCGACCGTTTCCCAAACTATCCTAACTCCCCGACTTAATCTCCAGCAGCTCATACTCGATGACGCCCATCGGTGCATCGACCATAATACGGTCGCCGACCTTTTTGCCAAGCAGCGTTTTGCCGAGCGGACTTTCGTACGAAATTCTTTCCTCGAGTACGTTCGCCTCCGAAGGACTTACGATCCGATAGCTGATCTTCTCGGACACTTCCTTGTCGAGCAGGACGACGATCGTGCCGACGCTAACCTTGGTTAAGTCGGTGCTTACCGCTACGCGCGCTTTTTTGAGCATGCGCTGAATCGTTAGAATGCGACCTTCCATGAAAGCCTGGTCGTTCTTGGCGGCATGGTACTCGCTGTTTTCCTTCAAATCCCCGTAGCTGATCGCCAATTTGATTCTGGCCGCCACTTCTTTGCGCTTCACGTATTTAAGCTCTTCCAACTCGGTCTCCAGCTTAGCAAGGCCTTCCTTGGTCAAGATTATTTCATCTTCATTCGCCAACTGTTGCTTCCCCCTGTCGTCTAACTTTCTCTATTGTAACCAATGTGCGCCGCAGAAGCGAAATTATTCGTTATTTACTCTACAATCAGCTTCCCCGTCATCAACGGGTGAATGCTACAGTAGTAATCATACGTCACTTGATCCTTGAACGTATAGCTCCATGTACCGCCCGGCGGGATGCTACCGCTGTCGAACGCGCCGCCCAGATCGGCGAGCGAATGCACGACAGGGTCGTCGTTCACCCATGTAACCGTATCGCCGACTTTAACCTTCAGCTCCACGGGCGCGAACAGCATATCCTTCATCGAGACGACGATGCCCGACACGTCCGGCGAGGACACCTCTCCGCCGTCCGAATGGTCCCCATGGTCCATTCCAGCCATTCCCTTCGCGACAGGAAGCGCAACCGGCACGGCTGCGATCGTAATGTCTCCGCTCTTCGCATCGTAATCCGCCTTCGCTCCCGCCCCGAGCATGTCGCTGACGAAAGGCAACGCGATCAGCATAATCCCCTGATCGTCGATGAGCGGCGTCTTCCGCGCGCTGGCCCTACCGTCGATGACGACAAGATCCCGATCGCTCCACATTTGGATGCTCGTCTTATCGTTCGCGTATATGATTGAACCGTCCGTCTCCGACGGAGTTACTTCCCCGCCGAGCTGCTGAACGATAAAATTCAGCGGCACGTATGCCGTGTTGTCAACCGCTCGCGGTGCGACGTTCATCGGCGCGGCCTTCCCGTCGATGGTCGCGGAAGGTTGGTCCAGCTTCATGCCAATCTTCTTAACGCCAACCGCGTTCGCATCATCCGCCGGCGCGATATCCACCATCGTGTGAATGCCTCCGGGGTAGACGCCGTTGTTCATGTTATCCGTAATCGTATGGCTATGAAAGGGATAAGTGCCGCTTTGCGTAAACGTAATCAGCAAGTCGTAGCGCTCTCCGGGCGCTATCTCGATCGTGTCCTTATCCAGCCGCTGCTCCAGCGGCCTGCCGTCGGACGCGATGACTTCGAAGTGATGGCCGTGCAGGTGCATGCTATGAGGCTGATACCCGGCATTGATCAAGCGAACGAGTATGTGATCTCCGACATCCCCGGTAATCTCCGTAGTCGGATCGCCGCCGGTATCCGGGAACGCCTTGCCATTAATCGTGAAATACGTCGGATGGAAAATCGTTCGATCATAGGGCTCGCCGTTCTCGACCGCCTTATGCCATACGGGATCGATCTCGTTAAGCTCCATTACGTATTCCTTGTCGTATGCCGGACCGCCAGTCCAAGCTGTCTTAACCCCATCTTTGGCGTTCACGATGAATGCGCCGTGCATCCCCATCTGCAGATGCTCGACCGTATCGACATGGCAATGGTAGAAGTACGTGCCCGCGTGCGTCGCGGTAAACCGGTACGTAAAGCTGTCGCCGACGAGCAGCGCCTGCGACGTCTCGGGGACGCCGTCATTCGCCTGATCCACGTCCAATCCGTGAAAATGTATCGTGTGCGCGAGCCGCTTGATTCCTGTCTTAGCCGGGCCGATGTTCGTAAGCGTGACCTCAACCTGGTCTCCCTCGTTCACTTCGAGCGTCGGCGCAGGATATACCGCGGTTCCCTGTTCATTGTTAAGACTGTACCCCCACACGTACACGCTTTCTCCGCCCGGAAGCGTCAAATAACCGTCGGTGGCATAGAGATGAAACGATTTGACCTCGCCTGTCGTTGTGCCCGATTGTTGCGCGACTGCCGTCTCCTCGGCGGCCTGCGCATCATTACCCGATGGTCGATCCGCTGCCCGCGTAATCGCCACCGCGATAACGGCCGCCACGATCGCGCTGGCTACCGCCGCCCATAGGGCACGATTCTTGAAGCTGATCACATTCCTCACTCTCACCCGTAATCGTATTTCCCCCACTTGAGTTTACTCCAATTTCCAGACAAAAAGAAAGACACTAGCGGACTAGTGTCTTGAAACGAACCCTTTTATTTAAACCTAACGCTTACGACACCGATTGCCCGACTTCTTCCTTGATCTGCTTACTGCGCAGTTGACCGCAAGCCGCATCGATATCGACGCCGTGCTCCAGGCGCACGCTGCAGCTGATGCCTTGCTTCTTCAGCGCGTCGTAGAACGCCACGATCGCATCGTTGTCGCTCCGTTGATACTGGCTATGCTCATTCACCGGATTGTACGGGATGAGGTTCACGTTGGCGAGCTGCCGAATGCCGCCGACTAACGTCGCCAGCTCGAGCGCATGCTCGACCTGATCGTTGACGTCTTTAAGCAAAATATATTCGATCGTTATTCTACGGCGCGTTTTCTCCAAATAATAATGGATGGCGTCCATTAACTTCGCGATCGGAATCGCCCGGTTAATCTTCATGATCCGCGTCCGCAATTCGTCGTTCGGTGCATGGAGCGAAATCGCCAGGTTGACCTTAGGATCGGCGTCGGTGAAGTCAATGATCTTGTTGGCCAGCCCGCTCGTGGATACCGTTATATGTCTTCCGCCGATCGCGAGTCCCTTCTGGTCCTTCACGACTTCCAGGAAATCTAGCAAGTTGTCGAAGTTATCGAACGGCTCGCCGATGCCCATGACGACGATATGGCTGACCTTCTCCGCTCGGCCCGCTTGGTCGAGATATTGCTGCGCCTTCACGATTTGCTCGACGATCTCTCCGGCGGACAGATCCCGGTCTTTCTTCAACAGTCCGCTCGCGCAAAAGCTGCAGCCGATATTGCACCCGACCTGCGTAGTTACGCATACCGAAATTCCGAATTTATGTCTCATCATTACCGTCTCGATGAGGTTGCCGTCCTTCAGCCGGAACAGGAACTTGACCGTTCCGTCCACCGACTGCTGCTTCGTGTGCTCCTCCATCGATCGGATCGAGAAATGCTCGTCCAACACCCCGATGCATGCTGGATTTACGTCCGTCATCTCGGAGAATTGCCCCGCGCGCTTGCGATAGAGCCAATCCCATACTTGCGAAGCTCGCGATTTTTTATGTCCATGCTCCGCCAGCCATTCCGTAAACTTAGCCAGCGTAAGTCCGTATATCGATGTTTTGCTCATGCGTTATCCTCTTTTCGACCGATCATTCGTATATCATTGTCCCACATTTGTTGCCAATATTCAAAGCTAAGGTGCGAAACCGCAGGGTAGAGCCGAACTAGCCCCCGCATACGAAAAAACACAGCCGTTCAGCGAAAGGCTGGCGGCTGTGCTATAAGGACGGACGTTGGTCTTTCATCGATAAAAGGGAAGCTGGTCGTTAAGCAGCGTTACGCGTAAGCTTCCGGCAAATAACCGCTAGTCGGACTCAAGCTTCCGCCTTCACTTCCTGCCGTTGTTGTTCCACGCCCGCGCCTTGCGATTCACGTTGTTCCGCGCCCTTTTGCAGCATGATGTTCCGCACGTAAATGAATACGCTCGGCGTCTGACCGAGAATGAACACCGGGTCTTTGCGGTATATCGCATACGCGGATAGAATAATGGAGCCCGCGATGCTCAGCACCCAGAAAGAGTAAGGGATGACCGTCTTGTGCGCTTTCTCGCTAGCAAGCCATTGGAAGACGAAGCGCAAGGAGAACAAAATTTGCCCGAGCATACCGAAGGATACCCATAAAATCTCGCCGACCGTCATTCCTGAGGCCTCCCCGATGATCCGATTCCCTGAGCGGGGGAATTCCGTTCATGATTTGATTTCGTACCGAATCGTTCTCTTCTTAAGCCAACGAACGACGATCGCGTCCATTAGCCCGACGAACGCGCGATTGAACACGCCGTACTTCGATACGCCGTATTGCCGTTCCCTATGATTGACTCCGACTTCGATCACTTTGAATCCGTTCATCTTCGCCAACGTCGGAAGAAACCGGTGCATGCCGTTGAACAAGTAGAAGCTCTGCGCGACTTCCAGTTTGAATAGCTTCATCGGACAACCCGTGTCGTAGATCGTATCTCCCGTAAGCCAATTGCGGACGCCGTTGCCGACCCTGGACGATACTTTCTTCACGAGCGTATCTCTCCGGGTTACGCGCATGCCGTTAGCAAAGTCGTACTCCGCCATATACGGCATAAGCGTGAAAATATCGTTCGGATCCGTCTGCAAATCGGCATCGATCAGCGCGACGTACTTTCCGATCGCCGAACGCATGCCCGCCCATACCGCCGCCGTCTGGCCGCAGTTGAGCTTGAAATGCAGCACGCGCACGCGCGGATCCCTTGCCGCCAGCTCGTCTAACAAAACGCCGCTGCGATCCACGCTCCCGTCGTTAACGAGGATAATTTCGTAATGTTCGATCTTTCCTTGTAGAGCGTCGGTGACGGCGGCGTAGAGAGCATCCAGGCTCTCTTCTTCATTGTAAATTGGCGCGATTACGGACAGTTCGATCATCGTCATCCACCTTTACGCGTGGGGTCGTAACTATAAGTATAATCACTTTGCCCGCTCAAGTCACCAATAAATGGGATGTAGACAGAATCCTTCAAATTACTTTCATATACGACTCTCGGGCTGACTTTGTTCGACAAAAAACAAGAGGCGCCTCCCCTACAACGCAGGGAAGCGCCTCTTCGTTCATTCTCGGTAATCGCAAAGATTAATATTTGAACATCGATACCGAGTCGTTCAATTTGTCGGCGAGCGTGGACAATTCCTGGGAAGCGGCCGCCGTCTCCTCTGCCGCCGCGGCAGCCTGCGCGCTGATCGAGGCAACGGATTCGATCTCGATCATCATCTCGTTCGTCTTCTTCGTCTGTCCTTCGCTGGACTGCGTAATTTCGCCGACCACCTGGTACGTATCGTTAACCTTGCGGACGATTCCGTCGAAAGATTGTCTCGTCTGCGCGAATTGCGCCACGCCGTCGCCGACCGCTTGAACGCTCCGCGCCGCGTTGTCCTGCATGCCTTTAATGATCGTCGCGATCTGCTTGGTCGCGTCGCCGCTGCGTTCCGCGAGCTTGCGCACTTCGTCGGCCACGACCGCGAAACCTCGGCCTTGCTCGCCCGCGCGCGCCGCTTCGATGGCTGCGTTGAGCGCCAACAAATTCGTCTGCTCCGCGATTTCGTTAATGACTTCGATAATTTCGCCGATCTGCTTCGAATCTTTTTCCAGCAGCTCCATTTGCGCGTTCGCCTGCTCCATCTTTTCGATAGACAGATTGATGAAGCTGTTGCCTTCCTTGGCAATGTCGACCGCCTCTTGCGACGATACTTTCGCATGGTTCGCGCTGGACGCGACCAGCTTCACGGAAGCTTCCAAATCCTCGAACAGATGCGACATCGTGCGCGCCCGATCCGCCTGATCTACGCTGCCTTTCGCCACTTCGTCGGTGCTCGCCGTAATTTGCTGAGCGGACGACGCGACGCTTTCGGAAGCCTCGGTTACTTGCTCCACCGTCGAAGCCAACGAGTCGAGCATTTCGTTCATATGAACCGAGAGCACGCCGAGCTCATCCTTCGTCTTGATATGCAACCGCGGCCGCAGATCGCCCTTCGCGATCTTGGTAACGACTTCGGTAATGTATTGAATCGGTCTCGACAAGCTTCTAGCCGAGAAATAAACCAGCACAAGCGCGGCAGCCATCACGATAACGGCAGTGAGGATCGTCTTCCACATCATGTTATAGATCGGAGCCAGCAATTCTTTTTCCGGTACGGACAGCTGAATGACGAAGCCGCTCTTCGTCATGCTCGAGTAGCCGATTTTCTTAACGCCTTTGAACGTAAACGTATAGCTTGTATTTATGCCGTTCTTAGCCGATTCGAAAGCTTGGGTGACCTCTGGAACGTTCAGCTCGTATAACGTCTTCTGCATGGCGATCGTCTTGTCCGGATGGTAGACGACGAGCCCGTTTCGGTCGATCATGAGCGCGAACCCCGTTTTGCCGATCGAAGCCTCGCTAACGATTTTCGTCGCTTTATCGATCGCATAAGCGGTTGCGTAAAGTCCGAACGCCTTGCCGTCTTTCATTAGCGGGTATTCCATCGGGACGACAAGCGTTTTGCCGTCGATCTTGGATATGCCGGGCACGGATACTTCCGCTTTGCCTTCGAATGCCGTCTTCAGGTAAGCGCGGGCTGATAAATCCACAGCCTTGCCATTGGAGTCGAATGCCGTTTTTCCCGCCGGATCAAGCGTGAATGCCGCGCCCATCAGATCGGGATTGTTGTTGCCGAAGTCGGCGATCAACTGTTGGTGCTTAGCCACGTCGTTGCCGAGCATCTGCCCGACGCTCGCGAGCGCTTCGACCTTCGAGAACTTCGTCTGAATGTCGCCGTCCACTTGAGAAGCGAGCTTCTCCGCCTTTAGCGCCAACTCTTGGTCGATTTGATCGCGGAATAACGACCGGTTCGGAATGAACAGAGCGAGCGACATCGATACGACGATCAGTATGGAAATGATCAGCGTGGATACGATAAGTTTGGTCGAGATTTTGCGGAATGACATTTTGTTGCCTATCCAATTAGTAACCGGTTTCACGAAGAACAACCCCTTATTCAATATAATAAGTCTCACTATAACGAGCGTGTGTTAGTTATATTGGATCGTAGTTATTTGTTTTGTGTTAGCGCGCGAATGAAACATTAGCTAAGTGTTTGTAGAGATTCAAGGTGCAGCGTGCGGCAATCGGAGGGATGGCGGCTGACCCGGCAGCGGAGGTTGACGAATGGCTCCGCGCATGTTATCTTTAATTCAAGATAATTGATGTAAAGATAAAGACCGAAGAGGAGGTGGGGCGCCTGACGGATGAGACAAACAAACGCGATGACGTGCAGGAAGATCAAGCGTTATCCCTGAAGCTGCTCGTCGTATTGTCCAAAGCTTATAAGAGCGTAATGGATAAAGCCGCCCGCGACGTCAAGAACTACGATCTATCGTTATCCGAATTCGGCATTTTGGAAGTGCTCTACGCCAAGGGCCAAATCCCGATCCAACAAATCGGGGGCAAAGTGCTCGTAACGAGCGGAACGATGACGTACAACATAGATAAGCTGGAGCAAAAAGGATTCGTGAAGCGCATTCCTTGCCCTACCGATCGAAGGGTCATCAACGCTTCCCTGACGGATGCCGGACAGTCGTTGCTGGATCGTATTTTTCCGCTTCACGCGCAAGGCATCGAGCGAATCATGCAAGGGTTAACGACAGAACAGAAGCAACAAGCGATAGAGCTACTCAAATGGCTAGGCAAAGGAGCGAAACAACAATGACAACCACTTACCGCACAATAGATGGAACCTACCGGGGAGCGCCTTTCCATATGGTCGGCGACGGCTTCCGCGTATCGAACTATTTTCCGTCGGGGAACGACTTCGGGGAGCGGTTCAGCCCGTTCCTGATGCTGGATTACAACGCGCCATACGACTTCGGTCCGAGTCCGGAGCCCAAAGGCGTCGGCGCGCACCCGCACCGCGGCTTCGAGACCGTATCGATCGCCTACGAAGGCTACGTCGAGCACCACGATAACCACGGCAATCACGGCATTATCGGACCGGGCGACGTGCAGTGGATGACGGCAGGCTCCGGCTTGCTGCATAAGGAATATCATGAACGGGAATTCGCCAAGCGCGGCGGCACGTTCCATTTTATCCAGCTGTGGGTGAACCTGCCTAAGGCGCATAAGATGCACCCGCCAGCCTATCAAGAGTTGTTAAAAGAGAACATGGGACGCGTGGCGCTGCCGAATGGCGGCGGCGAAGTACGGATTATCGCGGGGGAGTATAACGGGACAGGCGGGCCTGCTCGGACGTTCTCGCCGATCAACCTGTTCGATCTCCAGTTGAAGAAACAAGGCGTAGCGCAATTCGAGCTTCCGGCTGCGCACAATACGGGCGTCATCATGCTAAGAGGCAGCGCGAAGATTAACGACGAGCAGGTTGCGGAGGAAGGCTCGTTCGTTCTATTCGGCAACGTAGCCGGCGAGATCCGCGTCGAAGGCTTGACGGACGACGCGCTCGTGCTCGTGCTAAGCGGAGAACCGCTAGGCGAGCCGGTGTTCCAGTACGGGCCATTCGTCATGAACACACGCGAAGAGGTCATTCAAGCGTATTCGGACTTCCAAGCGGGTAAAATGGGCAACTCGAACTTCTAAGTCATTATGTAGCGGATAGCAGCAGGCGCCAAAGCGAATCGGTTAACGTAAACCGGTCGCGGGCGCCTTCTTCGTTGATCGGCCTGAAATGCGGAATCAGATCAGCCGGAGCGAGGGGAGTTGGCCGATCGATCCACCCGGCCGCGCAGGCCAGCACGCCCACGAGTTGCTCGGGCGTCATGCCCGAGTCGCGCAGACTGGACAACGTGATGGAGTGATCGCGCTTCGATAACCGTTCACCGTTCGCGTCGACGAGCAGCGGCACATGGGTGAAGCTGGGCGCGGTTAGCCCCAGTGCTTCGTAAAGCGCAAGCTGTCGCGGCGTCGAATCGAGCAGATCGGCGCCGCGCAGCACGTCGGTAATGCCCATCGCCGCGTCGTCGACCGTAACGGCCAGCTGGTAGCTGTACATGCCGTCGGCGCGTTTGACGACGAAATCGCTGACCGCATCGTCCGCGAACGTCACCTCTCCCGCCCAACCGTCGCTGAACGTAACCGGCCGCTGCGCCATCATGAAACGCGTAGCCGGCGGCTTCAAAGCCGCCTTCTCCCTGCGTTCCTCCTCCGACAGCTCGCGGCATAAGCCGGGATAGGCACCTCCTTCGGAGGAGAGACCGTGCGGAGCGCTGGCCACTCTGGCCAGATCGCTGCGACTGCAATAACACGGATAGATACGCCCGTTCTGGCTTAATCGATCCAGCGCGGCTTCGTAAAGGGGCATGCGACCACTCTGCTCGTAAGGGGCATAGGCTCCGCCCTTGCGCGGGCCTTCGTCCCAATCGATGCCTAGCCATTGCAGATCTTCGAGCTGCCTCTCGGCGAGATCCGCGCGGGAACGCGCGGTGTCGATATCCTCGACGCGCAGCACGAATTCCCCGCCGGCTTGGCGCATTTGCAGCCAAGCGGAGAGCGCGGTAAAGGCGTTGCCGATATGAAGCAAACCGGATGGGGTCGGCGCGAATCGTCCACGGCGCGTCATCCTGTCACACTCCTTATGAGATACAAAAAATGAGCAGTCGACTAGCTCTGCTCATTGCTTATTAGGCTTATGTCTTGCTTAGGGTTGATGGCGGAGCCGACGGGATTCGAACCCGCGGTCTCCTGCGTGACAGGCAGGCATGTTGGGCCACTACACCACGGCTCCACACAATCAAGTGTCTTAGACACAAGAAGCATCTTACCACGAACGCATGTCCCATGGCAAGCTTCCAGGCGCATTATCTGCTCTTGATAAGCAGCTCTACGGCCTCTTGTACGAGCTTGCCCGTATCATTGCCCGCTTGCCGCTGTTCCACGATGCACATTTCCAAGTTCGTCGCCACGATATACGCCATCGCCTTATCTACCGCGCTGCGCACGGCGGATAGCTGTCCGACGACGTCCTTGCAGTGCTTCTCTTCTTCCATCATGTTCAATACTCCGCGCACTTGTCCCTCGATGCGTTTGAGCCGTTTTTTCCGAATTCGCCTGGACTAACAACAGATATAGCGACTTGTCGCGAACGACAAAGCCCGTCCGGGTTTCCGGACGGGCTAGGCTACTCGCCGTTATTTCAAATCCGCTGCCGCGGCGCGTCCGGCGATCCGACCGCTGAACAGGCAACCGCCGAGGAACGTGCCTTCGAGCGCCCGGTAACCGTGCACGCCTCCGCCGCCGAAGCCGGCGACTTCGCCAGCCGAGTACAAGCCCGGCACTTCCTCGCCCGCCTCGTTCAGCACGCGTCCGGACAAGTTCGTCTGCAAGCCGCCGAGCGTCTTGCGACTGAGCAAATTCAATCGCACCGCGATAAGCGGTCCGTTTTTCGGATCAAGTATCTTGTGCGGCTTAGCGACGCGAATGAGCTTGTCGCCCCGATAATTGCGCGCGCCTCGAATGGCCGTTATCTGCAAGTCCTTCGCGAACTTGTGATCCAACTGGCGGTCGCGCGCCTGAATTTGACGTTCGATCACGGCCAGGTCTAACAAGTCTTCGCCGGTCAACTTGTTCATGCCCGCGACTAGATCGGCCAAGTTGTCGGCGATAATGAAGTCTTCCCCTTTGTCCATGAACGCTTGAACCGGACCCGGGGCACCAGGCAATACCCGCTTCAGCAGCAGGCGTATGCTCTTGCCGGTCAAATCCGGATTTTGCTCGGAGCCGGAGAGCGCGAACTCTTTTTCGATAATTTTCTGCGTTAAGATGAACCAAGAATACGGGTAACCCGTCTTCTGGATCGCTTCCAGCGTACCGAGCGTATCGAAACCCGGCAATGCCGGTACCGGGAACCGCTGCCCTCGCGCGTCCAGCCATAGCGACGACGGACCCGGAAGAATGCGAATGCCATGATTGCGCCAGACCGGACTCCAGTTTTTGAGCCCCTCGGTATAATGCCACATGCGGTCTTTGTTCACGATGCGGCCGCCCGCTTCCTCGGTAATGGCCAGCATCCGCCCGTCCACGTGCTCCGGAACGCCGGACAGCATTCGCGCGGGCGGTTCACCCAACCGGCTCGGCCAGTTTTGCCGAATGAGCTCGGGATTGCCGCCGATGCCGCCGCTCGTCACGATGACGGCGCGCGCCGTATATGTAAATTCGCCAATAGCCTCTAACGAGCTCGCTTCTCCGCGCGCCGCGGAACTTGGTACAAGAACCGATCCGCTCGCTCCCTCGACCGCGCCGTCCCGGGTTAGCAGCTTGTTAACGCGATGGCGCGGCTTGTAAGTTACCTGCCCGCTTGCCATATGCTCGCGTACGCGACGCTCGAACGGCGCGACGATTCCCGGACCGGTGCCCCATACGATATGGAACCTCGGAACGGAGTTGCCGTGACCTTCGGCCAGATGACCTCCGCGCTCCGCCCAGCCAACGACCGGGAAGAAGCGAACGCCCATCTTGTGCAGCCACTCTCTTTTTTCCCCTGCCGCGAACTTTACGTAGGCTTCCGCCCACTGGCGACCCCAATAATCTTCGTCTTCGTCCCGGTCGAATCCCGCCGAGCCCATCCAATCCTGCAAAGCGAGATCGTAGGAGTCCCGCACGCCCATCCGGCGCTGTTCCGGCGAATCGACGAGGAACAATCCTCCGAACGACCACCAAGCTTGTCCTCCAAGGGAGGCTTCGGGTTCCTGATCCAGCAGCAATACTTTCTTTCCTGCATCCGCGGCTTCCGCCGTCGCGACGAGTCCGGCCAATCCCGCCCCTACCACGAGAACATCGAAATCCAATGCGTCAACCTCCCGTTGCGTGCCCGCCTGCGATAGTCCGATCCCTACTTTTTATTCTAATTCCATTACCGAATCCCTGCTTATGATCGTACCATAATTCAAACCGTTGCAGACTTCTCTCATCGTGCCCGGCCGGTCGAAATTAAAGACGTGCATCGGCAACCCGTAATCCCGCGCCAGGATGAACGCAGATTGATCCATGACCCTGAGATTGCGTTGAACAACGTCGTCGTAATGCAGCGATTTGTATTTGCGGGCGAGCTTGTCGTGCTTCGGATCCGCGTTCAGCACGCCGTCGACGCCTTGCTTGGCGACGAGAATCGCTTCGCAATTCACCTCGATCGCCCGTTGTACGGACGGGTAATCGGTCGTGACGTACGGCTGTCCGTTGCCCCCGGCGAAAATAACGATATAGCCCTTCTCTAGATGATGGATAGCCCTTAGACGGATATACGGTTCGGCGACCGACGCCAGCGGGATCGCCGTCATGACGCGCACCTCTTTGTCCGTCTTTGCTTTCAGCACGCCCCGCAGCATGAGACTGTTGACGACCGTCGCGAGCGTCCCGATATTGTCAGCCTCCGCCCGGTCGATGCCCCAGTTGTCCGCCATATTGCCCCGAAAAATATTGCCCCCGCCGATTACGATGGACACCTCGACGCCCAATTCCACGACGGACATAATTTCGTTCGCGATGTAATCCAACCGCTCCGGCGAGAACCCGAATTCCGTGTCTCCGGCGACGGCTCCTCCGCTTAGCTTGATCATGATTCTCTTATACTTGGTCATCCGAGCATTCCTCCTAGTTATAAAAAAAAACACTAAAGCAACGAATGCTTTAGTGTTTCGCGAATACGAAAATATGAAGTTGCAAAGCCGAATGAACGTACGCTCGTCTACGCTTCATATTCCCGCCCCTTTTTCCGATAGAATCAACCCATTCTACCTCTAGGCCGGCTATTTAGCAATATCGGCCGAAGCCGAAGCGTTCACTTCAGCAGCGATCGTTCGCCCCAATTCGTCATTCGCACGTCGCCATAGAGGCTCTCGCGATCCGTAGAGCAAGAGTAGGCTTCTTTGCCCGTCAATTCTACCAACGTAAGCCGATGCCCGTGCTTCGCTCCGGTATCGATGCCGAGCATCCGGGGACCGTGCCACAATTCGCCCGGCTCCGCTCCCATATGCTGGGTCGGCGTATGCCCGAAGACGACGTTAAACGTATGCGCCGACCGGCTGCCCCAGAAGTCTTGGCGGATGCTGACCAAGTCCTCCTCGCGTTGCCCTTTGAGAGGGATGCCCGGACGGACGCCAGCATGAACGAATAAGTACGTCCCTCGTTTATGATAGAGCGGAAGTGACTCCAGAAATTTGCGCGCGGTAACGCCTATGACGGGCTTGGTTCCGGTGCAAATATGCCACAGCAAATACGCCCGCTCCATATTGCCCGCGAGCGCGATCGCCCCGCCGGTGTGCAGCCTGCGGATCGTCCCGAGCGTCTTTTTGACGTCCGAATCCATGTTAATGTAGTCGCCCAACAGGATGAGGCGATCGCTTTCCGGCGCGTAACCCGCCAGCTTCAACAATCGCTTAGCCCCTTCGATGTGCCCGTGAATATCCGAAATGACAAATAATCGCGCCATAGCCTACTACCTCTCATTAATTGCGCATAGATCAAGCGAGACATAACGCCTGGCGCATGCTATTACTCAGCTTAATGGAGGATTGTAAGGGTAACGTTAACTAGATGATAAACTTGCATTAAGTCGGACGATTCACGGTCACGATCGCCGATCAGGTCAGCCGATAATTAGCGAAAGGCTTGCCATGGCGGTACGGTTCGCTGGCAACGTCGAGCGCCTGTTTCACTTGGGCGTCCAGCACGAGGGACACGCTCTGTATATTGCTCTCGACTTGCTCGGGGCGCGAGGAACCTACGATGACCGTCGAGACGGCCGGACGATCCATGAGCCACGCCAACGACAGCGCGCTGGCAGTCGTTCCGTAAGCCGCGGCGATCCCGCTCACTTCTTGTCCGAAGGCAATCGACCGCTCGTTCAGGAACCTGCCGAAGCCAGGGTCCGTCTTCGATCTGGCGCCGTCCGGCGCCTCTCCGCCCGGGCCGTACTTGCCGCTCAATATACCGCCCGCGAGCGGAAAATACGGGATGATCCCGACGCCTTGATCGAGGCACATCGGAATAAGCTCCTGCTCGGGCGTGCGGTCCGCAAGCGAATAGCTTGTCTGCGTCGCGCAATAACGGACGAAGCCGCTGCGGTCGCTAATGCCGAGCGCCTTCATCAGCTCCCACGCCGCATAGTTGGATGCTCCGATGTATCGCACTTTGCCGGAGGACACCATATCGTCCAACGTCCGCAGCGTCTCCTCGAGCGGGGTATACGGATCGAACGTATGAATTTGGTATAGATCGACGTAATCGGTGCGCAGGCGCGTCAGACTGTTGTCCAGCTCCCGCATCAGATGTCCGCGCGACGAACCTCTGGCGTTCGGCCCTTGTCCCATAACAAGCCCCGCCTTCGTCGCGAGCACCGCCTCGTCCCGTCTTCCGGAGAGAGCGATCCCGATGATCCGCTCCGATTCCGTCCCGGCGTAAATGTTCGCCGTGTCGATGAAGTTAATGCCTAGATCCAGCGCGCTATGAACGATCCGAATAGACGTCGGCTCGTCCGACCGTTTGCCGAATGCATTCGTGCCTAGGCCTAGCGCCGATACTTCCAGGCCGCTTTTGCCAAGTCGATTATATTTCATGTTCTTGCTCCTCTACATAGACGTCAATTTAAGCATTCCCTTAGTATAGTCGTAATGAGCGGCAACCGCCGAACCTAACTCGTAGTTCGCCTCGAAGCCGCCGTTGTTGCCTAAGTAGACGGCTAGCGCCCCCAATGCCGCGTTCACGTCGGCCATCTTGAACCGATTATCCTCGTAAGCATATACATACGTCTGTGTCGGCAAGCCATATGTCGAGATGATTTCCGTCGTGCCGTCTCCGTCGAGGTCGATCTCCTGCGCATGCCCGGTGTCTACGCGCAGGAACGGAGCGATTCCGCCGTCGTCCTCGAGCGCGTAATAGTTCTGAACGGGAGCATTGGCTCCGAACACGCCGTTAATGCGAACGAGCGAACGGCCGTATAGCTCGAGCGTCGTGACGGAGAGCTGCTCGTCGTCCATCTTCGGAGACAGCCCGCCGACGACGCCGAGCTCGTACCGCGCGGCTTCCGTGCGGTATTGCGCGTAGACGTTCTCCGCGTCTTTCGGTTTCGCGTACGCGATAATCGTCCCGCCGTCTACCGGCTTCTCCAGTAAAATGTCGGCCGAATCTTCGCCCCCGCTCATCCGTTCGACCCGTTGCTCGCTCGCCACATTCGCGAACGAAAGCACGGCTTCCGCTTTAACGTTAACCGCGATGGCAGGCGTTGGCGATGCAGTAGGCGAGGATTCCGCTGGCAAGGTTGCGGCTGGCGGCAAAGAGGCCGCCGTGGATGGCGTCTCCTTCCCGCTGCAGCCCGTCAAACCTAGCGCAATCGTTAGCGCCATCCCTACTAGCCAGACTTTCCGATGATTCCGCATGAATCTTCTTCCCCCTAATGTTGCTCCGATGCCTTTGCTTGCACGAGATAATAGAATCCCGTCGTTCGGATGCCTTGCTCTCCCGCATGCTTCTCGAATTGCGAGACAATCGCCTTGAAGCACGTCTCTCTCACGTATTCCGCAAAGGAATCGCTCTGACCGAAGGTCAATAAGGATAGCACGTCGTCCGCCGTCGGAATCCAGACGATTTCCTTAAGCTTCGTAATCCGGATGTCCGCCAATCCGCTCTTCGCCAGACGTTCTTCGATGCGATCCAGCGTCGGCGTACCCGCTCCGGCCGGACCGAACAGTCCCGGGAACACCTCTCCGAGCTCTCCGCCTTCGCCATTGCCATCCCCGGGATGCAGCATGATGAGCGTACCGCCCGGCCTTACGACCCGATTGCCTTCGTCATACCAGCTCGTCGGCCCTTTCTTCGTATAAGCCAAGTCGAACGTGTTATCCGGAAAAGGAAGCCCGTCGTGCGTATCCCCTACTACGAATTGGACGTTGGAGGGGCGCTCCAGGTTCGCCGTCGCAATAAATCCTTTGGTCATGTCGAACCCGACGACTTCGTCCGCTTGATTCGCCCATTGCTTCGTATACGCGCCGTGCGCGCAGCCGACGTCCAATATTCGGCCGCCATCGATGGTTGCTTGCAGCATGGCCGTCAGCACGCTTTCCGCCGAGAGGCCTTCCAAGACGGAATGCCAAGAATACTCGTACTTGCCCGTTTTAGCCGCCAGTTGATCGCACCAGGGTCTGCTCTGTCCGTTCAATCGTTCCGGATGTTTCGAGAGGTCTGGAAACATGCTTGGCATACACTCCTTAGGGATGGGTTATGGACGTACAACTTTGCGGCTACTCTTGTGGTGCAGTAGATTTTACCAATTTATTAGAACGATTACTAGCTATCGAGAAAAACCAAGGTTACGCGCAGTAAACGTGCAGGATCTCGTAATATAGGCGCTATTACGGAGTTTGTTCGTGTAACCTCGTCTGGCAACGTTACAGCGACGGAGGTGCGGAATTTGTTTGTGTAACCTCGTCTGGCAACGTTACAACGACGGAGGTGCGGAATTTGTTTGTGTAACCTCGTCTGGCAACGTTACAACGACGGAGGTGCGGAGTTTGTTCGTGTAACCTCGTCTGGCAACGTTACAACGACGGAGGTACGGAGTTTGTTCGTGTAACCTCGTCTGGCAACGTTACAGCGACGGAAGCGCGGAATTTGTTCGTGTAACCTCGTCTGGCAACGTTACAACGACGGAGGTGCGGAGTTTGTTCGTGTAACCTCGTCTGGAGATTCAACGACCTCACTATGTCGGATACGATTCATTTAGAAGTATCGAGCATTTTATACTTTCCAAATCGTCCAAAAAAGCCGCCCAACCCGCCGTGTACACGACAGATCAGACAGCCCTGCTTACTTTTTAACGTCCCAATAATCTTCTGATGCCTTCCGCCGCGAACCAGTGATCTTCCTCGCCGGTCAAACCGGTAACGGTCACGGTGCCGATCCTCCCCTGCCCCTTCACGACAATCGGGAACGATCCGCCCTCGCCTTGATACTCGTCTGCGGACAAGCCCGAAGATTCCTTGAATGTCGTGCCTTCCGACTTATACTTCTCGCCGACATACAGAGAGCTATGGCCGAAATGTTTAACGACGTTCTTCTTCGTATTAATCCAATAAATGTTGCCTTCGTTCGTTCCGGCCATGTAATGCGTATAGAGCGGGTGCGCATCGTTCTCGATGTGTACCGCGATTCCTTTGCCGAGCTCTTTGGCGAGACCGACGATAAGATTGCCCAACTGCAGCGCGTCATCGTTCGAGAATGCGTCAAACTGCAGATTCTCTTCTTGCTCTAACAACGTTGTCAATAATTCGTTCACGCTTATCCCATCCTTTGGCTAGAAGCGCGTCTGCCCCAGTTTCTCGGTTACGCCAATTATGATACCTTATCCCGCCGCGCCGGACAAGGAAGGACGGGGAGTCAGGACATGCCCAAGTCGCGGAAATCAACAAAAAACCCGGCCGAATCGGCCTGGTCAAGACCCCATTTAGTGGACAGATAAAAAAGCCTAGGCTACAAGCTGGCGTCGGTATTCA
>NZ_JBHSNC010000052.1:0-123190 GCF_042655785.1 Cohnella yongneupensis
TATATCGGTCTATGTTTGGACATCTTTTACCGGCTAATTTCGGTCATGGTAGGTTAGCGGAAACAGTAAAATTCCTAGCTGCCGCGAAAATCGGCAGCTATTTCTTTTGTTATGGATATTTCCTCAGCTGTCGATTCCTTCGACAGCTTTTTCTCTGCCCTTATGAGGTGCTAATTTATAACTCCTTTGAATGCTCAACATTTACTTGCAATCCACCCCAACCTACGGTATGAACAACAACAACCTCAATGAGGGCGCTTCCCGCCCATTCGTTGACAATGCCAATTCTAATTGGAGGTAGTTATGAACAGAAAAGACAGAAAAGAATTCGTCAAAGCGTTGAGTAAACACTTAGACGTAAAGCCGAAGTACTTAGGAGCTCCTAGCTTCACTTACGAATTTGATACTCCTAACGGTGTCTACGTGGTCGATCAGGCTGGAAAGTTAACCGATTCCAATGGTAAAGAAGTCGAGGTTAAAGCCCTAATAAGCGGCACTTTAGTCGAGGGGATATCCAATCCCTCAGCCCCTTCCAATCCTGTCGATACAGCCGATTTTGACGCTCCTGCTGACCCTTCCGAGTCGGAAGCCCCGAACGATTCTGTTAATTTGGACGATCCTGTATCTCCAACAGCACCCGACCACCCTATCCCTCAGGAAAGCCCTGAAGATACTGACGCTCCATACGCTCCTTTTCCACCAGACGATGCCGTTCATATCGAGCCTATCGCTTCGGAAGAGTCTGCAGCTTCTACCACTTCTGCTGAACACGCCACACCCGCTGATCCTGAACCGTTGTTAGAGCCGGCAGCTCCATCCGATCAGTCCGTACTGCCTTTCACCGACCTTGAGGTCACGGTTGATATGGACGATCACACTGGAGCCACCCTGCGGAATTTGGCGAATCTGATTTATAGTCGCCAAGCACTCATTGCCAAAGCTCTCGGCTACAGCGGAAACATTATCGAAGAGCCATTCATCGCCGCTATCCATGAGCTGATATTCGACACCAATGAGAAAGTAACGGAAAAGATCGTAGAGGTAGCCTACCTCTGCCCAGGGATCACCTTTGATTTCGACAATAAGAAGCTCACTTTCAAGTTTTTCACTGGTGAGCTGGACGCTGATAAGGTTCAAGCCTACACGCATTTTGTAGCTCTGCTGAACCAGACGGCAAAGACGTTGAAGTACGCATCGTCTAAATCGAAGGATACCGACAATGAAAAGTTCACTTTCCGCTTGTTCCTGATTCGGCTCGGGATGGTCGGAGAAGAGTACAAGTTAGCTCGAAAAATCCTGTTAAGTCGGCTTGAAGGTAACTCCGCTTTCCGAAATGGCGTCAAGCCTGAGAAGGCAGTAGCGGAATCAGTAGAAAGTGTAGGAGTAGCCGAAGACATATCGTAATTCACCGTTATGCAGGGTTCCGAAGTTGTCGCTATCACTTGGCAGCTTCCGGTTTTTCAAAGTTATATAATTTGCTGAGCTAAGGTGTCGAGAAAATCGACACCTTATTTTGTTGTATCGAGGATTAATCGGTATCTGAACCGCCATAGCCAGATTTTATGTTTCTCACCGCAGCAGGGGGAGCTTATTGAGATTTTTCTATTTAAAGAGTAGCGCGGCGAGAAAAGATATTAAGTACAAGGTGAAGTCCAACAACAATCAAAGATTAATTCAAGCGATTCAATAATTAAGGCAACTGAATGACCAACAGTATGTATTCCGTAGCGAAGAACCTCTCCATATTTCTTGGAGAGGTTCTTCGTCTCTATCCTTATTAACTTGGCAACCGACAAAATAAACTCTGTGGTAAAATGTGTTAAGAGTGAGATTGTTAATGCAGGTGATCTTTGATGAAAATGACCACAGAACTCTATAAGTCTAAGGTTTTTGATTTAGTAGGAGACGAGTACACAGTTCTTGGAACTTATATAAACGCTAATGCCAAGATCACCCTTAGACATAACAAGTGTGGTTCGGAAATAACAATGAGACCGTACTTGTTTATCAACGGCACACGATGTAGACGGTGCTTCATTGAAAGTAGGAGAAGGACTCAGGATCAATTTGAAGATGAGGTTCGTAAGCTCGTTGCCGATGAGTATCGAGTCATCGGAGATTATGTTGCAAGCGGCACTAAAATAGAGATGCAACATAACAAATGTGGTCATAACTTCATGGTCACTCCCGCTCACTTTTTGCATGGAACTCGGTGTCCGCAATGCTTTGGAGCACACAAGAAGTCTGATGAACAATTTAAACAACAGGTACATGATCTTGTGGGTCAAGAGTATGTATTTCTTGCGGAGTATAAAGCAGCTCGTTTTAAACTTCCTGTTCGCCATCAGGTATGTGGCAAGGAGTACTTTATTACAGCTAATGACTTCCTTGGTGGTAAGCGATGCCCTCATTGCTATGGTAATCTCAGAAAAACCACCGAAAAGTTTAAACAGTCTCTCAGGGATAAATACGGTGAAGAGTATCTTGTTTTAGGAGAGTACAAGAACAATCGTATCAAGATTGAGCTAAGGCATACTGTCTGCGGGCACGAATATAGTGCTTCACCTGATAATGTCCTTGCGGGGTATGGATGTCCAAGGTGTGCAGGTAATATTCAATGGACAACGGATGACTTCAAGAAGTATGTTGAGGAGCAAGAAGGTTCAAATTACGAAGTGCTCGGAGAGTATGTTAATTCAAAAACCAAGTTAATGATGCGTCATGTGAGTTGCGGCTTTGAGTTCAAGACTACATTAGATGAATTCAGAAATGGTAATAGATGTCCTTATTGTAGGGAGTCAAAAGGGGAGAAGCGCATAACGAACTTCTTAACTCAGCAGCAGCTTCGATTCATCCGACAGTACAGATTCGATGATTGTCGCTACAAGAAACCCTTACCTTTCGATTTTGCTGTGTTTAAGGGGGATTCACTTCTCTGTGTTATCGAGTATCACGGTAGGCAGCATTACGAAATAGTCAAAGCATTTGGTGGAGTAACGGGACATAAGGAAGTGCGCAGGAACGATTCGATTAAGACGGACTATTGTATAGACAGGGGTATACCTTTGATCATAGTCCCTTATTTGGAGCTTTCCAATTTAGAGCGGTTTTTAGAGGAACAACTAGGCGCTCTTACAAACAATAATGTTGAGATGGAGAACTCTACATGACTAATAAGATCATTCCAACAAAAGAAGATCCTATTGTAAATCCGTGGTTACATAAAATAGGTAAGGAACGAGCAGAGCAATGGCTGAAGGATAATGGTGCAATAACGACCGACGAAGATGATGATGATGGGCAAACCCATTTTGTACATGGTGATAATGGCGAATCAATTAAGATTACCGTCCGTTGGCATCATGAAGGTAAAGACAAACCGACTTCTGCACCTAACGTCTCTGCTGTACAAGAGCTTCCATCTAAAGTAAGTCATACCTTACTGGTTCGAACATTCTTCGGTTATGAGGGGTTCGATACTGATTACTGCTACTTTACGTTTATTCCGAGAGCTTTCGCTACGACATCGCAAGATGTAACTTACCGGACCAAGAAGAAAGACTTCATTTATGAGTTAATCCCGCAATCGCAGTTGGAAACGTTTCCTTACAGCAATAACACGTTGCCAGAAGATACGGTAAAAGAAATGGAAGACATGGCTAGTGAGGTAAACTCCCTACCGTTATCCTCCACCGAAAAGGACCAAATGATTAGAGCCCGAATCGGTCAGGGCAAATTCAAACGTGATCTGTTAAAACAAAGTGATAAATGCCGCCTATGCAGCGTTTCAGATCAACGGTTTCTGATTGGAAGCCATATCAAGCCTTGGAGTAAGTGTGAAGAACAGCCGTACGAGCGAATCGATCCCTTTAACGGATTCCTGCTTTGTCCCAATCACGATTCCTTGTTCGATAAGGGGTTAATCTCATTCATCGATTCCGGTGAGGTCATCATTTCGCCTTCAGTCGATACCTTAACGAGAATGTTATTAAACATTCGGGACACTGATGTCATCAGTGTAGACGAGAAGCATCTACCTTACCTGCAATGGCATCGCGTGCACCACAAGGATAAGCTCAGTTAAGCTATTCGAAGCCATTGTTCTTGCCTGTCATTTTTGTTTTTAGAGAAGGGATCATATGTCGATTAAACTTGCAGTTGCCCTTGAGGATAATAAGTATGTAAGGCATATAAAGGATAGACTTAGCAAATCAAGTATATACACTTGCCCTTTTTGCCGAGAAGAGGTAATAGCGAGGAAGGGGTCTGAACGACAACATCATTTTTCACATGCACCAGGCACCAACTGCACTGCAAGTGAAGAAACGATTCTACATTACAATGCTAAGCATTATCTTCTGTATTGCATCAAAAATGCTATTGATATTACTTTTAATGTACCTACAGAGATGATTAAAGACTCGAGAATTACACCAATTTTCGATAGCTTGGGGTTGCGTAAATATCCTTTATCTCTTGCTGCCTTGATAGATTTTTACGGAAAGTCTAATGGATCTTGCGTCGAGAAAGCAATAGGACCATATATTGTTGATGTGCATATGCCAGTTAAGATGCACTCATCCTTTGGGGTCATTTTTGAAATTGTCGTGACTCACGAAATGGAGCAAGAAAAGCTTAATTGGCTTCATCAATACGGTGTCCCGTACCTAGAGCTTTCTCCAGTTGAACGGAGTGATAATTCATTTGACTTTGATATGCTCCGAATTAATA
This sequence comes from Cohnella yongneupensis, assembly GCF_042655785.1. Classification (NCBI taxonomy): domain Bacteria; kingdom Bacillati; phylum Bacillota; class Bacilli; order Caryophanales; family Paenibacillaceae; genus Cohnella; species Cohnella yongneupensis. The sequence continues at coordinate 4,732 of NZ_JBHSNC010000052.1, forward strand.
TACCTCACTATTTTAATAGAATGGAAAACAATTTCGTAACCAATAGTATCGTTAACTTTTATGACGAAATCTACTCTCAATTAAAGGATTACATCGAAGTTGATCATAAGAAAAAACAAGAGAAAGATCTAAAGATTAAGGCTTGGGATTGGGTAACGGAGAAGATTCTTTATGGAAATCTCCGTTATTGGGTTCCTGAGGAAGCCCAAAAACAAATGAAAAGCTTAACAATTCGTCCCTTTAAGGATCTCGCAATAACGAACACAAAAACAATGCACGGAGCAGCATATAAAAGAGTAAAAGAACATCGAATGGTATTCGCGGTAGATGACTCCGATCATGAAAACTTGGTTCTAAATGATAAGAACGTCCTTGAGGAATTACTACATAAATTAGCTGTTGCCTATCCAACAGAGATGTTGATGGGTAAGGGTATAAATGGGAGAGAAGGTGTTGTTGGCTTTAAGTTTTTAAACCTGATTGACCCTATCACTTACGAAAAAGAATGGCAAGATCATATGAAGGAGTTCTTTCTAACTGTTCGCAATCGCCTAGAAAAGCAAGAAAACAATGAAGATGATGAGTAGGAGGCTCGACACCAACACCGATTTGACTCCCATTGAGAACTTGTATATACATTAATATTTAAGGGGCATTAACAAGTCCAAAAGTGAGGTGACTCCCTCGGCATTCGCATCCCAAAGTCCCTTGCCTTGAAGGTAGCTCTGGAGGCTCTGAAGTTGATCTCGATGTGGAAGATGGTCACCTAGTAATCAAGCCAATCTCGAAAACCTCCTTCCGAGTAACCCTTGGAAGGCTTCTTATATACATCTGAAGCACTGTAGACAGCTCAATATTGAAGTTCCTAACTTTTTCAACTATACTAATATAAGAACGCATGTTCTTTTCTTAGGGGTGTTACCGTTGGGACATAAGCTTGAAGGCAGTGGAATGTGGGAATCGTCACGCATGATCTTGCCTAAGCTTAGGAGACGGATCATCCACGACTATAAAGAGTAAAACCACAGCGAGAAACCGACCTCAGTCGAAGTGGAAATCCAAGTCATTGCGGCGATTGTAGCTCAGTCTTACCGTCAGGAGGTAGAAGCGACCATCGAGGTATTTGATCCGTTCGAGTCTAAGGAAATTCGAGGTATAGTCACGAAGGTCGATCAGCAGCTGAGACGTTTCCGAGTCGGGGAACACGAATGGGTTAATTCAGTGAGGTAATAAAAGCAAGATGAAATAAAGACAAAGTTTACCTTTCAGAGGTTCGCCTTTGAAAGGTATTTTTCAATATCCGCATCACCTATCCCCACATTAAGGTAAAGTACTAAGGCTGTCGGTCGTATGGTATTATTGGAGTTAGATTTTGTCGAAGAAAGGTGCAATGTGTAATGAACAGTTTAGAAGTAGACATACAGCCTACTCAAATAGACATAATTGAATCTAACCAACTTGCTCCCGTTAGTGTCCTTGATGAGATAGTTAAGAAAAAGTCGGGATCTTTCTATACAAAGCCTGAAATTGTAGAATTAATCCTTGATCTGGTAGGCTATACTGCTAATTCGCCATTATTTGAAAAGTCCTTACTTGAACCTTCAACGGGGCATGGAGCATTTCTTATTCCGGCAGTTGAGCGGCTCTTAGAATCTTTAGTTAATCATTTAGGACACAACGTCTTTAATGATGAAGAAAACTTGTATAACTTACTTCATAAGGCAATTCGCTCAATTGAATTGAATAAGGAAAAACATGAGTATTTGATTGAAGCACTTACCGAAGTATTTCTTAAAAAAGGGGCTTCAGCTCGATTTAGTAAACGTCTACTCGACAAGTGGCTTGTGCAGACGGACTTTCTATTCTGGAATCAACCAGTTGAGCAGCCCTTCGACTTTATAGTCGGTAACCCACCGTACATTCGAATCGAAAACATCGAAGAAACGGTTGCTAAAAAATACAGATCAACATATAAGACATTGTTTGATCGAGCAGATATCTATGTTGCCTTCATTGAACACAGCCTAGAGATGCTAAATAAAGATGGACATCTTTGTTTCATTTGCACTGACCGATTCACGAAGAATCGTTATGGTAAGGATATTCGTAAATTAGTCAGTGAGCAATATCATGTCATACACTACCTTGATATCCATAACTCACAGCCATTTATTGATGAAGTCTCCGCTTACCCATGTATATTTACGTTTGGTAATGCACCAAGGGGAGTAGCTCGGACACTTAAAATGGATGAAGTATCTGAAGAGTATCTGCAATTGGCGAGAGATTATCTTATCAAGGGTCAGGATATCGAAAATGATCTTATTGAAACTCACACGATTATGGACTGGTTCCGCGGCAGCGACCCTTGGGTGCTAAACGGAGAGCTTGCCCAAGAGTTACTCAAAAAGGTTGAGGCAAACCATCCACTAATTTCGGAGCCACCACATAACATTACGATTGGTATTGGTGTTGCTACAGGTGCTACGGAAGTTTATGTCATAAAACCTGAGAAAGTTGATATCGAGCCAGAGGTGCTTTTACCGACAGTTATTAAAGATGATATCACCCAGGGGTTCATCTCTTGGAGCGGACATTATGTAATCAATCCCTATAATGATGATGGTTCGCTTGTCGACTTGGAAAAGTTTCCGAAGCTAAAGGCATATTTAATGCGCCACGAAGAACTGCTTCGGTCACGAAGCACAGCAAAGAATAATCCGAACAAATGGTATAAGACCATTGATCGTATTTTTCCAGATCGACTTAAAGAGCCGAAGTTGTTGATTCCAGACATCAAGCTAAAAAATCTGATTGTGTTAGATGAGGGCAATTACTACCCTGAACATAGTTTGTATTATATCACTGCAGGGACTTGGGATATCAAGGCATTACAGTCGTTACTGTTAAGCTCGATAATAAAGTTCTTCATCTGGTCGTATGCCACTAAGATGCGTGGAGATTACTTGAGATACCAAGCTCAATATCTGCGTAAAATTCGGCTTCCTGCTGGTATAACAAAAGAGGATTGCGAAGAGTTAAAGCGAATGTATGAATTGGGAGATTATGATGCAATTGATCGAATTGTGTCACGTCTTTACAATTTGTCTGCTGACGAGCTTCGAACAATTCAAGAACTCGTCCAGTAAGTGAGATGAGGCGGGTTTGTGGATATGTGGATGCCAACAGATGATGAAATAAAGGATATGACTAAGGTTGCCCTAGAAACGTTTTGGGGCTTGCGTCATCTAGGTGATAAAGGAGTAAGAGGCGGCAAGACTATGGATGGTTTTGCCGAAATGCTACAGGGTGTTTTACGTCGTTGTGGTGTAGATGATACAGAGATTATTATGGGCAAGAAAGCGAAGCTGCCAAGCTTCTATAGGTTATCGAAAGATTGGGATATGATCGTTATTCAGAATCGACCAGATGGCTCTCGACGATTGCTTTGCGTGTTAGAGTTCAAGTCGATGAAGGGATCTGTTGGAAAAAACCTTAACAATCGTGTCGAAGAAGCAGTCGGAAGCAGTGCCGATCTTTGGAAGGCTTACGAAAACGATGCTTTTGGCGTGACTCGTCCCTTCCTCGGGTATATTTATGTAATGTCAGAAGATATTGAACTGATCATCGGTAATACAGAGCGAAAAGGCTTATTATTCCCTCCTTTAGAAGCTTTTACGAAGTTTGAGCGTACAGGACGACCTGCAAATTATGAAGAAAGAGCCGAGTTGTTTATGAAGCACATGGCTCAAGAGCACCTATATGACAAATGCGCCTTTATCATTGCTGATCCAGATATTATTGGGGAATATAGGCAGCCGAATCTCGATTTAACTATCGAGTTATTGATAAAAACAATGGTGGGTCATGTTCAAGCTCATCAATAGAACACAATTATCGACACCTCTAGAGGTGTCGTTTTGTTTTGTCTGTCTGTATCAATGATGAATGCTACCTTAAGGTATGCCCTGCTATCCTGTGCTAATCAGTGCTATCTTGTGCTATGGGTTTAAGCTTCTTCAAATCGCCCTGAGCGACTTCTCGCTTAAAACCACTTGCACTATCCTCTCCATTGGATTATCATCCACAACCAACGTAGGAGGGTTATATTATCTAATTCGATGGAGGTGCGCCGATGATTTGCCAAAACTGTAGCAGTAACAATGACGTAACCGATTTCCTTAAAGGAGCCGAACGATGGGTGCTGTGTGCCGATTGTCGCCTTAAAATGTTAGCTCCGCATGTTCAGGTACCCGAGAACCGGTGGAGTAATAACGCATGTCTGGGATATGCGATCTTGGGCGCTCAGCGTCTCTGTTATAGCCAAGCGCAGATAAAGGAATTGGTCAGAGCCATTAACAGTGAGTTCGACCTGACGAGTGTCGAGGAAGCGACAGTAGTTTACGAGCTTTCGCCATATTGAGGGGGTCAACTTATATGAGCAATGAGCATTGTGAGCATTCCAATCAGCGGTATGAGCAGCACTCCTTGACCTGCTCTGATTGTAAGCAGTCGGGTCTGGAGCATCAGTTGAAGGATAGCGACTTCCCTGCATCATTCAATGATGTACACCTGAATGCCGAGACTGGCTTCTCGGTAATCAGAATTAACAACCACGTAGATAAATTAACTTTTTTCCGCAGCTTCGATGGTAATGCGGAATGCCTTGGAGAGTATCACGATCTGCAGGAAGCACTCCTATCCGAGGGGGTATGCATTAATGTTTCCGCATAGTGAACAGGTCAAACAGATTAGAGATGCGAACCCGAAAGAATCAAGAGTCGAGTTGGTTTCGATGTCCGATCCCTATACCAAACTTAAGACAGGTGATCAAGGCACAGTAAACTTTGTTGATGATGCGGGAACGATCTTTGTAAATTGGGATAGCGGCTCGACCCTTGCGGTAGTCTATGGCGCAGACGTCATCAAGCATATCCGCGGCTAATATGTTTTATAAAAGCATTGAGACTTTAAGAACAAGTCCGACATTTTTATTAAACCAGATATTAGGTCAGGTTATTTTTATAAAACCCATAGCAAAAATCAAAATAGCACCTATTCTGTGAAGCATGACTGCTTATCGGTCTGCCGAACAGGATGGATGCTTTTTTCTTCTTATTAAGGGAGTACGGTTTAGTGTCTTATGTTTAGAGCCGAATTGTCCGTTTCATATGGGGATATTTTTCAGAACTTCTCGAGTTGAGTTCAATTTAAGGATATTTAGACGGAGATTATTTATGCAGGCATGGGGTTAAACCTAAATTTTAACTGGGTGGGTAACTGTTATGTCTGCTGTTATCGAAAAGCTAAAAAGTGAAAAAAGTGCAAAGAAGAAAGTTAAGGCGAGTAGTAAAGTTGGAAATGCCCTCGAGCATAGAATGTCAACGGGTGATGCTACCATGATCGTCGAGAAGAAAAAGCCATTTATACTTAACTTTGTCGTAGCAGAAGACCGCAGTGATGCTATCATAACTAAACTTGCCAGGAGAGAAATACAAACAGTACTTGCAAAACATGGTGCAGTGAGTGATAATTTGGACGAGGTTTTGTCCAAATCTATTACAGGGGTAATGTGTTATGGAGAGAAAGGATAAAGGGTATGTTCGGGTATCTACGATGCACGACTCACAGAAAGATAGCCCTGAGCACCAAATGGAATACATCAAAAAGACCGCTTCCGGCGAAGGTATCATATTAACGGATGATGATTTTTACGAAGATAGAGACACGGCAACTTCTATAGTTGAACGTGACGATGTGCAGCGCATGATCGACGATGCGAAGAGGGGCAAAATCAGTTCAATCTGGTTTGCCTCTCTTTCCCGTTTCAGTCGTGATGTAATTGATGCCATTACTTTAAAGCGCACTCTCGTTAATGCGCTAAAAATTCGAGTTGTATCGATTGAGGATGGATATGACTCTGAGAAAAAAGATGATGAGTTGCTGTTTGGGATTAAGGCTGTTATTAATCAGAACACAAGTGGTGACATCGGTAGGTCATCGCGGCGAGGTATCGAACAATCCGCTGAGAAGGGAAACTATATTGGGTCTATACCTCCTTTTGGTTACAAGAAAGTCACTATCGATGACCCAAGAATGAAAAGCGGTAAGCGCAAAACACTTGAAGTGATTCCCGATAAAGCTGAGATTGTTCAAAAAATATTCGACCTTTACGTAAATCACGGTATGGGTGAAAAATCTGTTGTGAACTATCTCAATGGTGAGGCGATACCTTCATACAAAGGAGGTGTATGGGGGTTAACGAGCGTCCAGCGTATCTTACAGAACGAGGTATATACGGGGTATAACATATACGGTAGGCACACTAACGAGGTTCATTATAATGACCTTAGTAATATGTTGGACAGAAGAAGGAAACTTGTCCAAAAGCATAAATCCGAGTGGAAAAAAACTAAGTATCAGACTCATAAAGCGATCATCTCCCAGGAGTTGTTTGACGCGGCTCAGGAAATGAGATTAAAGCGCGGCGGTGGAGAACGTGGTGGTAGGCGCGAATTTGTTAATGCGTTTGCCAAGATGATTTTTTGTGCCGAATGTGGAGCAGCTATGGTGACGATGAAAAGCAAATCTCGAAATGGGACTGACGAATATCGATATTTGCTGTGCTCGAAACGGCGCAGGTCAGGCGATGCTGGATGCAAAAATGGTAAGTGGATTCCGTATTATTTAATGCGTGATGAGCTTGTTGGAGAGATTCTTAGAAGACTTAAGGCTAGGTTGACATTAATTGATTCGAACGATATCAATACATCTTTACCAATCAGCGGGGATAATGATAAAGAAAAGAAAAAGTTAGAGAAACAAATAGCTAATAACCGTAAATTGCTTTTTGAAATTCGTCGTCAGAACATGCAGGGTGAACTGAAGCAAGCGCAATACGAATTTGAACGCGAGGAGTACGAGAAGGAGATCGAAGCAGCCGAAAAAAGATTGTCCGTGATTTCGGCTAACGAACGCCGAGTTATTGATACTGAGCGTATTAAGAAGGAAGTTCGTGCGGCTATAAAAAAGCTTTCTGATATGTCATCTTACGATGATACTGAGAAGTTACGCCCATTGTTGATGGATTGTGTGCAGCGTATAGACGTTCATGCGGACGGTCAAATCGATATAAAATCCTATATCTAAGCCATTTTTTTGTTGTGTGTTTGAAAACCTATTACAAATGTGATGCAAAAGCTGAATGTCAAAGGTCGTTCGCAAGCGGTTGTCGAGCTGATCAAGCTCGGGGAACTGAAGATTTAGAGAGCCTACGCACGTTTATTGCCGCTATTCGATGTAGCACGAGCCTTCTTCGATGTAGCGCCAGCCTTCTTCGTTGTAGCCCAGCAGATGGGAGACGGGGGAAGGCTTTTTTGATTTGTATACCTCGGCTTGCGGGTCGGTTGATAAGTATTGACAGACAAGCCCGGGATAAACATAATAGGGTCTGCACTTATTCAACAAGCAAGTATAAAAACTACATACAATAATCCACGGAAAGAGGTTTTCCTATGACGAAGCAAACGAATATCGTCCCCGTCGTCGTCGGACTCATGGTCGCCTTGTTCATCGGAGCTCTGGACGTAACGGTTGTCAGCACCGCTTTGCCGGACATCGTCGATGATCTGCAAGGAAGAAGCTTGATTAGCTGGGTGTTCGCGATTTATACGCTGACAACCTGCGTAACGACGCCGATCTTCGGCAAGCTTACCGATCTGTACGGCCGTAAAATCGTTTTTGCGATCGGGATCATCTTGTTCGTCCTCGGCTCCGCGCTCTGCGGATTCGCGGGTTCGATGGTGTCCCTTATCTGGTTCCGCGCCATTCAAGGTATCGGTGCAGGCGCGCTTAATCCCGTTTGCTTCACGATCGTCGGCGATTTGTTCACGGGCGAGAAGCGCGGCAAAATGATGGGACTGTTCGCATCTGTATGGTCGGTCGCCGGCTTGCTCGGACCGCTCGTCGGCGGATACTTCGTCGACCATGTAACTTGGCAGTGGATCTTCTTCATGAACATCCCGCTCGGGATCGTCGCTTTGGTGCTCGTCAATGGATTTTTGAAAGAGTCGTTCGAGAAAAAAGCTAAAAAGATCGATTACTGGGGCGCGCTAACCTTTACGATCGCGGTCTCCGCGCTGCTCTATGCGCTGTTAAGCGCCGGCGAGAAATACGCATGGGATTCTCCCGTCATTATCGGCCTGTTCGCTGTAGCGATCGTATTCCTTGCGCTGTTCTTCCTAATCGAGGCCCGTACGGCGGAGCCGATGATGCCGCTCGCCATGTTTAACAACCGGGTCATGAACGTGTCTAACTTGAGCGGCTTCCTCGCCTTCAGCATCGTTTCCGGGGTTATGATCTACGCTCCGATCTGGATTCAGTCGGTGCTCGGACATTCGGCGACCAGCTCGGGTCTCACCGTTATGCCGATGTCGATCGCTTGGCCGATCGCCTCGACGGTAGTCGGTCGCCTGATGTACAAAATCGGCGTCAAAACGAGCGTCATGTTAGGCTCGTTCGTCGTTATCATCGGATGCGCATGGATGGCGGACCTGCAGTTGGACTCCCCATACGGATACTGGGTCGGTATACTGGTGCTGCTCGGCTTCGGAATGGGCTTCATCACGACGCCTTCCACCGTCATGGTTCAATCGGCAGTCGGCTGGCAAATGCGCGGCGTGGCTACTGCCACGAACTCGCTGTTGCGCTCGCTCGGACAGACGGTCGGCGTCGCTATATTCGGCACCATGTTCAACCACTACGTGACGACCGGATCCCCTGTTGAACTCGTCGATGCGATGCATGTTATTTTTGTCGTATTCGGCGTTATCGCCGCGGCTAACCTGCTAACGCTCGCGTTCTTGCCGAGTCACCGTCAGGTCATGGCTCAACAAGCTTCCTAAGAGAATCGATAGTACGCCAGACATCAAAGCCTTCTCGGCCGTTTCCTTATCGAAAGCGGGCGGGAGGGCTTTTTTTGTGCGCTCTTCGATGGCAAGTAAGTTTGATAGGATCCTGTAATTGCAATTCGCAAACGGTTGACACACAATAAGAACGGAATGTTTACGAGGCTAACGAGGAGGGCTATGTCGTGGGGAAAACCGCTTGCGTAACCGGCGCGGATCGCGGATTAGGATTGGCGCTGACGAAGGGGCTGCTGGAGGAGGGTTATCGGGTTGCCGCCGGCAAATACGGATCGGACGACAGCGATGCGCTCTCCGAATTAAAAGGGCGTTACGGCGACAGGCTGCTGACCGTACGGATGGACGTCTCAAGCGATTCAAGCGTGAAGGAAGCGGCGCGATCGATCGCGTCTTTCGCGGACAGCATTGATTTGTTGATCAACAATGCGGCTATTCTTGGCGATATTTCGAGAACGGTAGACGACGAGTTGGATTACGAAGAGATGTTGCGCGTATTTAACGTGAACGCGCTAGGAGCGTTGCGCGTGAACAACGCATTGCTGCCGCTTATCCTTCGGTCGACGCTCAAATTCATCATGAATATTTCGTCGGAAGCAGGCAGCATCGGAGACTGTTACCGGAACAACTGGTTCGCCTACGCGATGTCCAAATCCGCGCTTAATATGCAGACCGCGCTGTTGCACAACCATCTCCGGGATACCGGAGCCCTCGCGCTGTCCGTGCATCCGGGATGGGTTCAGTCGTATATGCAAGGCAAGCTCGACGCGGGAGCGACGTACACGCCGGATCAAGCGGCCGGTCATTTGATCGCGCTCGCGCGTTCTCCCGAGCGATTCCGAGCGGATAAGCCAATGTTCGTAGATTTGTTAGGCGATCCGTTACCTTGGTAGAAGTAGAGTCATAGAAAAAATTCGCTCCGACACGACCGTTCGACAACATTCTCGCTTACGATCTCCTATAATCGTCAATAGAGGCGCTCATTCTCGCGAAGATGAGGTCGTTAGACGATATGATAAAAGGAGATGCATGCACATTGATTCAACTGAAACTGGAAGACGTGTTGCGGCAGGCTAGCGAAGAATATCATCTGACAGGTCGGGAACGAGAGATTATGAGTTACTGGATGAAAGATTTCAATTACCGCGAGATCGCCTTGAAGCTTGGCATTAGCCAGAACACGGTCAAGGTGCACATCTCGAGAATTAACTTGAAGCTGAACGTCAATTCCAAAGCGTCGTTGATTCTGAGAATTATCGGCGCATAACTTCACAATATGCGATATCAAAACACCCGGCTCGCGAAGCGATGACTAACCGTCATAGGCTTCGCGAGGCGGGCTTTTTTTGCGTTCAATGTTTATGTCGAACAGACTCGATGTAATCCCTAGGGGTTAATACCGCAGCATACTTACAAGTGGGACTAGGATATGGTTAAATAGTCATGTGATACGTAATGTAGCAAATCATCTGAAGGAGTGCTTCCGGATGCAGAAGAGGCGAAGAAGCCCGAAAAAAAGAAATGCTCCGGCCATTGTCGGGGTTTTTGTCGTATTGGCGGGCATTGTAGGAGGCATATACGTTTGGGAGCCTTGGAATAAACCGTGGTTTCAACTGAAAGAAATCGGTCAGGAAAAAGCTATCGTACAACAAAAAGCGGATGACTCACCAAATAAAGAGATACAAAATGTATTGGGTGCCGCAATGAAGCCGTTAATCGTTATAACGGGTACCGCATCCGTCTCCGCGAACGAGAAACCCGTGTTCGATGCGTTGAACGGACTGACGATCGGACCGAAATCTTATTTCTCTTTGAATGAATCGTTCAAGCAGGCGCCTAAGGCAGCCCGTAACGCGGTCAAGGAAGACAGTTACAGCTATATGGCGTCGTTGCTCTACGAAGGGGCGGTTACGCTTGGCATGACGACCGGGGAGCGCCAGCTACATGAGTGGCTCCCGGACTATGTCCGACCAGGCTTCGACGTGTTCGCCCAGCCGGATGGCAACGATCTCACCCTATACAATCCGACTAAGTATTCAGTTAATTTGCAAATCTCGTATGCGGGAGACAAGCCAGCGCTACGGTTCGAAGCCGAAGGCGACGTCAAATGGGACATTCAACAAGCGACCGTCCGGCAAACGAGTTACGCGCCCGAACGAATGGTGGTCGAGGACGCATCGGCGGCGGTCGGCAGCGTAAAGACGCAAAGCGAGGGCGAGCCGGGCATGCTCGTGGAAGTCCGCACAGGCGGTAAAACGGTATCGCGCGATTTCTATTTGCCTCAGCCAAGCGTCATCGTTCAGGGACCTGCATCCCCGGACAATGCGGAGACGCAAGCGGGTCAGGGCGACGGAATCGTCGATGTCGGAACTACGGAGTAACCGGAACTGAGGAGCGATCATCATGAAAATCGGGGAAATGCTCGTTAAGAGCGGCCAAGTCAGCCCGCACCAGGTCGAGGAAGCGATGCGTAACCAGAAGACGACCAAGAAGCGATTGGGCGAATTGCTCGTAGACATGGGGGCGGTCTCGGAGCGTCAACTGGTCGACACGTTGGCGGTTCAACTCGGCTTGCCCGCGGTGAAGCTGTACGAGGTGCCGATCGACAGGAGCGTACTGCTGTCGATTTCCGAAGCGATAGCCCGCAAGCATTGCCTTGTACCGATTCAACGAGTGAACGGCAAAATCCGGGTAGCGATGGCGGATCCCCTCAATTACGAAGCGCTCGAGGAAGTACGGATGCTGACGGGATCGATGATCCAGCCCGTCATAGCCGGACGAACGGAAATCGAGAATACGATTCGCAAGATGTACCGGCTCGAAGATACGATGAACGAAATTTTGGGCGAGATCGATCTCGTCACGGCCGTCTCTCCGGAGGAGGAGCCGGACGAGCAATCGGCTCCCGTCGTGCGGCTCGTTCATCAGATCATCCAGTCGGCCGTCATGCAGCAGGCGAGCGACATCCATATCGATCCGCAAGAGAAACAGGTCGTCGTCCGGTTCCGGATAGACGGCGTCCTGCATATCGAGAAGGTGTTGCCGAAGGCGATGCAAAGCGTTCTGACCGCTAGGCTCAAAATCATGTCCAAAATCAACATCGCCGAGCGGCGGTTGCCGCAGGACGGACGCATCCATCTCCAAGTAGAGCGCAAAGTTATCGATATTCGCGTATCGACGCTGCCTACGGTGTACGGGGAGAGCGTCGTGCTGCGGATACTCGACCAATCCGCGGGCATCAAAAAAATAATCGATCTCGAGTTAAGCGAAATGAACGAACGGCAATTCCGCCGAATGATCCGCAAGCCTAACGGGCTTATTTTAATCAGCGGACCGACGGGCAGCGGAAAGACGTCGACGCTCTATTCCGCGCTAGGCGAGCTGAACATACCCGACGTCAAGATCGTAACCGTCGAAGATCCGGTGGAATACAACCTCGAAGGCGTCTCGCAGGTGCACGTCAATGCGCAAATCGGATTGACCTTCTCGAAGGGACTACGGTCGATCCTGCGGCAGGACCCGAACATCGTCATGGTCGGCGAGGTGCGTGACGTCGAGACGGCGGAAATCGTCGTTCGCGCTTCGCTGACCGGGCATCTCGTGCTGAGCACGATACATACGAACAACGCGCTTAGCGCCGTGCACCGAATGAGCGACATGGGGATAGACCGCTATTTGATCGCGCCGTCCCTCGCTTGCGTCATGGCGCAGCGTCTCGTCAGAAAAGTATGCCCCGTCTGCTCGCAGAAGGTTCCGGCGAGAGAAGACGAATACCGTTTGTTCGAGTTGAGCGGACTAACGCAGGGCGATAACGACAACCTCAAGCTGACGAAGGGGAAAGGCTGCGGCGCGTGCAACCAGTCCGGTTACTCCGGAAGGTTGGCCATTCACGAGGTGCTCGTCGTGGACGAGGCGCTTCGCCGGATGATCATCCAGAATCAGCCCGTCGAAGCGATGGAGCGGCACTTGAAGGAGGGCGGCTTCCAGACGATTTTGGCGGATGGATTAACCAAAGCGCGGCAAGGCTTAACAACCGTCGAGGAAGTGCTCAAGGCGGTATCGGATGAATAGAGCGACCGGTGAGAGGGTGAAAGGACATGCCTAATTTCGTGTATGAAGCGGTTAACGATAATGGCAAAAGAATCAAGGGACAGCACCGGGCGACGAACAAGCAGACGGCCATTCAGGAGCTCAAGATGCGAGGGTATGCGATCCGCAGCGTGATGGAGAAGGACGCGTCGGTATGGAGCAACGACCTGAATTTCGGCAGAGCCGTCAAAATGGAGGATTTCGTCTCGTTCTGCAGGCAGTTCGCGACGCTTGTCCGAGCGGGCATCCAGATCGATCGTACGGTCGAGATTTTGGCCGAGCAGACGCGCTCGAAAAAGCTGAAGCAGTCGCTAGAGGACGTGCTGGAGAACGTGCGCTCCGGCTTTCAGCTGTCCAAGGCAATGGCGGCTCATCCGAAGGTGTTCCCGGAAATGTTCATTAACATGATCGAGTCCGGGGAAGCGGGCGGCCACTTGGACGAAGTGCTCGACCGGATGGCCGAGCATTACGAGAAGGAGCACAAGACGATCGCCAAGGTGAAGTCGGCGATGACGTATCCGATCATCCTGACGATAATCGCGATCGGCGTCGTTATTTTCCTATTGGTCAAAATCGTTCCGACGTTCGTGAGCATGTTCGAGGATCAGGGCGAGAAGCTGCCGTTGATTACGCGGATTATTATGGGCGCAAGCGACTTTGTGTTAGGCCAATGGTGGCTCCTCCTTATCATCGTCGTCGGACTAGTGCTTCTTATCAAGGCGCTTACCAACAACGAGAAGGGCAAGTTTTACGTGGACAAGCTCAAATTCAGCATCCCGATCTTCGGAATCGTATTCAAAAAATCCGCGATCGCCAGAATGGCGCGCACGATGTCATCGCTATACACGAGCGGCGTCAACGTGCTGCAGTCGCTCGAAATTACGAGCCGCGTTGTCGGCAACCGCGTGTTGGCGCAAGTGTTGGACAACTCCAGATCGAGTTTGCAGCAGGGGCGGCAGCTGTCCGAGCCGTTCGCCCAGAGCAAGCAGTTCCCGAGCATGGTCATCCAAATGATCATCGTGGGAGAAGAGACCGGGCAATTGGACAAAATGCTCGGCAAGGTGGCCGACTTCTACGAGGAGGACGTCGACCGTAGCGTAGACCAGCTGAAGGCGGTCGTGGAGCCGCTCATGCTGCTGCTCGTCTCGGTCGTCGTCGGCGTTATCGTAGCGGCGGTCATTACGCCTATGTTCACGATGTATCAGAACTTCTTGAAGTGATCGGATTCGGGAGCTTGAGGGGGGGTGAAAAGCAAGTTGAAAAAAGTAGAGGAGGTTAGCAGAGTGCAACACATCGGAACGAATAGAGAAGAACAATCGGGAGGGAAGCCGGAAATGAAAGAGTTGTTTAAGAAACGCAAGGGGATTCTGGGGAATCAAAATGGGCTGACATTGATCGAGTTGCTCGCGGTAATCGTTATCCTGGCGATTATTTCCGCGATTGCGATTCCGGCGATCGGCGGCATCATTAACAGCACGAAAACGAAGACGCATGAGGCTAATGCGCTACTTATTATCGATGCTGCAAGATACTATTCAATAAATGCACAACCAACTGCACCTATCAGAGTTTCTTTAGCAAAGTTAAACACTGACGGATTTTTAGAAGATATCCCGTTGAACCCATCTGTTAAGGGAGCAACATATGATCCTCAATCATTCGTATTCATTACAAAAACAGGTGAAAAGTATAGTTATGCGATCACGCTTGCAACGGATGATTCCAATGCTTCTTCAGTCGGAGCCTATATTACTGGATACGGGTCCGATACAACCGCAATAACCGAACAAAGCATCAAGATCGGAACTCCAGCTACGATCGCAATTCCAACAGGGACAACTCTATTGTAATAACCCAGACACATCCCGCCCATTTGGGCGGGATGTGCACCCCTACCATACAGCCTGACCCTAAGGGAGGTTCACCCCCATGTTCGGCAACAAACCTAAAGGCGGTTACGGCCTCCAGATCACGGATGAGGAATTGCGCATCATTAACTTGGCCGCGACGTCCAGAGGCGTGAAGCTAAAGCTGCATCACAGCGAGCCTCTTATTCTCAGCTCGGTGCGGGACGGCAGAATACTAGACGAGGATGCCGTCGCCGGCAAGCTGCGGTTCGTCGCCGCGCGGCTCGGTCTGCAGGGCGCCAAGGTGCATCTGTCCATACCGACGTCTAGCACGGTGCTCCGCAAGTCGGTGTTCCCGGTCATGAACGACAAGGAGCTGCGCAACATGATCGACGTCGAGCTGAACAGCGGCACGACCATGCCGTTCAAGGAGCCGGTATTCGATTACTTGAGGCTCGGCCCGGCAGTTAACGAAGAGGTAGCCGCTGCAGCGCAACAGCCGAAGTCGAAGGGCCGCAAGCAAGAGGAAGTTCTTATTATCGCAAGCCCGTCGAACGTAGTGGAAAGCTATGTGCGAGTCGTCGAGCAAGCCGGGATGAAGCCCGCGACGATCGAATTGGCGCCGTTCGCCTCGCTACGTTTGTTGCTTGCTTACGCGGGGCAGATCAATCAACCGTTGTCCGATCGCATCATCGTCTTGAACGCGGAGAACGGCCACCTAGAATTCAGTATTTTCGTGGATGGCGTGCCGGTATTCCTGCATACCGTCGCCGAGCTGAGCGCAATGGACGCCTATGCCGGAGCGGCAACCGAATTAAGCCGGATCCTCTATTACTTCACTTATACGATCTCGGCAACGCAAGAAAAGATTAAAGAGATTTACGTGCTGGGCGCATCGGATTGGGTAGAGAATATGCCTGCCAAAATCAACGAAGTGTTCGACGGCTCCGTCTATACGATTCCGATGGACCAATGGTTCATGGAGCCGAACGATGTGATTCAATCCTACGCTGTACCGATCGGGTTAGCGTTGAGAGGTGCTTAAGACGATGAAGCCCGCCTATTCGAATCACCCTATGGCAATCAATATCAATTTGATACCCAGACAAGAGACGCAGCGCAACATCCCTGCTTTACCGATCGCGTTGCTTACCGTCGCCCTTGGCGCTTCCTTAGCGCTCGGCTGGCTCTGGTACGACTCGCATAGCCGGTTAGCCGACGCGAAGCTGGCGCTGGAACAAGCGAACGAGAGCGCGAGCAAGCTTCAGGAAAGCATGACCGCGAGGCCGGCAAGCGGCTCGATCAAGGCTACGCTTGCGCAGCCGAAGTCGCTTCGCGAAGCGGTGCCGCCGACGACGCAGGTGATGGCAGAGTTGACGGAGTTGCTCCCCCTCTACGCGAACATTACGCAGCTCGAAATGAGCAGTGACGGCCATTATAAGCTGTCTGCCCGGTTCTCTACGACCGAAGCGATCATTACGTTCCGACAATCCGTAGCGAAGTCCGACCATTTCGCTATCGTCAACATGGCCGCGATCAACAATATGGAGACTACGCCTGAGGCGGCGCAAGACGCGTCGGCCGTTCAGCCGGGTTCTCTCCCGATCTACCAGACTTCCTTTGATCTGCAATATACGAACTTAGACAAGGGAGGTCAGTGACCATGCAGGAGCTTCGCAGCCTTAAAGGGCAGATCTATGCGATTATCGTCTTTTTGTTGTTGCTCATCGTCGCATACATCTACCTCGTGCAGCCGCTTCGCAAGGACATCGACGACGCGAAGCAGGAGCTTGCCGGCACGAATCAAGAGATTGACGCTTTGGAGAAGGCGCAAGAAACCCAGGCCAAGCTGTCCGGCTCCGATCGGATCGCGCTGGATATCGCAAGACGAGCGGTACCCGAAGCACCCTACGAGGACAACGTCATACGGGATATGCGCAGGTTGGAAGTCGTCAGCGGCATGAACATGAAGCAGTACAATATTTCCGCCGGAGCGCCGGCATCCGCGGCAGCGGATAACGATGCGAATAGCGATGCGGCGGCGAGCATCGTTCAAACCGTTAAAATCGAAACGAGCTTCGTTGGCGAATACGGGCAGATCGATGCGCTCTTCAAGGAGCTGGAATCGCTCGATAGAGTGTATCGCGTGAATAAGCTGTCCTTCAACCGCACCGAAGGCAAATTCGTTCAATTGAACGCTACGCATGAATTGATCGTCGCGAACGTCGCGCTGGAAGCTTATTTTTCGCCTACGTTAGTCAATCTGCAACAACCGTCTAGATTGGATTACTCGCCAGCGGACGGCAAAACGACGCCATTCTATTGATGAGCAGGGGAGGCGATAAGCCATGACGATACACGAGACGGCTGAGCGGGCCTTATCGGTCGACGATTTGCTCCGGCACGCCTATGAAGCCAAAGCGTCGGATCTGCACATCAATGCAGGCACGGTACCGCTGATGCGGCTTCACGGGAGCCTGTCGCCGGCAAGCGAGCGCATTCTTACCGCTCAAGACACGCAGTGGATAGCGGAATCGCTCCTCAGCGAAGAGCAACTGGACAAGCTTGGGGAATCCGGCGAAGTCGACTTGTCCTACGAGATAGAAGGACTGTGCCGGTTCAGGGTGAACGTATTCCGCCAGCGCAAAGTGATTAACCTCGCGTTCCGGTTGCTGATGACGGTCATCCCTACGCTCGAGAAGTTGAATTTGCCCGCCGTCGCCAAGGCTTTCGTCGCCAAGCAGCGCGGCCTCGTGCTCGTCACGGGACCGACCGGCAGCGGCAAGTCGACGACGCTTGCCGCGATGATTAACGAAATCAACGAGCAGTACAACAAACACATTATTACGCTGGAAGATCCGATCGAGTACATGCACACGAGCAAGCAATGCCTTGTCGTGCAACGAGAAATCGGGACGGATACGCTAAGCTTTGGCAACGGGCTCCGCGCCGCGTTGCGACAAGATCCGGACGTCATTCTCGTCGGCGAGATGCGCGATTTGGAGACGATCCGCACGGCCATCACGGCCGCGGAAACCGGACATTTGGTATTCGGCACGCTCCATACGCCCGATGCGCCGCAGACGATCGACCGGATCATCGACGTATTCCCGACCGATCAGCAGGGTCAAATCCGCGTGCAGCTCGCGTCCGTGCTCATAGGCGTTTTCTCCCAAAGGCTTATTCCGAGGAAGGATGGCACGGGAAGAGTGATGGCGCTGGAAGTGCTACTCAATACGCCGGCTGTCGCTAACCTCATTCGGCAAGAAAAAATTTATCAAATCAAATCGGTCATTCAGACGAATCGCCAGCTCGGCATGCAGTCGATGGCGGCCAGCATCCAGGAATGGATCGCATCGGGAACGGTGCACAAGGACGCGATGAAAGAGTACGACATGACCGTCGGCGAGGCGTAGTCCGCTTGCCGGCGGCAATCCCTTTATAGGCGCTTTTCGATAACGACGACAACAAGACCCTAAGATCAGGGCATAGCCAATACAAGGTACAAGAGCGGAGGAACAAAAATGAACAAAAAATGGCGGCGTATCGTCTGGCTTGCGATGGTCGTGCTGTTGACGGTTCCCCTCGTCTCGGCGCAGGCGGCGACCGGTCCGAACTGTCTACAATTGACCGGCAGCGTGTCCATCAGTCCGAACAACCCGACGGAGGTCGATTTGCGCGAAGCGATCAATCTCAACTTCTCGATTTATCCCGGCGGCAGCTATACGGAGACGAAGCCGCGCGCGCCGGTCAATCTCGTACTCGTGCTTGACCAGTCGCAGAGTATGGCGTGGGGGATGAACTCGGATTCGAATCCGGGTCGGAACGAAAAGTCTCGTCTAATTGTGTTGCAGGATTCGGCCAAATCGCTCGTCGACAGCCTGAACAAGCTGAAGGACGGCAGCGGTCAGCCTTATCACGATCAAGTCGGCATCGTCACGTTCAGCGACAACAAGGATAAAGCGACTGCTGTGAGCGGTCTCGTCGATGTGTCTACTACCGCGAACGCAACTAATTTGAAGACGAGCATTAGCAATATCCAAGCGAACGGCAGTACGCTGATCAGCGCCGGCATCGATATGGCGCGCACGATGCTCACGGACTCCACCGGCAAATTCAAGCCGAACTCCTTCATCGTACTCGTGACGGACGGCTCGGCGAGATACTACAATCCGGCGAACGAGACGAAAGCTCGCCAAGAAGCTTTGACCTCTGCAGGCAAGCTTAAAAATGCAGATGGCACGTTCGGCATTCGGGCCTATACGATCGCGCTCGGACCGTCCGGCGTCGACCACGATCTGCTCGTGTCGATCTCGACGACGTCGGGCGGCCAGAAGTACAACGCGACGGATGCATCCCAACTGACGAGCGTCTTTACGCAAATCCAGCAGATTATAGCCAAAGAATCCACGATTACCAACGTTACGCTTACGATGGACCTACCGGCCGGCTTCGTACTGGCGAACAATTCGAATCCGAACGTAACGCTGGTCGACGGTAAGCTTAGCATCAAGCTTGACGATATTCCATACCCCTACACGGTCAGTTCGATCAGCGTGCCGATCGCGATCAAGCAGACGGCGACAAGCGGCAGTTGGACGTTATCCAACGCGGATCTCGATTACTTCAACGCGTGCAAGTCCGATGACAGCACGCTCATTCCGATCAACAAGACGATTACGGTACTGAATACGCCGACCGTGACGGACAGGTGGGGCAACGTGTATGAGTTGAATCGATTCGATGATGTGACCAGGTATAAACTGGGTGATTTCAACAGCCCGCAATGGAAGTTCTCGAAGCCGAGCACCTTAGGCAGCTATGAACCGGTGAACTTTAATGCCACCACGCTATTCAAGAACGACACGACCAACCATTCACAGGTGCATATCGAATATAGCAATGGAACGAGCAATAAGGGCGAAGCGAATATCGACCTGACGCCGAAGGCTCCGAGCAACCTCACGATCAAGGACGCTAACAATGCGACGATCTCGGATTCGAACTGGAAGAAAGGCCCGGCGACCTACACGGCTTCGTATTCGTCGTCGTCATCCAGCGTGCAAAGCAATCTGGATACCGTCGCAGTCAAGAAGGGCAGCACCAACTCGACCGCCAGCGTGACGAAAGTGAACGAAGATTTCTACGCGAATTACATTGCGGGCTTCCAGTATCAAATCAATACGGGCGGCACCTCTTGGAACACAGGACCTATCTCGCAGTCGGGTTCTTATACCGTGTACGTGCGAGGGGCGACGGCCGCCATTACCGGTGATCCGAACAATTGGATCGGAGGCGCGACCAAGTCGCAGGCGATCAAGTTGGACATCGATCCTCCGAATGAAATTCCGTTGGCCACCGCTTTCTCGCAGACATACGGACAATACGTTTATACGCTCGGACTGTTCAGCGACGCGCCGAACGGCAGCGGGTTGACGCAGTCGAACAACAAGGATTACGTCCAGCAATACAAGAACGGAAGCGCGACGAGTCAACCGAAGCGATACGAGAACGAGTCGTTCAACATCGCGACGGCCGACGCCAAGAACAAAATATACAAGTTTCGGCTTACGGACGGTGTAGGCTGGTATAAGGAGAAGTTGATCGACTTCTGGCCGATGGACGACACGCCTCCACTCGCGACGCTGGAAGCGCCGCCAACTACGAAGATGGCTTCCAAAGTTATTAATGTTACGGTTTCCGATCCTGACAGCTACATCAAGGTCGCAGAAGTGTACTTGGACTGCAATCCGAAGTACGCATCCTGCACGAAGACAAAAGGCGACGACTTCACGGGATCGGGCAAGACGATGCCTTCTAATACATCGTATACGATCACTCTGACGACGGGCTGGCACCAAATAATTACTAAAGTCACGAATGGAGACGACGACGTCACGTGGGCGGAGCAATACTATTTAATTAATCCGGGACCTTCCGGATCGATCAAGACCGATTATGACCCGAGAAAGACTTCGACGACCCCGGTCATCGCATGGGTCGAATTCGACGAAGTCATCGTTGCGGGCAAGCCGTTTACGATGCTCGACAGAACGCAGACGAACGGACTGAGTACGGATAGCATTGGCTATCCGATCAAGGTCACGCGATTGGATTACAAGATTCAGTCCAATAGCACGGCACCTCAGCCGAGCAACGTGAGTACGAATCTCGGCGCCAAGAAGTTTCGAGTGAAGAGCGAGGGCAACAACTACGTCTTCGTCATGCTGACAGATACGAATGGGAATACATTTGTCACCCCTTATAAGCTCATCAAAATTAAGTACAACCAACAAAGGTACTAAGAAGGGAAGTAGGCCCCATGAAGCTACGGGATAGATGGCGCGGATGGCGCGACAACGAATCTGGCATTACGCTAATCGAGATATTGGGCGCCGTCATGATTCTATCGATTATTAGCGTCTCCCTCATGGGGTACTTCACTTCGGGGCTCGACAAATCGGCCGATCAGAGTCGCAAAATTATCGCGGCCAACCTGGCGCGGCTGAAGGCGGCGGAAATACGGGACGAAATGAAGGATCCGGCGAACTATGCCAAGCTGCAAGACTTGAGCGCTTCCCCTTACGTATTCAAAGAACAGAGCGATCTTCCATTATCGCTAAATGAAGTAGACTGGCTGGCGCCGTCAAACGTGAACGGAACGAACTATAACTTCATTGTTAGCTTGGATAAAAGGACGGACAACGCTCGCACGGCGCAGCTTGATGCGCTCATGAACAAAGAGCCGGAACAGTATCTCGTGCCCATGTCCATTACGGTCTATTGGGACGTCCCGGCAGGCGCTTCCCCGGCAGCGACCAAATCTACGACCATCGACAGCTATGTGGTCAATCAGGGGGATTAAGCGCATGGCAACGAACCTAGCCGAGGATGAGCTGCTCAAGTCCGGTCAAGATCGGAACGATCGCGGGATGACTATGATCGAAGTATTATCAGCGCTGGTCATTCTGTCCATGCTCGCCATGGTGTTATACGCGTTCTTGTTCATGGGCATCTCCATGCACAAGCGCATCTTGGCCGAGACGCAAATTCGCAATCAAGGCGACGTCGTCATCAGCCAAGTCATTTCTGAGCTGAAAGACGCGATCTATGTCACGCAAGGCGCTTCCGACAAAGAGATCACGTTCGTCAAATGGGCTAAAGTCAACGAGTCGACCTACGACCCCGAGACGTACGTGAACACTTATAAGATGCGGATCGAGCCATTCGAGTTATTGGACGGGCATCCGCTGTACGGTATAGGAGTCTATGATGGAGACAATCATCTGGTCAGAAGGTTCGATATGACTTCTCCGTTGTCTCTGCGCGTTGCCGCGACCGCAGTCGAGTCGCCGTTGTCGCAGCTAACCGCGTTGAACGACCGGATGGTGAACGTGAAGCTGATGTACGAGAACGAGAAGCCGGGCGTGACGGTCGCATCGAAGCTTGAAAACCCGAAATACGAAATCCAGACGCGCATACCGTTGTTTCGGTCGCAGTAGAGGAGAGGGGGAGATGAGCATGCAACAACCAACCCGCGAAGCCGGCGAAAGGCAGACGGTATCGAACCCCTCCGCCCGTCGCATGCTCGGCTCGGAGCGTGGCGCCGCCTTGATTCTCGCTATGCTGACCGTCATCGTCATGACGATGATGGGACTAGTGTTGCTCGACGTTTTGAAGAACTCGAACATCCAGGTTGCCGCCTCCGAGTCTGGCGTGCAAGCGGAATCGCTCGCGCAAAAAGGTCTCGACGAGACGTTATCGCTCATTAAGGATGCGGTAAATCAGGCCAACGGGACCGTCTCGACGACAGGTGGTACGATAGGTGCTGTAATCGCACGGATCAATGCGATGAATGATGAATTCAGAGCGTTGCCAGATCCATGGGGAGATCCATTGGGTATTCCAAGCGTTCCGGGCAACCTTTCAGTGGCAGCCGAGAAAGGAACCTATCAGATCCATATAGAATGGGAAAAGGTCAGGTCGCCCGATCTGTCGGTAACCGATCCATCGGAAATCGAAAAGCTCCCCTACCCACTACAACCCTACGTAATGAAGCTCGTCGTAACGTCTAAAGGCACCATTCCCGGTAACGGACCGAAGCGCTCCGTCACGAAACAGATGGAAGTGTACGTCAGCACGATTAATCCGGTGTTCCGCTATCCGGTATCTTCCGGCTTGGATTTGAAGTTAAACGGGTTTTCTTATATCGTCGGAGACGTGTACGTCGGAGAAGCGCTCGACGGAGGCGTGCTCAGCAGAGGAAAGCTGATTTATTCCGATGAAGCGCTGTTCAGTGGCATGCCGGGCTCCTTGTATGGCAAAGAGACGAACCTGCCTGCGCTCAAAGGCTTCGTCTTTACCAAGGGAGGCTATGAGGACCGTCGCGTCGAAGGCAGTCACAAGGAAACTTGGTCGAGCGAATACTTTTCCAAAGCATATCCGTTCGAAGACCGTACATTGACGGCGGATGAAACGATACCCGTAAGTGACTACGTCGGGCATTACGCGGGTCAGTTGGTTGATACAGATCATCCAGAACGACTTGAACAGTTTTTGAGCCGTTACGATTCTCTCTCCGGAAGTGCCGAATCTTTGGATGGTTTATATCTTGGAAACAACGCCGCACGTCCTTCACTACCTGGAAATCAAAAAATCGTCGACCAGTGGACGACCATCGATGGAATTTTGGATGTTGGAGATTTGGATGCTCGGAAAGACGATCTAGTCGTTGCCGGAGGCGTGTTCGCCTCCAAGCCGTCCGCGCAAATTACGATGAATTCCGGTTCGCTATACATCATCCATCCGGAGGATGACTTTCTCGTCGCTGCCGACCTGTCCGGCAAATTGACACTCGCGCAGGGGCAACAAGCGGTCATAGTCGGGGATGTCGTACTCAATGATGGATTCGAAATGACTGGCAATATGTACGTGCTCGGCAGTCTGAAAATTATTGGGGAAGTCAATATCAATGGGACGATCTACGTAAACGGGGGAGTCGAGCTGAAGGAAGTCGATTCGATCAACGCCGCAACGGATCAGCCTCTCATCGTCATCGCATCCGGCAAGTTCGATTTCTCCGATAACCGTACGGGGGACCAGCGCATACACGCTTTCCTGTATTCGGAGTTGGAGGAAATGAATCTGTACGGCGTAAAGAATAAGATGAATATATTGGGGGGCCTTCACGGCAATATGGTTACATTGAACGCGGTCGGAGAAGATGAAGACAATCCGCCGGTAGACGTGACTATGCATACGTATACTGCGCCAGACGAGACGGAAGAGACGGCATTCGCATTCACTTTCGATCAAGAGAAATTGACCGTGGATCAGTCTAATCTAATCGTTAAATACGACGATTCGTTGTACAATGCTCCACCGGATAGCATTCCAACGACCGATACGCTGAACATCTACGTAAAGAGACTCATCAATTAGTCGATTTGCGCTAGATCAGCAATTCGGTTATCCAATAGCCATGAACCGCCATCACGAACAGATAGGTGACGCATGCCAAAGCTAGCGCCCCTCGCAAAGGCATCGATAACCGCTTCGGCACGATCGCCAACAGCGCGAGCGGCAATCCTATTTTCAATAAGAAGAACAAGAACTCGCTTCGTCCGAACAGCCAATCCATCCATGGATTGGCTTCTTCTATGAGGCCGCGGCGAACGCCGTATTGCGTCAACCAAGCGTCTAACCCGCCGGCAACCGTAATAAACATAATGAGGAACAGTCGCATGCGCACCATTCTCCCGCTTTCTATCGTTTGATAGCATGTGTATGCCTATTATTTTCGGCGGATTCTTAGAAGTTTATTCAAGGGCATCGATAGGGGTTTACAAGAATGGGCAAATGAACGAAAATGGTTCATAAACGCGCGTTTAGAGGAGAGAGCATTTTGCAATCCGCAGCAACAGCCGATAGGAAAGAAGCCCCTTCGTACGGGTTAGAAGAGCTGCTGAACGACGATTCGTTAACCGACCGCCGACCTTCTAGATTGTTATTCCAGCTCTACCGCCAGCACTGGAACAAGCTACTGCTGTCTATCTTTTTCTTCTTGTTCAAACATTCCCCCGTATACGTGCTTCCGATCGTAACGGCGAATCTCATTAACTTGGCCTCTAAGCCGGATCAATACAGCACGAGAAGTCTCTGGATCAACATTATCGTGCTCATCGTCGTCATCGCGCAGAATATCCCTACCCAGGTGCTGCATATCAGTTATATGAGCAA
Source organism: Cohnella yongneupensis (assembly GCF_042655785.1). Lineage (NCBI taxonomy): Bacteria > Bacillati > Bacillota > Bacilli > Caryophanales > Paenibacillaceae > Cohnella > Cohnella yongneupensis. The sequence continues at coordinate 29,828 of NZ_JBHSNC010000052.1, forward strand.
GGCCATCCGGTTCGTCGAGGCGGGATTGCGGAGCACGCTCGTGCGCAAGCTTCAGCGCCTGTCGATGTCCGCACACGGAGAACTTTCGGCAGGTAAACTGCAAACCAAAGTGCTTCGTGACGTCGAAGCGATCGAGACGCTGTCCAAGCAGATCATGATGTCGTTCTTCCCGGCGATCATCAGCGTCATCGTAGCCATTATCATTACGTCGTCCCGCAGTCTGACGGTCATGGGTTTCTTCGTGCTTACGATTCCCGCAGCGCTCGTTCTCGTTAGAGTGTTCCGGCAAAAAATCCGGCGCTCCAACTCCGAATTCCGTTCGCAGATCGAGTCGATGTCCGGTCAAGTGACCGAGATGGTCGGGATGCTGCCGGTTACGCGCGCGCATGGATTGGAACAGACGGAAATTAGCAAAATCGACAATACGCTTAACCATTTGCGCAAGAAGGGCTATCGCCTGGACATCGTAGAAGCTTACTTCGGATCGATAGCTTGGGTCGTGTTCCAGCTTTTCCAAGTGTTCTGTCTCGCGTTCACCGTATGGCTAGCTTACCGCGGCAAAATTCCGGTAGGCGACGTTGTGCTCTATCAATCGTTTTTCAGCATGATTCTTAACTCCGTGTCTTCGCTCTTAACCGTTTATCCGCAAATCGCCAAAGGATTCGAATCGATCTATTCCGTCACCGAGATCCTGCTTTCGAAAGACGTGTAAGCTTATCAAGGCAAACGTAAAGTCGATGCGGTCACCGGCCAATTTTCGTTCCAGAACGTTCGCTTCGGCTATCCGAATTCCGATCGTCACGTGCTGTCGAACTTTTCGCTGGAGGTGAAAGCCGGAGAAAGCATCGCTCTCGTCGGAGCGTCAGGCGCGGGCAAGTCCACGGTACTGAATCTCGTAATCGGCTTTAACAAGCCGAACGGAGGCCAAGTCGTTATCGACGGCATTCCGATGGATGAGCTGGACATGGCTTCTTACCGCAAGCATTTGGCCGTCGTGCATCAGAGCACGGTGCTCTTCTCCGGCACGATCCGCGAGAACATCACGTACGGGTTGCCTACGGTCAGCGAGGAGAAGCTGCTGGAAGTGATCCGGATGACGCATCTCGAGGACGTGATCGCGCAATTGCCGGATGGGCTCGAGTCGGCGATCGGCCAGCATGGCGGGCGATTATCCGGCGGCCAACGTCAGCGTATCGCGATCGCCCGGGCGCTCATCCGCGATCCGAAAGTTATTTTGCTCGACGAAGCCACTTCTGCGCTCGACAACGAGTCGGAGTATCACGTTCAGCAAGCGATGCAAAAGCTGATTAAGGGCCGCACGACGTTCATCGTCGCGCATAGGCTGTCCACGATTCGCGATGCCGACCGCATCGTCGTCATGAAGATGGGCAAATGCGTGGAGATCGGGACGTACGAGGAGCTAATGGCGCTTAAAGGCGAGTTCTATCAGTTAAAAAAGCTGCAGAATTAAAGGATTTCGTGCCATGTCGTCGAATGACGGTATATAGCAAATCATTCCATTGTTGATCTTAGGAGGAGGATTGTGATGTCCGATCAAAATTCCAACCTAGACCATACAAGCGAGGCACAGGTTCATCAGCAAGCCGAGAGCCAAACCGCGGCAGCAGGGGCACCGCAGCAACCGCAGGGAGGCGCTCAGGCGGCAGCTAATCCGCTGGCGAACATCGACGTTCAGAAGCTGATCGGGTTGCTTAAAAATCCGACGGCAAGCGTAAGATTGCAGCCGGCCGTAGATTGGATTTACGGCGTGATCGGCGCGGCGATCGGAGTGCTCGGATTTTTCTTCTTCGTCTGGGCGCTCAAGAACGAGACGACGCCGGACGTCGACGCCGGCGATCTCGACGGATTGTTCAGCGCGCTGTCATCGATCACGACGGCTTGGGACTCGCCGTTCTTCAGTCTGTTCGGCTCGCTCAAGTCCGGCGAATACTTGATCGTGGCGGTTTGCGCCATCGTGCTCGCGGGCGTAGCGTTCACGCTCGTCGGCAACTGGATCGGCGGACGCAAGCGTACTTGGACCGAAGCGGCCACGTATTACGGCGGCACGCAGCTCATGTTCGGCGTAGGATTGTTCGTCTCCGGCATCATCGCCTTCATCTCGGTGGAACTGGCATCGTTCCTCGGCGCGCTGCTGCTCGTCGTCAGCTTGCTCGTGCTCGTGATCCAAGCGCTGGCGCTGCATGAGGTGACCAGAGACCGCGTATTTCCTTACATCTATCAATCGATCGGCGGATTCGGGATCGCGCTATACTTGGTTTACTTGATCTTCCATTAATATTCGGCGGATCGGTTGGCATAACGAAGGTAATGGAAGAAGGCTGTTTCGGGCGGCGATTGCGCTCGAAGCAGCCTTCTGTTATAAGCAAAGGTATAGTATACAGTCGTACGAGATGCGGGAGGTACATATGTCCGGTAACGAAATAGGCCAGACCGAAGCGACGAAGCATGAGCAACTGCTGCAATATATCCGGGCGCTTCCGATCGGCACGAAAGTGTCCGTTCGCCAAATGGCGAAGGAGAAGGGCGTATCGGACGGCACTGCTTATCGCGCGCTTAAGGAAGCGGAACAGCTCGGCTTCGTGAACACGAAGGAACGAATCGGAACCGTAAGAGTCGATAAAAAAAGGCGCGGAAATCCCGAGCAGCTAACGTTCGCGGAAGTGCTGGACATCGTGCAGGGCAGCTTGCTCGGCGGAGAAGAGGGCCTCGAGAAGACGTTGCACAAATTCGTCATCGGCGCGATGGAGCTGGACGAGATGATGACGTACATCGACGCGGGCAGCCTGCTCATCGTCGGTAACCGGGAGAACGCGCACCGTACGGCGCTAGAGCATGGCGCGGGCGTGCTCGTCACAGGTGGCTTCGGCACGAGCGAAGAAGTGCGTCGGCTTGCTAACGAGCGGCAGCTACCGATATTGACTTGTCGGCACGATACGTTCACGGTCGCCTCGATGATTAACCGGGCGATGTACGACCAATTGATTAAACGGAAAATTATGATGATCGGGGATTTGATTGCGCAGTCTTCGCGACAAAGCGCGCTCAAGCAATCGGCGGACGTGGCGGAATTTCTGAAGCTAAGCGCGGAGACGGGGAGCGGAAGGTTTCCCGTTACGGACGAGTGGAATCGCGTAGTCGGCATGATTACGGCCAAGGACGTCGTCGGCTCGAAGCCCGATCAGCCGTTGGACAAGCTGATGACCCGTCGTCCGATGACGGTTACGCTTAGCACGCCGGTCGCTTCGGCTGCGCACAAGATGGTATCGGAGGGCATCGAGCTGTTGCCCGTCGTGGATCGCCAGCGGAAGCTCGTCGGCGCGATTAGCCGCGGTGAAGTGCTGCGGGCGATGCAATTCGCCAATCGGCCAGCTCAATTGGGCGAGACGTTCGACGCGCTCATGTGGGCGGGGTTTACGGAGCAGAGAGATTCGGAAGGACGGGCCTATTACCTCGGCCCAGCAACGCCGCAAATGTCGGGGCCGCTCGGCACGATTTCCGAGGGCGTGCTCACCGCACTTATGCAACAGGCGGCAAGCCGGGCGGTAGCCGATCTAGGGAAGCGGGAGCACGTGCTCGACAACATGACGACGTACTTCCTGCGGACCGCGCCCATCGACGCGAGTGTTACGATCGTGCCGACCATTATCGAGGCGAGCCGCAGGCACGTGAAGGTCGAAGTGCAGACGATGCAAGACGGGGACGCAATCGCCAAGGCGATGCTGACCGTGCAGACGATCGACCAGACTTAACGCGATTGTTCTTGCTGCAAGCGGCTGTAATACGAACGGTTGCGCATGCCCGCGAACAAGTTAAAGATGCCGAGCAACATGAACAATAAGCACACGACGACCAGCAGGCTCGACCCGGTGAACAACAGCATCATGAGAATCGACAGGAAGATGAGCATGAGTCCCATGTATATGTTCATTCGGGAAGCATGCAAGCCGCGCTGCTTGCCGTCTTTGGATTGCCTGGACTTGAAGCTGTTCAGGACGGATAGGCAAGAGGTGGCGATAACGAGGATGGCTAGCACCCATTTCAACGTTAGCATGGCGAGATTAACTCCTTTGGGATAACCGAGTTTTGACTAGTATTGTATCATATACGAACAGCGCCGCGCTTCGGATCAGGAAGCGCGGCTTTTTTGGTCACCAAAACGTTCAAAAAGACACGCTGCAGGGTGGACGCTATCGGGAGCGCGATGAGATAATCGATGGTAACACCATCACGCACACAAAGGAACGAGACTATGAACGTACTCAAATCGCTGCAATTTAAGCTGATTCTCGGCATATTCGCGGTGCTTCTCCCTCTCGTAGCCTATCATTTCTACAATAATATATATGCGATCCATGTCGTTCGCGAGAAAGTAGCCTCTTCGAATAACGACCTCGTCAATATGTTCATTCAGAGCAAAGTCGACCAGGTGCTCGAGGATACGGGCAAATATTTGCTTACGCGCGCCGGAAGCGATCCGGATCTGATTTCGTTAAACTTATACGCGTTCCAAGACGGCGAGTATCAAATAAGGAAGGTTCGGATCATCAACCGTTTCCGGGACGACGTCGTCCTCTATAACGCGATCGATACGTTTTTCGTCTACGCGAAAAGCTCCAAAGATTTAACCGTGAACAACGGAAACTACGAGCGCTTCGGCGATTTGGCCGCATGGCTCGACGGCAACGGTTCCCGCATCGGTTCTAGGTGGACGATATTGCGCAACGGCGATGACTACGGACTCGTTACGGCGGTACAAGCGTCTCCCGATATTTGGATCGGCGCCTGGATCGATCTGAAGCAATTGCTCGCGCCGTTCCAACAGCTTAATCTGGGCGGGGGCGGAGAAGTTACGATCGTGAACGCCGAAGGCGACCCGTTGACGGCTACTTCGTTAACCGACGAAGGACTAAGTTATCTCCGACCGCGATTGGATAAGCTGGAGAATGGATATTTGCTTCTCGACCAGAAGGAAGGACCGATGCTTGCGGTCGGCACGAAGTCGAAGCTATCGGATATTCGCGTCATCGTCCTCGTGCCGGAGCAAAATTTGCTTCAGAAGCTTCCGTTCTTCCTGCGCGCGGCATGGATTATTCCGATCGGTGCCGCGCTCGTGCTAAGCCTGTACGTGCTGTTGCTCAGGCGAGTGCTGTTCACGCCGCTCCGCGATTTGATCAGGGGAATGAGGCGCATTATCCAAGGGGATCTGAGCTTCCGTCTGGCGGAGGATAACACGAGAGAGCTATCGTTCCTTGCCTCGACCTACAACAACATGGCCGATCAGATCAAACAACTGCGCATCGGGATTTACGAGCAGGAATTGCTAGTGAAGCAGGCGGAGCTTAAGCATTTGCAAGTCCAGATCAATCCCCATTTTTACTTGAACAGCTTGCATATTATCTACAACCTGGCGACGCTCAAGCTCTACAAAAACGTGCAAAAGATGTCTTTGTATCTTGCGGATTACTTCAAGTTCACGATTCGCACGAGCCGGACGCACGTTACGGTAGGCGAAGAAGTGAAGCACATCCAAAACTACTTGGAAATCCAAAAACTGAGATATCCGGATATGCTGGATTACGAGATCGACATACCGGAGCCGTGGAGCGGGGCGCCGATTCCCGCGCTGTCGGTACAACCTTTCGTCGAGAACGCGATCGTGCACGGGATGAACATGGAAGGCGATAGGTTCGTCGTACGCATCCATGCGCAAGGGCTGCCGGGCGAGTCGGATCGGTTCGTCATCACCGTGGGCGATAACGGGAAAGGCTTTCCGCAGGAGCAATTGGACAAGCTTGCTTCGGGACGTTATCTGGAGGAAGCGGACGGAAGCCATATCGGAATATGGAACGTCATTCATCGCCTGGGGCTCACTTTCGGGGATCGGGCCCGAATCGATTTTTCGAACGACGAGAACCAGGGCGCGATCGTACGGTTAACGCTGCCGTTCGATCCGGAAGCCGCAGAAGGAGGCAAACATCATGTATAACCTGCTCATCGTGGACGACGAGAAGTATTCGGTCGCCGGCATCGTACAGGGAATCGATTGGACGGATCTCCCCGTCGCCAACGTATTCGAGGCTTACAGCGCCAAGCAAGCCAAAGAGCTTATGGAACGCGAGCGCGTCGATCTCCTGATATCGGACATCGAGATGCCCGGCGACAGCGGAATCCAACTGCTCGAATGGACGCGCGAAAGGCAGCCTCAGGCGGAGACGATCTTCTTGACCGGACACGCCAACTTCAACTACGCCCAACAGGCAATCCACCTGGGCAGCTACGAATATATCGTCAAGCCGATCGATTACGACGAGCTAAAGACGATTATTTCCCGGGCATTGAACGAGATCGAGGAGAAGCGGGAATCCGAAGCCTACATGCAGACGTACCGTCAATATCACGACCGTTGGATCCAGCATCAACCGATGCTCGTCGAGCGATTTTGGCAAGACTTGCTCGGACAGCGGATTTCCGCGGCTCCCGGTAAAATCGAAGAGGCGATTCACCTGTATAACCTGCCGCTCAACGCGGGGCAGGCCGTGCGCCCCGTACTTATTAGCGTGGAGCAGTGGAACAAGGAGCTAGGCACGCGGGACGAGGAAATTATGGAATACGCAATTCGCAACTCGGCCGAGGAAATTTTGTTGGCGGACGGCTTAGGCGCCGTCATTCAAGACAAGGCCGGCGTGAACGTGGCGATTCTTTATGCGGAATTGGCGGACACAACGGGACTTGAGTCGCTGAGAAACCGATGCCGTGAACTACTCGTTGCGGCGAACGAATATTTTTATAGTCGCATCTCTTGTTATATAGGGGAATCGACGGAGCTATCGAAGCTGCCCGAGATGTATCGAACGTTGCTGGAGCAAGAGCAAGACAACGTCGCGGAGACGAACGCGGTGTTTACGCTCGCCCGGTCGTCCGAGAAGCCTACCCAGGCGATTCCGTACGCGCCGGTCGACGATTGGCTTATTCTGTTCGAGACGGGTCGCAAGCAAGAGTTGCTGAAGCGGCTGGAGGAGAACGTGCAGGCTCTCCGGGAACGGGAAGCGACGACTGAGACGATGGACGTGCTCGCGACTTCCGTGAAGCATATGCTGTACAGGGCGTTTCACCGGAAAGGATTGCCCATGTTCGCCGGGAGCGCGTCCAAGGGGAGCGCAAGGTCGATGGCGCAGCTTCAAGCGTGGGCGCTCCAGGTCGTGGAAGAAGCGTTTGACGCCTACCACGATCAAACGCCGGATACGAGGGCGGTCATCGATAAGATTAACCAGTACGTAATGGATAATCTTACCGAAGATGAATTGAAGCGCGAAGATATCGCCAAGCACGTGTTTTTGAATCCCGCGTACTTGTCCAGGTTGTATAAGAAGGAAACGGGCATTGCCTTGTCGGACTATATCCTGCAAGCCCGCTTGGAGAAGTCCAAGGCGTTGCTGGCGGAGACGGACCGCAAAGTGTCGGATATCGCGGAGACCGTCGGTTACGTCAACCTTTCGCACTTCGCCAAGGTGTTCCGCAAATCGGTCGGGATCGGACCGAAGGAATACCGGCAAAAGTACAACAAATAGCGGTTAATTGCCTCCGGCCTTAGGGCTGGAGGTTTTTTATTGTCCAATAGGTAACGGAAACGTCGGTATTGTCACCGGGCTTCGTAGTGGAAGCGCTCGCTAGGGCGATATCATTCAGGTGTGCATCGAGTTGCATTGGCGACGAAGCGACGAAGATGCGCGAAACTAACGAAATCCGGACCTAGGAGGCAATAATAATGGGACAAAAGAAAAGGATGCCGGCATTCGGAAAGTGGCTGCTCGCGGCAACGCTTGCCATGCCGGTCGGACTTCCCGCAGGCGGGGTATCGGCGGCAGCGGACGGCCCGGCGATATGGACGAATAGCTTCGATCCGGATGCGTTTCCGGGCTGGGGATTATGGGCGGGCGACGGAAGCACCGTAACGAAGGACATCGTTAACGGCGTAACCGGGAAGGCGGTACAAATCGATTACGATCGTTCTTCGCAAGGGTGGGGCTTAGTGGCGCACGCGGAGCTTCCCGCGGATTGGAAGCTTGACGGAACGCGGACAATCCAGTTTTACGCCAAAGGAGACGGGGAAGCGCAAGACTTCTTCGTCGGCGTGGAAGAGAAGGACGGCGGCGATAAGTTCCGCAAGCTCGTCACGATCGGCGGAAGGGATTGGACGCTCGTTACGGTTCCCGTCTCGGAGCTCGAACATCAGGACGGCGGAGACGGCAAGCTCGATTGGGACAAGGTCAACTCGCTTAATATTAGTCCGGAGATCAACCGCGCCGGTCGCTTGACGATCGACGATCTCACGCTGGGCGCGTTCGATCCGAGTCTAACTAACACGTTCGCTCCGGATGCTTTCACGGATTGGGGCTTATGGGCGGGAGACGGCAGCAAAATTGAGAAGGCGGAAGCGGAAGGCGCTTCCGGCAAAGGTATGCGCTTCGACTATACGCGTTCCGAAGCGGGCTGGGGGCTCGTCGCGCACGGTTCGCTCCCGGCGGATTGGAAGCTCGCGGGGACGCAGTCGATCCGCTTCATGATTCGCGGGGACGGGACGGCGCGCAAATACTCGGTCGGGGTGGAGGAAAAAGATGGCGGAGACAAGTTCCGCTCCGTCATTAACGTGAGCGGTACGGCATGGACGACGGTGGAGTTGCCGGCAACGGCGTTGGAATACCAAGACGGCGGCGGCAACCATGCACTGGATTGGGATTTGGTCAACTCGATCAATATTAGTCCCGAGGATAACGGGACCGGTTATTGGATGCTGGACGAATTCTCCTTCTACAAAGGAGGCCTACTGCCGTCTATCGTTCGGGAATCCGTGCTGAAATTGGCAAGCGTGACGACCGGCATGGCGGGATCGGTGTTCGCGGGCAACAAGATTTCGCTTCAGGCGAAGGTCGGCAACGCGGGAACGTCGGCGACGCAAGCTACCGAACTGGCTTATGTCGTCAAGGACGGCGCGGGTTCGAAGGTGCTTTCCGGCAAAGCGCCTGTTGCCGCGATGGTTGCGGGCGGGGAAACTTCGGCAACCTTGTCTTTCGAAGTGCCTAAGTACGGCTACTATACGCTGGAAGCGGTCGTAACCGACGCCAGCGGCGCGGAGTCGACCCGAATCGCGGCGTTCGCGAGCATTGCGGCGGCAACCGGTTCCGCTCGCGCGTCGTCCGACCCGACGGTAGGATATTCGACGCACTACGATTATTTGACGAGCCAACCGTTGCGGGAGCAGGAAGCCAGCCTGATTCGGCAATCCGGCGGCGGTCTTGTCCGCAACGACATGCTGTGGGACCAGATCGAGCCTTCCAAGGGCAAATACGATTGGAAGCTCTATGATCAGATCGTAGCCGCGAACAAGAAGGAAGGCTTGCAAATGATCGGCCTGCTCGCTTATTCGGCTACTTGGGCCAGCACGAGTCCGGTGGGCGCGGAGATGCCCGAGCATTATGCCCCGCGCTCGGTTAGCGAGTATGCGGACTTCGTTTACAAGACCGTATCGCGTTACAAGAACGACGTGCACGCATGGGAAATATGGAACGAGCCGAACCTGGACGGATTTTTCCGTCCTACGCACGACGCGGAAGCCTACGTCGAGCTGTTGAAAGCCGGTTATCTCGCGGCCAAGCGGGCCGATCCTAAGGCGACGGTCGTCATGAGCGGCTTATCGGGAACGGGCGGCGGGTATCTCGACGAGATGATCGCTCTCGGCGCGGCGAAGTATACGGATGCCGTCGTTATTCACCCGTATCAAGCGGGAGATCCGGAGGCCGGCGATTCGTTCGTTCATGACATCGCGGGAGTGCAGGCGAAGATGCCCGGCAAGCCGATCTGGCTGACTGAGTGGGGCTGGAGAACCGACGAGCAAGGTGCCGACAAGCAGGCGGTATATACGGTTAAAGGATATTTGCTGGCTAAAGCGATGAACGTGCAGAAGAACGCGCTGTACTCGTTCAACGTCGCGACCGATACGCAATTCGGTCTCGCGGATTCGAGTATCGGCGGAACGGTAAAGCCGGTTTATCCGGCCGTAGCGGCTATGAATCGGATTTTGTCCGGCCACGTCTACATGGGCGACGTGAAGGTGGGCAACGAAGACGCGACCGCGCTCGCGTTCGGCAAGTCGGGCTCTTCGGACGGCCTGCTGGCGTTATGGTCGGCGAAGGGCGGCACGGTCAAGCTGAAGACGGGCAAAAGCGTGAAGCAGTTCGATCTGTATGGCAATGAGACCGTCTTAACGCCCGTAAACGGCGAGGTTACGGTACAGCTGTCCGAACAGCCGACCTACGTTCAAGGCGCGCTGCAAGCGTACATTCGTTCTGCCAAGCCAAGAACGAAGACGGCTTCGCAAGGTGGGAAGCCGGCATCCCCAGCCAACGTCTATCTGATGAAGAGTCCGTATTACAAGCCGGGCAACGTCGCGCTAACCCGCGGCTTCGACAACACGTTCTCGGTAGAAGTGTACAATTACACGAACCGTTCGGTTTCGGGCAAGCTGCAATTACAGGGCATTCCAAGCGGATGGTTCAAGTCGTCCTCGGCGAAGACCCAGACTTATTCGGTTAAACCGTATTCGAGCAAGAAGATCAGCTTCGTCCTGAAGCCGCCTTCGGACGCCGTGCTCGGTACGGTGCAAGCGACGGTCAAGGAAGTCGGCGGAAATAAGGCGATGGCTGCCAAGAAGTTCGCGCTGGACGTCGTGCCGAAGCTGGCCGTGCAGGCGGATAAGAAAGCGGTGCGGTTGACGAACACGACAGACAACAAAATCGCCGGAACGTTGGCGCTGGCCGAGCCGGCCGGATGGACGTTGCAAGCGAGCCAGACGACGTTCACCGTCGAGCCCGGCAAGACGGCGACGATTGCTTATACGCTGGAGCCGAAAGCCGGCACTAAGGCTTCGGGTACGCTCGCGCTATCCGGCAGCGTCCAAGCGGAGGGAGAGACGATTCCGTTCAGCCAAGTCTTATATGCGGTAACGGCCGCGCACGCGGCGAAAGCGCCCGTCATCGACGGAAAGATCGATGCGGCTTGGCAATCCGCGGCGATCGCTGCGGCGGATCAAGCTTCGCAGGTTAGCGCGGATTACCGGTCGAACTGGCAGGCTTCCGATCTATCGGCCGGCGTAAGGTTCATGTGGGATGCTTCCCGGTTGTACGTCTTAGCCGTCGTGAAGGACGATAAGGCGTTCCAGCCTCAAAGCGGCGGAGGCATGTGGCAGGGCGATTCGCTGCAGCTGGCGTTCGACGCGCGGAACGAGGCAGGTCCGGGCTACGGATCGCAAGTATATGAGCTGCAGATCGGCAAGCCCGACGGCGCGGATCCCCAAATCTTCAAGGGCATGGGCTTTGCACAGTCCGGCCTTATGGCTAACGGCCAGATCGCCGTAGTCCGCAACGAGACGGACGGGACGACGGTCTACGAGCTGAGCATTCCGTTCAGCGAGCTGGAAGGGTTCGGCGAAGCGGCAACCAAGAAGGCGACGGGGCTATCGTTCCTGGTCAACGACAGCGACGGCAGCGGGCGCGAAGGCTATATCGAATGGTCTTCCGGCGTCGGCGGAGCCAAGAACGCTTCGCAATTCGGCACGCTTTGGCTTAACTAATAGGTAAGGCAGCAGAGGAGAACAGCATGCGCAGCATCGCGGCTGTTCTCCTTTTATTCATATCGCTGCACCAATACGGACAAAGGAAGGTGGCAAGGTGAAGAAGATGGGTAGCAGGAAACGGGCAAGAGGAATGGCGGGGGCGCTGCTGACCGCGGCGATGGGGCTTGCTCTATTGTTCCCGGCGAGTCTGAGCTTCGCGGGTACGGCAACGACGATTACCGTCGATACGGCCTCCAACGCGGGAACGGTCAATCCGTTCGTCTGGGGCTCCGGGGCTCCGGACAAGTACACGTGGTGGGCGGGCAACGCGGCGCTCAAGACGAGAATCAGCGACGCGAAGATCAAGCTCGTCCGCGTCAATCCGATCCAGAACATGCTGTACAACGGGAGGGATCCGTATCCTTCGGCGAACAATTTCGCGCTGACGGACATGGACGCCATTCTGAACACGATTTTCGATGCCGGGGCGCAGCCGTTATTCGTCATTGCGGGCTTTCCGGCAGGCGTGCCGAATACGCGGGACGGAACCGGGCTGATCACGTCCGCGAACTGGACCGAATACGCCAACTTCATGAAAGGCGTCGTCAAGCGTTATAACACCGATCACGTGCTCGGAGCTTCGAGGACGATCCGCTATTGGGAGCTATGGAACGAGCCGACGATCGAAGGCGACGGCAAATTCGCTTCCCAAGCCGATTATAAGACTTTCGCGCAGACGGTCGGCAACGCCATGAAAACGCAGGATTCCACGATTAAGCTAGTCGGACCGGCGGACGCATGGTCGGATTTAAGTTCGACCGGATACGTCTCGTACGCGGCTAAGCAGCTAGAGAGCCAAGTCGATATTTTAAGCTGGCACGACTACGGACCGGATCCGACGCAATCGGACGCGACTCGCCTCGCTTGGACGAAGCCGCATTATCAGGATAATATCGCGACGGTGAAGTCCGGCGGCACGGGCAATATTTTCAAGGGTCCGTCCGGCAAGCTGTACGGGGCTGCGATTACGGAATACAACATGAGCCATCAAGACGGAGGCAGCGCGTACAACGCCAAATATCACAATATCTTTAATGCAGTGTATACGGCGAGCTCCGTCGTGAACGCGATGAAGGGCAACGCCGACATCTTTACGTCCTATAATCTCGCCGAGACCGGCACGAACTTGCTCGGCTTGTTGGACAATACGTCTTATTCGCCTTATAAGCCCTACTACGCGATCCATCTGTTCGGCAATCATTTTGGAGACCGCAAGCTGACAGGGGCGGGCGGCGCGACTAATCTGGAATTCGTTGCCTCTAAGGATACCGCCACGGGGAAAACGTTCGTCATTGCCGTGAACAAGGATGCGAGCGTCACGTACGACGCCACCGTGCAGTTGCAAAATATCGCTTCGGCTACCGGCACCGTTAACGTCTGGAAGCTGGATGCGTCCACGAACCCGACGTCGAGCACGTCGCTCGCCTATTCCGGCAGCCAATTCGTCTACTCGATCGCCCCGATGACCGTCGTCGCCTTCGAAGTGACGCCCGGCAGCGGAGGCGGGACGACGCTATTCAGCAACGGCTTCGAGAGCACCGATGCCGCTCCGACATGGCTCGATACGTTAGACGGCAGCCAGAACGTAACCGGCTATACGGCGGGTACCAATCCGGAGTGTTCGCCTAGGCTCGAAGCGCCTCATGCGGGGGCGGCAACGCTCATGTTCTCGGGCACGGACAATAGCGCGACGGCATCCTATGCCAAGTGCAAGGTGTTCGACGTTAACATCCCGATCACGTCGACGACGAAGCTCGGCTATTGGCTCTATCCGCAAGTCGATAACGCGCGGTATGTCGCGATCGACCTCGTCATGACGGACGGATCGACGCTTCGCGACAGCGGCGCGGTCGACTACAACGGGTACAGCATGCACCCGAACGCGGGTCATGGCGGGGCGATTCCGCTTAACGCGTGGACGAATATCAAGTCCAACATCGGCACCGTTCTCGCGGGCAAGACGATCGACCGGATCATCGTCAACTACGACCGCCCGTCGAATACGGGCCAATATCGCGGCTATATCGACGACATCGTGCTTACGAACGGCACGTTGTAACAAGCGGAACTTAGCAATAGCGATCTAGCGAGAAATGGCGACGCAGGGCGGCCTTGGCCCCTTGCGTCGCCATTTTTTACGCCAACTTCCCCTAGTCACCAAAACGTCTATCATGTCACCTGCCAGCGTAGAGAGGGGGAAGCTAGCGCCCTATAATTTTAAATAGAGAGAGGGAGTAACAACGCAGACAACATCTTAGACAGAAGAGAGGCAACGCCAGTGAATCGCTATCGAAGCCTGGTTCGATTCCGAATGCTGTATCTGATGATGATCCCGACGATCGTCCTGGTTATCATCAACAACTACTTGCCGATGTTCGGCATTGTGATCGCGTTCAAGAAAATCAACTACGAGCAAGGCATTCTCGGTAGTCCGTGGGTCGGCTTCGAAAACTTCAAGTTTTTGTTCGCGACGACGGATGCCTGGAATATTACGCGCAATACGATTATGTACAACGCCGTCTTCATTATTACGAACCTCGTGCTGGCGATCGCATTCGCGATCATGCTCAACGAGATCAGAAGCCGAACGCTAGCGAAGTTTTTCCAAAGCGCGATGTTCCTGCCCTACTTCTTGTCGGCCGTCGTCATCAGCTACCTGGTGTTCGCGATGCTAGGCGAGGAACACGGATTCGTGAACAACGTGCTGCTGAAAGGGCTCGGCATCGATCCGATCTCCTGGTATGCGAAGCCTGAAGCCTGGCCGATTCTGTTACCCATCATCAACGCGTGGAAAAACGTCGGCTACTTCTCGGTCGTGTACTTGGCGGCCATCGTCGGCATCGACGACGAATATTACGAGGCCGCGCTTATCGACGGAGCGAGCAAATGGAAGCAGATCACGCGCATTACGCTGCCGTTGCTCATGCCGATCATCGTTATCATGACGCTGCTTCAGATCGGACGGATTTTCTACGCGGACTTCGGCTTGTTCTTCCAAGTCACGCTCGATACCGGCGCGCTGTACTCGACCACCAACGTCATCGACACGTACGTATACCGCTCGTTCATGGTCATGGGCGACATCGGCATGTCGTCGGCGGCGGGACTGTACCAATCGGCCGTAGGATTAATTCTCGTATTCGGTTCCAACTATATCGTCAAAAAAATCAACAGCGACAACGCGCTTTTCTGAAGGAGGGCCTATGAAACTATCACGCTCGGGCTTCTCGCCCAATGCCATCTCGAGGCGCTCCAATCTAGTCATCAACGGCTTGTTCTGGTTGTATACGATCGCCTGCGTATTTCCGCTCGTGCTCGTCATCATGATCTCGCTTACGGACGATATGTCCATCCTGAAGCATGGCTATCAACTTATCCCGAAGGCGTTCAGCACGATGGCTTACGACTTGCTGTTCCACGACTCCGCCCAAATCGTTCATTCGTACGGCGTGTCGGTGTTCGTGACGGTCATCGGCACGCTGCTCAGCCTGCTGCTTACGGCGACGTTCGCTTACCCGATCTCGCGTAAAGAGCTGCCGTACCGCAACAGCCTCGCCTTCTTCATCTTTTTCACGATGCTGTTCAACGGCGGGTTAGTTCCTTGGTATCTCGTCTACGTCAAATATTTGCACTTGGACAATTCGATCTGGGCGCTCATGGTTCCGATGCTCGTCCAGCCGTTCAACATCCTCATCATGCGCACCTTTTTCCAGACGACGATTCCGGGAGCGCTGATCGAGGCGGCGACGATCGACGGGGCGGGCGAGCTGAGAATCTTTTATCGGATCGTACTTCCGCTTTCGCTGCCGGTCATCGCGACCATCGCGTTATTCAATACGCTGATGTACTGGAACGATTGGTTCCTGAGCTTGATCTTCATCAGCGACAACCATACGGTCAGCGTCCAGTACCTCATGTACAAGACGATGCTCAATATCCAGTATTTGACCTCCAACGTGCAAGCTTCCGAAGCGCTCACCCGGGGAGGGGGCACGGTGCGGCTCCCAAGCGAATCGATACGGATGGCGATGGCGGTTATCGGGATCGGGCCTATCATTCTCGCTTATCCGTTCTTTCAAAAATATTTCGTCAAAGGTCTTACGATTGGGGCTGTCAAAGGCTGACCCCGGCACCCTATACTACTTGTATAGGCTCGTCCGGTTAGCATAGAGCAATTTAACATCCATTAGGAGGGCTTCAGAATGACCAGGGGAAAAAGAAAAGGTTACTCCGCGTTCGTCCTGCTTTGCACGCTAGGCATGGTACTGGCGGGGTGCGGCAACAACGGAAATAACGGCAACGACAAAGGGGCGTCCCAGTCTCCTAGCGCATCGCCTTCGACAACCGCATCCGCATCGGCATCTCCGTCGGCATCGCAACCGGCACAATTGGACGAAGTCGAATTGACGATGTACTTCCCGGGCTCGCCGCAAAAAGACGAGAAGGCGGTCGAAGAGGCGATCAACGCCTATCTGAAAGACAAAATCAACGCCAAGGTAGACCTGAATCCGATCGATTGGGGCGGCTGGGATAGCAAAATCAATCTGATGATCTCTTCCTCGCAGCCGGCCGATCTCATCTTCACTGCAGCTTGGAACGGCTTCACGGTTAACGTCGGCAAAGGCGCTTTCCTGGACTTGACCGATCTGATCGATCAGTATGGCAAAGAGATGAAAGCCGAGCTCAACCCGGCGTTCTTGCAAGGCTCCAAGATCGACGGCCGCAACTACGCGGTACCAACGAATAAAGAGCTTGCGGCTACCCGCGGCCTGCTGCTTCGCAAAGACATCGTGGAGAAATACAACATGGATTTGAGCTCGATCAAGACAGTCGCGGATCTGGAGCCGTTATTGAAGACTGTCAAGGAGAACGAGCCGGGCATGACGCCGTTCTATGTGTCCAGCGACAGCGGATTGCTGACGAACCTCAACTTCGACTCGCTTGGCGACAACTCGGTTCCAGGCGTGCTTCATAAGATCGGCACGGAGACGACGATTCTGAACGAACCTGCGACGCCTGAGTTCAAAGAGGCCGCCGCGCTTAGCCGCAAATGGTACGAGGCCGGTTTTATCAATAAAGACGCGGCGACTACCAAGGTTAAGCCCGATGAATTGATGAAAGCTGGTACCGTATTCAGCTATACGGCGTCCCTTAAACCGGGAGCAGCCGAAGAAGTTATGCGTTCGGTAGGCGTTCCGCTCGTTCAAGTCGAACTTACGGAGCCTACGATTACGACGGGCGATACGACGGGTTCGATGCTCGCCATCTCCCGCACGTCCAAAAATCCGGAACGGGCGATGATGTTGATCAACCTCCTTCACACGGACAAGACGCTTAACAACTTGGTCAACTACGGCATCGAAGGCACGCACTACGTGAAAGTAGACGGTTCCGACAACGTCATCAAATACCCGGACGGCGTTGAAGCGTCGACTTCGACCTACAACCCCGGAACGAACTGGATGATCGGCAACCAATTCCTCAACTACTTGTTCAACACCGAGAATCCGCAAAAGTGGGAGCAGTTCAAAGTATTCAACGATTCGGCGAAACCGTCGGTCGCACTCGGCTTCTCCTTCAACAGCGACAGCGTGAAGAGCGAAGTAGCGGCATGCGTCAACGTCTATAAAGAATACTTCGGCACGCTTAACGCCGGTATCGTCGATCCGGACAAATACATCCCGCAGTTCCTCGATAAGCTCAAAGCTTCGGGCGTAGAGAAAATCATCGCCGAGAAGCAAACGCAATTCGATGCTTGGAAAGCTTCCAAAGGTTGATTGGATCGTTAACGAGCCGCCTCAACTCCCTAACGGGAAGGTGGGGCGGCTTTCTCATTGAATTGCGCCCTCCGATTGAGGGCTAATAGAGGAGCGTGGAGCATCATGAACATGAAACCTACCGCGTGGGTCGATCCGTTCATCGGCACGGAAAGTCCCGGACATTGTTTGATCGGCCCTTATCTTCCTTATAGCATCGTGAGGCTCGGACCGGATTCGCAGCTTCCGCAGCCTTCCAACGGGTACGAAATCGCCAAGCCGATTCGCCGGTTCAGCCATACCCATGTTAGCGGTACGGGCGGAGGCGGGCGTTACGGAAATATCGGAGTGCTTCCTTTCACCGGCTTGCCCCGGTTCGAAGTCGAATCTACCGGAAAATCGGGGGAGTCGGCAGAAGCAGGTTACTATACGGTGGGGCTGGCGCCATGGAATATCGGCGTCGAGTTGACTTCGACGCCGAGGGTCGGCGTTCATCGTTACCGCTATCCCGAAGGCGCGACGGCTAATTTGCTCATCGACGTCGGGTCGGTCGTTCAAGTGGGCGCCGACTATCCGGGAGAGGATACCGGTTATTCGACGGGAGGGTTTTGCGAATTCGTCTCTTCCACGGAGTTGATTGGTCGAGGAGATTTCCGTGGCGGTTGGGGGCATAAGTTCCCGTACTCGGTCTACTTCTATGCGAAGTTCGATAAGCCTGCGTCGATCCGGCTCGTTCGGAATGCGGCGGGACCATTCCCGAAGCTGGCGATCGACGGGCCGAATTGCATGGCCGTCGCCGGATTCGGCGACATTGGCGAGCTTAACGTGCAAGTCGGAATTTCCTACGTGAGCATCGCCAAAGCGAGAGAGAACGTGGAACGCGAGACGCTCGGCCGCGACTTCGACGACGTTCGGGCATCCGCGTCAGAGACATGGGATCGCTACTTGTCTCGGATCGATGTCAAAGGTGGAACGGAAGAGCAACGCAAGCTGTTTTACACGCTGTTCACCCGGCTGGTCTGCATGCCGAGCGACCTCGGAGTCGACGACGAGAACGCATTCTGGAAGTCCGGCAAGCGGCATTTTACCGACTTCTACGCCCTGTGGGATAGCGTGCGCAACGCGAATTCTCTGATCAGCCTGTTCGATCCGGAGCTTCACGTCGATATGCTGAACTGCCTGCTGGACATCGCCGATCATATTGGCTGGATACCGGATGCCTGGATTCAAGGTCACAGCGCTATGATCCAAGGCGGAAGCTCGGCGGACATCCTGTTAAGCGAAGCCGCGCAAAAAGGCTTTGCCGGGATCGACTACGCTAAAGCGCTGCAGCAAATGCGGAAAAACAACGAGATGGAATCGCCGGATCCGTGGCTATACGGAAGGCATCTTCCCGAATATCGCGATCTGGGTTACTTGTCTACGAACATTCGCAAAAACTGCGTGTCGAGACATATGGAATACGCCTATCAGGATTGGTGCATAGGCAAGCTGGCTGATCAGCTTGGACAGGCGGACGTCGCTGGCGATTACTACGCTAGCTCGCGCAAGCTGTGGAATTTGTGGCGGGAAGATATTCGCTTCTTCGCGCCGAAGCATCCAAGCGGCGAATGGGTCGAACCCTTCGAGCCGAACAAGTGCTACGTCGATTGCTGGAACGACCCTTACTTCTACGAAGGCACGAGCTGGCAGTGGTCGTTCAGCGCGCATCACGATTTCGCGGGGCTCGTCGAAAGGCACGGAGGCGCGGAAGCGTTCATCCGCCATCTGGATCGTTTCTTCGACGAAGGCCACTTCTACCCGAAAGAGACGATGCTCCACGTCCCGTATTTGTACCATTACGCGGGGCGTCCCGATCTGAGTGCTGCCCGCGTGCGGAGTATATTGGAGAAGAGCTATCGCGCCGAACTGGGCGGACTTCCGGACAACGAGGACATGGGCTGCCAAAGCGCCTTCTACATGTGCGGCGCGTTAGGGTTGTACCCGATTATGGGTCAGAACATTTATTTGCTGTCCGTCCCATTGTTCGAGCGGTTCGATATGCGTCTCGGACAATCCGATCGCCTGCTCGTTATCGAGACCGAAGGCGCGAATCCCGGAGACGACGGGGTTCGTATCGTTGGGGCGTCTATTAACGGAGCTCCGCTGGAGCGGGCTTGGATTAAGCACGGGGAGATCGCCGAAGGCGCGGTTATCCGCCTTGTCCTCGGCACGTCGCCAAGCGATTGGGGCACGGGGGAAGAGCGCGTTCCGCCTTCGCCTCTGGGTAAGGCGTTAGAGAAATCCGCGAAATAAACGAGCAGGACCGCGCTTCCGAGAGGAAGACGGTCCTGTTCTATACTCGGCGCGCCAAGCCGTTCTATGGCTTAGGCGTCTTCACGTCCACGCGTACCCATACTTGTAGCACCCCGTCGGATACAAGCATGGTTTGGACGGACATCTCGTAATTTTTGTCGCCGATTTCGTAGACGATTTTGTTCAGCAGCTTGCGCGCAAGCGGAGCGTCGGTGCCAATGTTGTATATGCTGCGGCCGAGAAAGATGTCCAGGTCCGCCTTCAGCCGTTTTTTGATGTCCGTCTCGGTCAGCACGTCGAGCTCGGGGTTTCCTAAAGGGACGACGACATAGGGGACGATGCTTTTGATGACGTTCGTCTTGCGGATTTTCTCCTCGTTTTTCAAGCTTTCCTTCATCGCGTCGACTTGCTGGCGCAGCAGCCGATTTTCCACGATGACAAGATCGTATTGATCGTTCATCAAAGCCGAGTAAACGGCGCTGCCGACGATCATTCCGCAGACGAAGAAAGCCGTAATCTGCATGAACCGCCGAAACCGATCGAAGGAAGGGACGCGCATCGGGTTATCCTCCCGTCCGGCACATCCACCGGACGAGCTCCGTGCCCATGTGGGCGCCGAGGAAGGCGAACAGAATGTAGCCGATTTGGATGATCGCCGGCGACATGGCCCCCTTCAGCATATTCGATTCGATAACCCGGATCGGATCGATCGAGCCGCCTACCGCGGCTACGAGCGCCCATATTTTCAGGCTGTCGGCCACTTCGATCATTTTGATTTTCGGGGACGTCCACAGGAATACCGAGCCTACGCCCGCCAGCATCGCGCCGCCAAGCACGACACCGAACGCGATGAGGAAGCAGAATGCCGCTTTCGTATAGAAATCCATGCCAATCCCTCCACCTTTACTCGCCGGCGCGCGAACGTCGGATAATCCTCTCTATATATGTATGGGACGGGTGTACCCCTATATGATATAATTATCGATAGGGAACACATGTACGGGTGGAAGGCAGGGATAAGCATGTGCGATTTCGTTCATTTGCACGTTCATAGCGAATATAGCCTGCTCGACGGAGCGGCGAGAATCAAAGAGATGGCGGCGAAGGCGGCGGAGCTCGGCATGACTTCGCTCGCTTTGACCGACCATGGCGTCATGTACGGAGCGGTGCCTTTCTATAAAGCTTGCAAAGAGCATGGAATCAAGCCGATTATCGGCATGGAAGCGTACATTACGGCCGGATCGCGTCACGAGAAGCAGTCGCGCAAGGAGCAACCGATCTATCATTTGACGCTGCTGGCGAAAAACGAGAAGGGCTACCGAAACCTGATGAAGCTGTCGTCTATCGGCCATCTGGAAGGGTTCTATTACCGTCCGCGCATCGATTTCGAAGCGTTGTCGGCGCACGCGGAAGGACTAGTGTGCCTCAGCGGATGCATGAGCAGCGAGCTGTCCCAGCAACTGGCCGCCGATAAGTACGAGGAAGCCAAAGAGACCGCATTGCGTTATCGCGGCGTGTTCGGGAACGACTATTATTTGGAGCTGCAAGACCACGGTATCCTCGAGCAAAAGAAGATCGCGGCTGGCGTGCTGCGAATCGCGGAAGAGACGGGCATCCCGCTGGCGGCGACGAACGACTCCCACTATTTGAACCCAGGGGATTCGGGTTTGCAGGACGTGTTGATCTGTATCGGCACGGGCAAAACGTTGGACGATCCGGACCGGCTGAAAATAACGACGAACGAGATTTACTTGAAGAGCGGCGAAGAGATGGCGGCGTTGTTCCGTCACGTGCCGGAAGCGATCGCCAATACGGTGCGGATCGCCGACAGCGTCACGCTGGAGCTCGAGTTCGGCAAGCATATTCTGCCCGCGTTCTCGCCGTTGCCGGAGGGGAAGACGGCGGGTCCTTATTTGCGCGGACTCTGCGAGAACGGTTTGTTGTCGCGGTATGAAGAGCTGCCGGAGTGGGCGGATGCGGGGTTCCGCGATCGTGCCTGGGGACGCTTGGCGTATGAGCTGCAAGTTATCGGCGAGATGGGGTTCGACGATTATTTTCTGATCGTATGGGACTTCATTCGGTTCGCGCACGACAACGGCATCGTCACGGGACCGGGACGGGGCTCTTCGGCGGGCAGTCTGGTCGCGTATACGTTGCGCATTACGGACGTGGATCCGATCGCGCACAAATTGCTGTTCGAACGGTTCCTTAACCCTGAGCGGATCAGCATGCCCGATATAGACGTCGATTTCAGCGACGAGCGGCGGGAAGAAGTCATTAAGTACGTCGTGGACAAGTATGGTAGCGAGCACGTGGCGCAGATTATTACGTTCGGTACGCTAGCCGCGCGAGCGGCGGTTCGGGACGTCGGCAGAGTCATGAATTTGCCGTACGGGGAAGTTGACAAGGCGGCGAAGCTCATTCCGGGCATGCCGGGCATGTCGATCGAGCGGGCTATGCGGGAGAACGAGGAGTTTCGGACACTGGCCGAGGGGGCAGGAAACTCGGCGGCGTTGATCGCGATGGCCCGGCGGGTAGAAGGCATGCCTCGCCATGCGTCGACGCACGCGGCGGGCATCGTGATCTCCTCCGATCCGTTGACGGACTACGTGCCTTTGCAGGAAGGAACGGACGGCGTTCCGCTTACGCAGTATTCAATGGAGCATTTAGAAGCGGTCGGCTTGCTGAAAATGGACTTTCTCGGCTTGCGCACGCTGTCGATCATCGAGCGGACTCTAAGCTGGATCAAAGATTTGACCGGCAAAGAGCTGCGTTGGCAAGACGTGAAGTACGCGGATGCGGCTACTTACGAGCTCATGGGTCGCGGCGAGACGACAGGCGTGTTCCAGCTCGAGTCGTCAGGTATGCGGCGCGTGCTGAAGGATATGAAGCCTAACTCGTTCGAGGATATCGTCTCGGTACTCGCCCTGTTCCGTCCGGGACCGATGGAGTTTATCCCGCAGTTCATTCGAGGGAAGCATGGGCTCGTGGAAGTAGAATATCCGCATGAGCGGCTAAAGCCGATCTTGGAAGATACGTACGGCATTATCGTCTATCAGGAGCAGATCATGCAGATCGCTTCCGTCATGGCGGGCTTCACGCTCGGACAAGCGGATTTGCTGCGGCGTGCGGTCAGCAAGAAGAAGCGCGATGTATTGGACGAGCAGCGAGTGTCGTTCGTTAGCGGAAGCTTGACGATGGGGCATACGGAAGCGGACGCGAACCGAGTCTACGATCTGATCGTTCGATTCGCGGACTACGGCTTCCCTCGGGCGCACGCCGCTGCGTATGCGGTATTGGCATTCCAGACCGCTTACCTAAAGACGCATTACCCTATAGCGTTCATGGCGTCCATGCTTACCTCTGTCGTAGGCAACCAGCGCAAGACGGCGGAGTACGTAGACGAATGCCGCCACATGGGCATACCGGTGTTGCCGCCGGACGTTAACGAGAGCGGCGTATTGTTTACGCCGGTCACTTCGGTCGTCGGAGAAGCGGGGGCGGAATCTGGAGCGGGTTCTGAAACCGGGACATACGGAGGCATCCGTTTCGGGCTTGCGGGCGTGAAAAACGTCGGCACGCAAGCGATCGACAGCGTGCTTCGCGAGCGCGCGAAAGAACCTTTCGAGGGATTGAGCGACTTTTGCAGGCGAATAGATCCGCGAGTGTGCAATAAGCGAGTGATCGAGTCGTTGGTGTTGTCTGGGGCTATGGATTCGCTGCCGGGCCATCGGGCGCAGCTGTTCGCGGCGCTCGAGCCTTCATTGGAAGCGGCTGCCCAGTGGCGCAAAGAGCGCGAGGAGCTGCAGATCGAGCTGTTCGACTTCGAAGAGGCGCCGAACTGGATCGTGGAGCTTCCGGAGATTACGCCGTATACGCAGACGCAGACATTGGAGTTCGAACGCGAGCTCATGGGATTATATTTGTCGGGTCATCCGCTGGACGTTTACGATGGCTTGGCTGACGAGCTACGTTTAGACAAGCTGGTCGAGATTTCGGACGCGGCGGACGGGGCGACCGTGTTCACGGCAGGCATGATCGTATCGATGAAGCCGTTCGTTACGAAGAAAGGCCAGTCGATGGCGTTCCTGGAGCTTGAAGATCGGATTATGGCGGCGGAGCTCGTGGCGTTTCCTACCGTGTGGAAGAACGCGGCATCGTTCGTCAAGAAAGGCGCGCTTGTCCTTGTTCGCGCCAAAGTGCAGCAGGGCGACGAGGACTATAAGCTGCTCGCGGACGATATTCTGCCACTGGATGCGGCGGATTTGAAGCTGCAAGTGGAGAGGTTGCGCCGGATCAGTCAGCAACCGCGTAGGGGCGCGCCTGGCCAGTCTCAGCAGCAGAACCCGCAAGGACAGGGCCAAGCTCAGGGACAAGCTCAGCCGCAAAAGTCTCTTGGGCAAGTTCAATCACAGCCGCAAGTTCAAGGCCAGACTCAGCCGCTACCTCATGCTCCGACGCAAACAACGGTTACGTCGAAGTCTCAGTTTCAGCCCAAACCAATGAGTAACCCTAAAGGCAAGCCTGATGCAGCCTCGACTGATAATGGCGCGCCTGAGCGTGTGTACATCCGCATCGACGAGCCGCATGAGCAGCCGGCGACGCTTATCCGTTTGAAGCTGCTACTCAAGGCGCATAGCGGCACCGTACCGACGGTGTTGCGCTACGAACGGAGCCGCCGCACGGTGGCGCTCAGCGACGAGTTCAGGGTACTGCCGACGCAGGAGCTGTTCGAGAAGGTCGAGAAGCTGCTAGGCGCCGATAGCATCCGGGCAAAGTAAAAGCATTTCAGCGAAATAAGCATACGCGGTGACTCTAAATGGCTCGAAGTACCGAGTTTCGGCGAAATAAGCACACGTGGTGACTTTAATTGGTTCGAAGTAACGGGTTTCGGCGAAATAAGCACACGTGGTGGCTTTAATGGCTCGAAGTAACGGGTTTTGGCGAAATAAGCACACATGGTGACTTTAATTGATTCGAAATATCGGGTTTCGGCGAAATAAGGGCATTTGTGCCACTAACGAAGTCGGAGTACGGGGTTTTGGCGAAATAAGGCATTTGTGCCTCTAACGGAGTCGGAGTACGGGATATTCGGCGAAATAAGGGCATATGTGCCTCTAACGGAGTCGGAGTACGGGATTTCGGTGAATTAAGGGCATATGTGCCTCTAATGAGTACTCGAGCGCACCGTCCGCAAGACGGCATTGCCGATTGCACTTGGTTATTCTTAGCTAAGCGAGCTACGCTCCACTCAACTCAGAATAACCTCCGACATCGACGTTCACGCGCCTTAGCAGGCGCGCGAGAAGTCGATGCTTGAACGATCCGATAACCGCGGCAATGGCTCGCCTACGTTTCTCCGATCGCCCGATGCAATCGTAAAATGCCGTCCTGTGGACGGCATTGCCGATTGCACTTGGTTGCTAGTCTTGCGCCATCTGTGCTATGATTTCTTTATCTTTTCTTTTCCAATGAATGATTAAAGCTATTGGGGGTACCGCTTCATGTGGACGGTCATCTACATCGCACCGACCGCGAAGATCGCCGAACGGATTCAGAAGCGTCTAACCGAAGAAGGTTTTCTCGTACAGGTACGCCCTATCAACCTTACCAAACCGCAATATGAAATATTGGTACCATCTGGCGAAGTGCGGGAAGTACAAGAAGTGCTCGGAAGTATTCTGCACCTGTAATCCATTACGATACCCGCTTTCATCTAGCGGCGTTGCCGCATAGACGAGTCGGTCGCCATTTTTCGCATAAGAGGTGTCGCTGTGTTCAAGGATTTATTCCAGAAAAAAAAGTACGCGGTCGTGCCTTCGGAACGTACGAAACGGGACATACCGGAAGGCTTGATGAACCGCTGCCCTAAATGCGGTACGATTCAGTTCAGCAAAGAACTGGAGAAAAACTTGAAGATTTGTTCGACCTGCGGACATCATTTCCGCCTTAACGCCTGGGAGCGCATCGCGATGACGCTCGATGAGGGGCGTCTTTTTGAGATTGACGGTAACTTGGTGTCGGAAGATCCGCTTAACTTCCCCGGTTATAAGGCGAAGCTGGAGCAACAGAAGAACAATTCCGGCTTGAATGACGCCATCATTACGGGCGAAGGCGAAATCGGCGGGTTCCCTATCGTTCTTGGCGTTATGAGCTTCGACTTCTTCAGCGGAAGCATGGGTTCGGTCGTCGGCGAGAAAGTGACGCGCGCGATCGAGCTGGCTTTGAAGAAGAAAGTTCCGCTGATCCTTTTCTCGACGTCGGGTGGCGCGCGGATGCAAGAAAGCATTCTCAGCCTCATGCAGATGGCGAAAACAAGCGCGGCGCTAGCCAAGTTCCAAGATCAAGGCGGACTGTTCATTTCCGTATTTACCGACCCTACGCTTGGCGGCGTATCCGCTAGCTTCGCGAGTCTCGGCGATTACAACCTGGCAGAACCGGGAGCGATCGTCGGCTTCGCGGGACGAATCGTTATCGAACAGACGATTCGCCAGAAGCTGCCGGACAATTTCCAGACCGCGGAATTCAACTCCAAGCATGGTCAACTCGATAAGGTCGTGCACCGCAAAGATATGAAGGCTGTGCTCACGCAACTACTGGATATGCATGCATGGAAAGGAGAGCCGGCCGATGTCGAATGATTTGCCTTTTGAACGGCCGCTCGCCGAACATCGCAAGAAAATCGACGAGCTGAAGAAATTCGGCTTGGAGAAGCAAATCGACTTCACCGACGAAATCGGTCGGCTTGAAGAGCGGTACAAGCAGATGGAGCTGGAAATTTACAGCAACCTGACCGCGCCGCAAATTATGCACATGGCTCGCCATCACCAACGTCCAACGACGTTGGATTATATTAAATTGGTGTTCACCGATTTTCTGGAAATCCACGGGGATCGGTTGTTCGCTGACGATCTGGCGATCGTCGGCGGTCTTGCCAAGCTGAACGGCGTACCGGTAACGATCGTCGGCCATCAACGGGGCAAAGATACGAAGGATAACATCCAGCGTTTCTTCGGCAGCCCGCATCCGGAAGGGTTCCGGAAGGCACTGCGCTTCATGCAGCAGGCGAACAAGTTCAAACGTCCGATTATTACGTTCATCGATACGAAGGGCGCATATCCCGGAGATACCGCGGAGGAGAGAGGGCAGTCCGAAGCGATCGCCCGCAACCTCGCGGAGATGGCGATATTCGGCGTGCCGATCATCTGCGTCGTTATCGGCGAAGGCGGAAGCGGCGGAGCGCTAGCGCTCGGTGTCGGCAACCGCGTATTGATGCTCGAGAACGCGATTTACGCGGCGATTTCCCCGAACGGAGCGGCTTCCATTCTATGGAAGGATGCTTCGAAGGCGGACCAAGCGGCGGAAGCGATGAAGATTACCGCCAAGGACCTATTGGGAATGGGCGTTATCGAAGATATTATTCCGGAACCGATGGGCGGCGCCCACCGCAATCCGGAAATGCAAGCCGAAGCGATCAAGGAAGCTTTGTGGCGCCATTTGCAGCAACTGATGAAGATGAGCCACGAACAATTGGTGGAGGATCGGTATCAGAAATTCCGCGACATCGGACAATTCGGTACCGTTTAGCATGAATAGCTCTTTATAAACGATTTGTGATGGATAAAACGGAGGAATACGAAAATCATGCGCAAAACGAAAATCGTCTGCACGATCGGACCGGCCAGCGAATCGCTGGAAAACACGAAAAAACTAATTTCGGCCGGGATGAACGTGGCTCGCCTAAACTTCTCCCACGGCGACTTCGAAGAACACGGCAACCGGATCAAAACGATCCGCCAAGCGAGCCAAGAGCTCGGCAAAACGGTCGCGATCTTGCTAGATACGAAAGGTCCGGAAATCCGCACGGGCAAGCTGGGCGTAGACGTCATCGAGCTAGTTGCAGGCGAGTATATCACGCTCTCTACCGAAGAATTCCTAGGCGACAAAGACCGTATTCCGGTCACTTATAAGGAATTGCCGCAAGACGTCAGCATCGGATCGACGATTCTGATCGACGATGGCTTGATCGGCCTGACGGTCGTCGACATCCAAGGCACCGAAATCAAGTGCCAAATCGTGAACGACGGCCCAATCAAAAGCAAAAAAGGCGTTAACGTACCGGGCGTCGCGATCTCCATGCCCGGCATCACGGAAAAAGACGCGAACGATATCAAGTTCGGTATCGAGATGGGCGTCGACTTCATCGCTGCTTCGTTCGTACGCCGTGCAAGCGACGTACTCGAAATCCGCGAGCTGCTCGAGCGTCACGACGCGCGTCACATCCATATCATCTCGAAAATCGAGAACCAACAAGGCGTAGATAACCTTGATGAAATTTTAGAAGTTTCCGACGGCCTGATGGTCGCTCGCGGAGACTTGGGCGTAGAAATTCCGGCAGAGGAAGTTCCGCTCGTACAAAAGCAAATGATCGAGAAATGTAACCGCGTCGGAAAGCCGGTCATTACGGCGACGCAAATGCTCGATTCGATGCAACGCAACCCGCGTCCTACGCGCGCCGAAGCTTCCGACGTCGCGAACGCGATCTTCGACGGCACGGACGCGATCATGCTCTCCGGCGAGACGGCTGCCGGCAAATATCCAATCGTATCGGTAGAGACGATGTCCCGCATCGCCGAGCGCGCAGAATCCGCGTTGCACTACCGCGAGATCTTCACGAAACAAGCGAACGCGCAGCAGAAGTCGGTAACGGAAGCGATCAGCCAAGCGGTTGCCAACTCCGCACTGGATCTTGAAGCGAAAGCGATCGTAACGTCCACCGAGAGCGGCTATACCGCTCGCATGGTATCCAAATACCGTCCGAAGTCGCCGATCGTCGCGGTTACGCCAATCGAACAAGTGATGCGTCGCTTGCAGCTCGTATGGGGCGTGTACCCGGTTAAAGGCATGACGGCGGAGACGACGGACGAAATGTTCGACATCGCGGTTCAAGGCGCGATCGAATCCGGCATCGTTCGCCTCGGCGACACGATCGTCATCACGGCTGGCGTGCCGGTAGGCCGCTCCGGAACGACGAACCTGATCAAAATCCATAACGTCGGCGAATTGATCGCCAAAGGCCAAGGCATCGGATCGCAAAGCGCGACCGGTAAAGTGGTTACGGCGCGTACGCCGGAAGAGGCGGTCAGCAAAATGACGCCGGGCGCGATTCTCGTCGCTCCGTCGACGGATAAAGAATACATGCCTGCTTTCGAGAAAGCGGCTGCGGTCATCACCGAATGCGGCGGCATTACTTGCCACGCGGCGGTCGTAGGCCTGAACCTCGGCATTCCGGTCATCGTAGGCGTTAACGAAGCGCTCGAACTGATCAAAGACGGCACGGAAATCACGGTTTACGCTGAACATGGCGTTATCTATTCCGGACAAGCCAAAGTATTGTAAGAACTACTTAATCCCGCAACCCGCGGCACGCCAGTGCCGTTCGTTGCGGGTTTTCACTATCTAGGGGGTACGTTGCAATGGCCAAATGGTTTTTGCATCCGCTAAGGGTCAGATACCAGGAGACGGACCAGATGGGCGTCGTCTATCATATTAATTATTTGAACTGGTTCGAGATCGGCAGAACCGAATGGGTCCGCCACGCCGGCATAGCCTATAAAGAGATGGAAACGAGAGGTCTGCTGCTGCCGGTGACGGATATCGAAGCCTCTTTCCGCCAGCCGGCGCGTTACGACGAGTGGGTGACGGTGTGCACGCAAGTCGCGGAAATGTCCGCGATCCGCGTACGATTCCAGTCGCGAATCGTCCTAGGCGACATCACGCAACAACATGGTGCCACGTATGAGGGCGATGAGCCGCCAGGTGATCATTTAGTAACCGGCGGTACTAGGCACGTGTGGGTGAATAAAGATTGGAAGCCGGTGCGCTTCGACCGCGAAGCGCCGGAATGGTACGGAGCGATGAAGGCTTTGACCGGACTATAGTAGCGCGAAGGGGGATCTATTAGATGCGACGCTGGTTGCTCGCGCTCATTATTATTTTTCCGGGCGTTGAATTGTGGGGCATTATCGAGATGGGCAAAAAGATCGGCGGTTGGTCGACGCTCGGCTTACTCGTGTTATCCGGCTTGCTTGGCGCATGGCTCGCGCAGTTGGAAGGCCGTAAAGTCCTCCTCCAAGCGCAGCGCCAAATGCAGTCCGGGCAAATTCCCGGCATGTCTTTGCTGGACGGCATCTGCGTGCTGATCGGCGGGGTGCTGCTGATCATCCCCGGATTCGTCTCCGATGCGATCGGGCTGACGATGATTTTGCCGTTTACGCGCCCACTCTACCGCTTGTTCCTTTACCGCTGGCTTGAACGCAAACTTCGAAAAGGCACTTTTACGATTCATCAAGGACCTTGGGGCAGGGACTAGGGTCATTATCTAGCGCCATACCGAATATACTTGGCGATGTCCCTGAACACGCCGGCTCGTTTGCATGCGGTTAATACGACGACGGTGACGGGGCCGATTATAAGTCCGAATATGCCGAACAGCTTCAGTCCGATGAACATAGCCATAAGCGTAGGCAACGCTTCGAGTCCGACGCTGGAGGCGAGCACCTTCGGCTCGATGAATTGCCGGGCGACGAGTACGATGCCGTACAGAATGGAGAGAGAAGTGCCCAGCTCCCAGTCTCCGATGAGAAACGTATAGCCTAACCACGGAATCATAACGGCTCCGACGCCGAGATAAGGCAACAAATCGACGAATCCTATGAACAGGCCGATCGATAACGCATTATGGACTCCGATGATGAATAGACCGATCGTGACGACGACCGTCGTTATCGAAATCATAATAAATTGTGATCTTAGGTAGCCGAATAGGGCGTGCCGCAAATCCTTCCATACGAAGCCGACTTTGTTGCGAAGCGCCGGAGGGAACCAATTTTGCGCGCGCTCAACGTATTTATGCCAGTCTTTGCTGATGAAGAACGAGGCGAGCAGTACGACGACGGTAATGATCGCGATGGACGGAAGCGAAGACAGGAAGCCTACGACGCCCATTAAGAACATGCTGATCACGTTCGTGCCCCCTTGCGCGACCAGCTTTGCCGTGTCCGAGATCCGGTTGTTGATCATCTCCTGGTATTTCGGATTTTCGTTGTAAAAATGGTTGATGCGGTCGATGAGGTCATGAATTTCCGGTCTGGCAATAAAATCGTTATAGGATTGCTCGATCCAATCGACCCAATTTTGCATCGAGCCCGATAGATTCATGATTTCTTCCGTAACTCGCATAACGAGCGTCGTAAGGAGAGTGATCATCGCAGCGGTGAACAGCAGCAGGACGACCGAAACCGCGAGCCAGCGCGGAAAGCGGCCTTTGTTCTGAAGCAGATGCACGAGCGGATTGAGCAAATAAGCAAGAAGCCACCCTAGCAGAAAAGGGTAGACTAGCGGCAACGCCCACCAGATCAAAGCGCCTCCGCCGATCACGACCGCAAGCACTATCAACATCCGCATCAGCCGCCCGGTAACTTTACGATCCATTCTCGTGCACCAACCTTCCGCCGCAGTAGGTTCATGTCGAATTCTTTTTGTGAACAATTGCTAATAAACGTTCGTAAATTGAGATAAAGTCGTTCATTTAACACTCGGATGATGTTTCGGTAACGCAGACTTTACATTCGGATAACATAATGGAAGCGATGCGTGAA
Organism: Cohnella yongneupensis; assembly: GCF_042655785.1. Classification (NCBI taxonomy): domain Bacteria; kingdom Bacillati; phylum Bacillota; class Bacilli; order Caryophanales; family Paenibacillaceae; genus Cohnella; species Cohnella yongneupensis. The sequence continues at coordinate 61,228 of NZ_JBHSNC010000052.1, forward strand.
TTCGAGCCGCAGTTGTCGAATGATGAACAGGGGGAAGTTAGATGTCCGGCGCCCAAAAATACATAAACCGAGACTTGAGCTGGCTAGAGTTTAATCGGCGCGTGTTAGAGGAAGCCGAAGATGCGAGCACGCCGTTGATGGAGCGACTGTCTTTCCTGTCAATCGTATCGAGTAACCTTGATGAGTTTATGAGCGTTCGCGTCGCGGGATTACAAGAGCAGCGCAAAGCGGGCTACGCAAAAACGGATTTCACCGGATATACGCCGCAAGGCTTGCTTAAACGGATCACGAAGAGGACGTTCCGTACCGTACGGCAACAATACAAGGTTTATCGCGAGCTGATGAAGCTCCTATCGCGGGAAGGAATCGAGCTCACGAACGTACAAGAGCTGGATGCGGAGCAGAAGGCGCTTATAAAGATGCATTTTCTAGAAATCATCTATCCCGTCCTAACGCCGATGGCGGTCGACGTAAGCCGTCCGTTCCCGCTCGTGCATAGCAAGGAGCTCTATCTAGCCGTCGTCCTGAAACCAGAAGGGCAAGTCATAGGTACCGAAGAAAAGACGGTATGCGCGATCGTGCAGGTGCCGTCGATATTGTCGCGCGTTATACCGGTTCGATGCCGGAAAAACAGCAGGCGAAGCTGTTATGTGCTGCTCGAGGATTTGCTGAAGGAAAACATCAGCTTGCTTTTCAGCGGCTATACGACGGAAGCGGTTCATGCGTTCAGAGTGACGCGCAACTCGGATTTGACGTTGAACGAGGAAGGCGCGGAGGATTTGCTTCAGGAGATCGAGAAGGAGCTGCGCCGCCGCAAGCACGGGTTGCCGGTACGGCTCGAGGTCGAGAAGGGAATGCATCCGCATGCGCTTCAGTTGCTGAAGGAAGAGTTGGAGCTGTCGCCTGAAGACGAACCGCTCGAAATCGAAGGGCCGCTCGATCTCGGGTTCCTATCCAAGTTCGTCTCCATGCTGCCGAACGTCGATCATTTAAAATACGAGAAGACCGAGCCTGTCTACCCTTCGGAGTTCGATGAAGCCGACGACATCTTGTCGGTGCTGCGGGAGAAGGATGTCCTCGTATATCATCCATATGAGTCGTTCGAAGCCGTTAATGACTTCATTCTGGAAGCCGCGGCGGATTCCGACGTATTGGCCATCAAGATGACGTTGTATCGCGTGAGCGTAAACTCCGTTCTCATTCAAGCGTTGGCAGGGGCGGCGGAGGCGGGTAAGCAGGTTACTGTCGTGGTGGAACTGAAGGCGCGGTTCGACGAGGAGAGAAACATCGCTTGGGCGCGACAGCTCGAGAACGCGGGTTGTCACGTCGTGTATGGCTTGGTAGGGTTGAAGACGCATGCGAAAATAACGTTGGTCGTACGGCGGGAAGACGGGGCTTTAAGGCGTTACGTGCATGTCGGCACGGGCAATTATAACGAAAATACGGCTAGGCTGTATACCGATGCTGGACTATTCACGAGCCATCCGGATATCGGCGCGGACGCATCGGCTTTATTCAACGAAATGACCGGCTACTCCACGCCGCACGACTGGCGTTCCATAGCCGTCGCGCCGATCGGGCTCAAGGATAAGCTGTTCGAGCTGATCGATCGCGAGATCGAGCATGCGCAGGCTGGGAGGCCTGCCCGTATCGTGGCGAAGATGAATTCGTTGTCCAATCAGCAGATGATCGATAAGCTGTACGAAGCATCCCAGGCCGGCGTGAAAATCGACCTTATCGTAAGGGGCGTATGCTGCTTGCGACCGGGAGTCGAAGGATTAAGCGAGAATATTCAGGTCATCAGCATCGTTGACCGTTATTTGGAGCATTCGCGGATCATGGCGTTTGCCGGAGGCGGAGAAGAGGAAGCGTACATTTCTAGCGCGGATTGGATGACCCGCAACCTGAGCAGGCGGGTCGAAATCCTTTGTCCCGTCTACGATCCCGCTATTCGCCGCAGTCTAATCAACCTGCTGCAGCTGAACTTGCAAGACAATGTCAAGGCGAGGAGATTGTCTTCGATGGGGGCATACGTAAGAATAGACAAAGAAGCCCAAGCCCCGCTTAGAAGTCAATTCGCCGCTGCGGAGCTTGGACTATGGAAAACAAACTCGAATGCTAAAGCTTAGATCGCAACGCGAACAGCCGATTTATCTCAGAAATTTAGTGGCCACGGAAAGCTTGGGCGTTAGTCCCCAAGCTTTTTTGATTTCTTTGGCGATGCTCTCGACTTCCATCTGTTCGACAGGCAGAAGATGATCCGCATGGGCAATGAGAAGGAGCTTGTTGCCCGAAATCAATACGTCCAGTGCGGAGATCGCCTGCGCTTCGCTGCGATCGAGCGCGGCGGCGAGCTGAAGCAAAGTGCCTAGCCGTGCGGCGAGCTCGATATCCCCTTCGCTCAGGAGCGCGCGGAACGGAGCTAAATTGCGTTTGAGTTGACCGGCGCTCGCAAAAGCGGCAATCGATGCGGCAAGCAGCATCTCGCGGTGCGGAAGGCCGTTCCAATGCGTATGCAGCAGCATATAAAACGTATGCTCCGCGCTATTGTTGTAATCTATCGCGGTCCCGATCCGATACAGTTTAGCAGCCGTCTCCAATAGGCGTCGCGCTTGCGGCGGAAACGAGTATTTGGCGCTTAGGCGCTCGTAAAGCGTTACCGCCAGCATACGAACTTGGTTTAGGTGATCTTCGGGAGCGGTGGGATATAACGCCGTTAAATTGCGAATGCTTTCTTGCAGAACGGACTCCGCGGACTGGGGCCGGAACTGCGGCAAACAAGTTTCGAAGAACAAGCCGTCCCGCAGTCCCGCGCCGCATACGACGACTTGAGAAGCGGCGGTATGCCTGAGAATGCCGAGCAATACGGCCAGGCCGGAAACGATCACGTCTCCGCGGTCTTTGGACAAGCCGGGAAGCTTCTTCCTCTTGTCCACGCTGATCGCCGCAAGTTGGTTAAGTCGCCCGTCTACTTCTTCTTCCCGGAGTTCGTATCCGTGAATGTGATTCAACGGATAGTCGGCTTCGCGTTGCTGCAGCTTGGCGAGCGCGCGCACCGTTCCTCCTAGACCTATTACGGGGAGGCCGGGGTATTGCTCGATCCACTTTTCCTTGCCGAGCTGTTGCCGGACGAACAACTGCATGTCGTGGAGAACGGAGGACGGTACCGGTTCGGTACCTAGCGCGAATCGCGTCGTCATATTCACACAACCGATCGGGAACGAAACGGCGTGAATGACTTCCCGGTTCAAGAGCAGGCTGATTTCCGTGCTGCCGCCGCCGATATCGATGACGAACCCGTCCTTGAAGCCCATCGTGCAAAGCATGGCATGGCTGCCGATGCGAGCTTCGTCTTCTCCCGACAACACTTCGATCTCGATGCCGATAGCCCCGCTCAATCGCTCGATAATGCTGTCGCGGTTGGCGGATTGCCGAATCGCCGCCGTCGCCACGGCGCGAATGCGACTTACCCCGTGCATTTGGCATATACGCCGGTAGTGCCGAAGGACGTCCGTGAGCTCTTCGATTGCTTCGTTCGCGAGATGACCGTCCTCGTTCATATGCTGGCTGAGGCGCGAGGCGAAGCGGCCCTGATCGATAACCCGGTAAGCGCCGTTATCCGAAAGCTGATACACGGCAAGCCGGACCGTGTTCGAGCCGATATCTATTATCCCTGTAGTCAGATCCTGTTTCATGGCTCGTTCTCCTTCTCACGGTACGGATATCTTCGCATTATTGTACCACCGGACGCGGGCTTGGCAAAAGAACCTTTATGATCGCGATAAAACAATTCTATGTGAGGATCGGTTCCATTCGTTGTTAAAATCGATTATCATTAAAAAAGGTCAAAAAATGTGAAGTAATTCGTAGTTTGCGTGAATTTCTGAGCCGAGAAACATTCTCGCTCTCGCACAGGCGATCATGGAGTCAATCGGAAGGCGTGCGATCCTATCCGGTTGTCTTGCATTTTTTGGATAAAGGAGAGATGAACATGACGGCAACTAAAGGCTTGGAAGGGATTGTCGCGGCAGCATCGTCGATCAGCTCGATCATTGACGGCGTTCTAACTTACCGCGGCATCAACATCGACGAATTAGCGGAGCAAGCATCCTTCGAAGAAGTCGCGTACTTGCTTTGGTACGGACAGCTTCCTACTAAGCAACAATTGGACGGGCTCATCTCGCAATTGGGCGAATATGCGGCTTTGCCGGCCGAAGTCATCGCGGGCTTGCGATTGTACCCGAAAGGCAGTAATTCCATGGCGGCGCTAAGAACCGCCGTGTCCAGCTTGGCTTTGTACGATGGCGCTGCGAACGAGATGAGCCGCGAGGCGAACTTGACCAAAGCGATCAAGCTGCAAGCGCAGCTGCCGACGCTCGTAGCGGCTTATGCGCGCATTCGCGACGGCAAGGAACCGGTTGCTCCTAAGAAGGGCGTAGGCATCGCGCATAACTTCCTCTACATGCTGACCGGCGAAGAGCCTGCTGCCGTAGCGATCGAAGCGATGGACAAAGCGCTTGTCCTGCATGCGGACCATGAGCTCAACGCATCGACGTTCGCGGCTCGCGTAACGGTAGCTACGCTGTCCGATATTTACTCCGGCGTAACGTCGGCGATCGGTGCATTGAAGGGCCCTCTGCATGGCGGCGCCAACGAAGCGGTAATGGTCATGCTTGACGATATCGGCTCCCTGGCTAACGTGGAACCGTATATTCAGAACAAGCTGAACAACAAAGAGAAAGTCATGGGCTTCGGCCACCGCGTGTATAAGAACGGCGACCCGCGCGCTAAGCATCTAATGCAAATGTCCCGCCAGCTCGGAGAGCTGAACGGCGACATGACCCTCTACGAGATGTCGATCAAGATCGAAGAGCTCGTAACCGGTCAAAAAGGGCTTAAGCCGAATGTCGACTTCTACTCCGCATCCTGCTACACGATGCTGGGCATCCCTCGCGACTTGTTCACGCCGATCTTCGCGATCAGCCGCGTGTCCGGTTGGACTGCCCACATCCTGGAACAATACGAAGACAACCGCCTTATCCGCCCTCGCGCGGAATACGTAGGACCTGTCGGACAGCATTATGTTCCGCTTAGCAATCGGGGTTAACAATCGATAGCTTGCGCCGGCGGGCTGCCTCCTTCGATGAAGGAAGCGCGGCACGCCGGTTTCTTGCGAGATTATGCCAAGGGCTCGCTTACGGCGGTCCGCGGACAAATACAATTTCCATTCGAATTAGGAGGATTATTCATGCAACTCGACAAAATTCCAGCACCTACATCCGGCACTCCCATTACGGTAGACAATGGCGTACTTAACGTTCCTAACAACCCGATCATCCCGTTCATCGAAGGCGACGGCACGGGCCGCGACATCTGGAAAGCATCCAAGCGCGTACTTGACGCTGCCGTAGAGAAAGCCTACAAAGGCGAAAAACAAATCGCTTGGTACGAAGTGTTCGCCGGCGAAAAAGCCTACAATACTTACGGCGAGTGGTTGCCTGCTGACACGCTTACGGCAATCCGCGAATTGATCATCGCGATCAAAGGTCCATTGACGACGCCAATCGGCGGCGGTATCCGTTCGTTGAACGTTGCGCTTCGCCAAGAGCTCGACCTGTACGTCTGCTTGCGTCCCGTTCGTTACTTCGACGGCGTGCCTTCCCCGGTTAAACGCCCGGAGCTTGTCGACATGGTTATTTTCCGCGAAAACACGGAAGACATCTATGCGGGCATCGAGTACCAATCCGGTTCCGAGCAAGTGAAGAAAGTGCTTGAGTTCCTGCAAAAGGAAATGGGCGTCAACAAAATCCGTTTCCCTGAAACGTCCGGTATCGGCATTAAGCCGGTATCCGCGGAAGGCTCCAAGCGTCTTGTTCGCGCGGCTATCGAATACGCAATCAAGCACGACCGCAAATCCGTTACGCTCGTTCACAAAGGCAACATCATGAAGTACACGGAAGGCGCGTTCAAAAACTGGGGCTACGAAGTCGCAGAGCAAGAGTTCGCCGACCAAACGTTCACATGGGGCCAATACGACGCTATCAAAGCCGAGAAGGGCGAAGAAGCGGCTAACGCGGCTCAAAAAGCGGCTTTGGAATCGGGCAAAATTCTGATCAAAGACGCTATCGCGGACATCGCGCTTCAACAAGTTCTGACTCGTCCTACGGACTTCGACGTCATTGCGACGTTGAACTTGAACGGCGACTACCTGTCCGACGCGCTTGCTGCGCAAGTCGGCGGCATCGGTATAGCACCGGGCGCTAACATCAACTACTTGACCGGCCACGCGATCTTCGAGGCTACGCACGGCACGGCTCCTAAATACGCGGACAAAGACGTCGTGAACCCGGGTTCCGTAATCTTGTCGGGCGTTATGATGCTTGAGCATCTCGGCTGGCAAGAAGCGGCTGACCTCATCTACAAAGGCTTGGAAACTTCGATTAACGAGAAAGTCGTTACTTACGACTTCGCTCGCTTGATGGAAGGCGCGACCGAAGTTAAGTGTTCGGCGTTTGCTGATAACGTTATTGCGAAGATGTAATTTGGAATGTTAGGGGGCTGCCCCCTAACGACCCCCGGGTTCCGCCAACCCCCTAAATCCCCCTTCCCCGGAAGGGGGACTCCAAGGGCTGCCGCCCTCTGGACACCTGCCCGAAGTTCCTCGGAGTTACGGGAGTGCGGTGGAGGGGAGGTTGGCTGGTGCTGGGACTCGCGTTTCCGGTTCTTGGCCGATGCAAATCGGCTGCGTACCGGAAAAGCTTAAGTGCGTGAACTACCGCCTACTTCGTGGCGTACCCTCGTCGATTACTCGACTCGGGAAGTGCTTGAAGGTCAACTGCGTGAACTACCGCCTACTTCGTGGCGTGCCCTGCGCCGGGTTCCCGGCTACGGGAAGTGCTCGATGGGCAAGTGCAAAGAAGCTACAGATGATTTGGAACGATTGGCCTAGGCTGCATCGACCGGATTAACTGTAGCTTTTTGCTTTTTTTAAGTCAGTTATCGCGTACTGCTTGGCATTCTTTTGCCGAGAATCGGTAAACTAAGAGATAGGACATTTTCCGCCGTTCGGCGGATGAGGAGGCTATTCTGGTGGCGATTAAACGTGCGAAAATTACGGTTGTAGGAGCCGGCTTCACGGGAGCGACTACCGCGCTTATGCTGGCGCAAAAAGAGCTTGGGGACGTCGTCTTGCTCGACATCCCGCAGATGGAAAACCCGACGAAAGGCAAAGCGCTAGACATGCTTGAGTCTACGCCGGTACAAGGGATCGATTCCAACATCGTGGGCACGTCTGATTATGCGGATTCCGCGAACTCCGACGTCGTCATCATCACCGCGGGTATCGCGCGCAAGCCCGGCATGAGCCGCGACGACCTGGTGAACACGAACGCGGGAATCGTTAAGTCGGTGTGCGAGAACGTGAAGGCGACAAGTCCGAATGCCTACGTCATCATCCTCTCCAACCCAGTCGACGCGATGACTTACGTCGCGTACAACGCGCTGGGCTTCCCTAAAAACCGCGTCATCGGCCAGTCCGGCGTTCTGGATACGGCTCGCTACAATACGTTTTTGGCGCAAGCGCTGAACGTATCCGTGGAAGATGTGCGCGGCGTCGTCATGGGCGGTCACGGAGACGATATGGTTCCGCTCGTTCGTTACACTTCGATCGGAGGCATTCCCGTAGAGAAGCTGCTTCCGAAAGACCAGATCGATGCGATCGTGCAACGGACGCGCGTCGGGGGAGGCGAGATCGTCAACCTGCTCGGCAACGGCAGCGCGTATTATGCGCCTGCGGCTTCGCTCGTCCAAATGACGGAAGCCGTTCTCAAAGACAAAAAACGGATATTGCCGGTTATCGCGCTTCTCCAAGGCGAGTACGGATACGACAATTTGTTCATGGGCGTTTTGGCCGTGCTTGGGGGCGACGGCATCGAGAAAGTCATCGAGCTCGACCTGACCGACGAAGAGAAAACGGCGCTCGAGAAATCCGCGCAATCGGTTCGCAGCGTCATCCAAATCGTCGACAAAGCATAAGCGATCGACTTTCAAGGAGAGAGCCCGTGGGCTCTCTTTTTTTGTCACATTTCCGGTGACAGATTGATGAGCAATGCGGCTGACGGTTTTGTTCATTCCCATAATTGTGTATACTAAGCTTGTCTTTGTTTGTTAACTATTGGAGGGATTCGTAATGTACAAAGTGATGCTATTTTTGCATGTCGTCGGTGCGGTCGGAATGGGCATATACGCGATATTGCCGTTTATCGCCGGGAAATTCAAGCAGCTGTCCGGAGCGGCGCAAGAAGGTTTTGCTAGTGGACTAGTGTCCGCAGGCCGCCTCGGTCAATACGCGCTCGTCTTGCAGCTGCTAACCGGCGGATATTTGATGTCGAACTCGGACGCGAAAGACTACGCCGTATCTTGGATGATCACGGTCGGCGTCATTTTCATCGCGCTCGGCGCGTTGACGGGCATCATTCAAGGACCGTTGAAACGTATCGTCGTTGCTTCGGCTAACGCGCAAAGCGCGAGCTCATCGATCGGCAAAGTACAGACGATCAGCGCTATCGTATTCATTTTGTTCCTCGTTGAAATTTGGTTCATGACGAACCCTTGGCTGAAATAAATACGTAAATCAACCCCCGTTCACCTTGCGTAAGCGGGGGTTTTTGCTTACTTTTGGACGGACGTGCTGTGCTATAATATTTGGCATGACAAACAAGATCGTTAACCTCATGGGACGTTATGACGCTGGCATCTGGATCAGGGTACTCGGCACGGCATTATCTACCATTACCGGATTTATGATTCGCCCTTTTCTGGTGCTTTACCTGTTCGATAAAATGGAAGGCTCCGTCATGCTGCCGATGCTCGTCGTGGCGCTGCAGCCGCTTTGCGGCATGATCGTAAGCTGGACGGGCGGCGGACTAAGCGACCGTTACGGGCGCAAGCCGATTATGTTCGCTGCGCTGCTGTTGCAGATGTGCAGTATGCTCGGCTATGTTTTCTCGGACGAATTATGGCATTACGCGTTGTTCTCGATCGTTAACGGGATCGGGTCGGCGTTATACATGCCTGCGGCGAACGCGCAAATTACCGATATGGTGCCGGAGGAGCGGCGCGCGGAAGTGTTCGCTCTTATGCATACGGCGTTTAACGTTGGCGCGGCAGTAGGACCGGCTATCGGATTGTTCATGTTCAAATGGAACGCTTCGGCCGTCTTCCTCATTTCGGCGGGGATGTTCGTGTTCTACGCGTTGCTCGTGGCGATTAAGCTGAAGGAAACCGCTCCGATGCTCGGCAACAAAGATCGGAAGCAACGAGCTAAGGCACAAGTGAAGTTCAAGTGGGCGCTGCATAAGCCGCTGCTCCAATTAACGTTGCTTGGTCTGCCGATCGGAATGCTGTACGCGCAAGTCGAGACGACGTTGCCGATTCATCTGCAAACGTCGTTCGAGCATTATAAATCGGTGTTCGCGGCGCTATTGAGTTTTAACGGCATTATGGTCATTTTGTTGCAAATTTGGATTGCCCGCAGGACGGAAGCAATCGCGTCGCGCATCGTTATCGGAGCTTCGAATGCGTTGCTCGTGATCGTTGCGCTCGGATACGGCTACTCCGAAGTCGTCCTGATGCTCTTTTTGTCCGAATTCGTCTTTACGATCGGAGAGATGCTGTACGGACCGCATTATCAGAAGACGTTGTCGATATTGGCTCCGCCCGAACAGCGCGGATTTTATTTCTCCGTTAACGGCGCGAGCGTGCTAATGGCCAAAGGTATCGGTCCGTTGCTCGGTGGATGGCTGCTCACCGCGACGAATGGAGAAACGCTGTTTACCGCGCTTGCGATCGTAATCGGCGTATCCGGTTACATGCAATATAGGGTCGTTCGGAAGATTACCGCTTAACGCGTTCGGAGGGATTACGCATGCGAATCGTGCTTGCGCCGGATTCATTAAAAGGATCGCTGACCGCGACCCAAGCGTGCCAAGCCATAGAGGAAGGCATCTTGAACGTAGCGCCTGACACGGAAATCGTCCGGCTACCGATGGCTGACGGAGGAGAAGGAACGATCGAAAGCTTGGTGTACGCGCTCGGGGGCAGCATACGCGAGGCAACGGTTCGCGATCCGCTTGGACGCGAGGTGCGAGCATCTTACGGCGTGCTGGCGGACGGCATAACCACCGTCGTCGAGCTGGCTCAGGCGTCCGGGCATACGCTGCTGTCTAAGCAGGAACGCAATCCGCTCGTCGCATCGACTTACGGCACCGGTCAACTGATCGCTCGTTGTCTCGATGACGGGTATAGGAACGTGTTGCTCGGGCTCGGAGGCAGCGCGACTAACGATGCCGGAACGGGGATGATGCGGGCGCTCGGCGTGCGGTTTTTGGATGAGGCCGGCTTGCCGTTGCCCGACGGCGGAGATGCGCTTGGCGCCCTTCGAACGATAGACCTGTCGAGCATTGACCCGCGGCTTGCCGAGACGAAGGTGACGGCCGTGACCGATGTGCGCAACGCGTTATGCGGGGACGATGGCGCTTCGCGCGTGTTCGGGCCGCAAAAGGGTGCGACGGAGGCCGATGTTAGGCGATTGGACGAGGCGCTTAGCACGTTCGCGGATGTCGTGAAGCGGCAGCTTGGATTCGACGTAGCCGTAATGCCGGGTGCGGGCGCGGCCGGCGGAACGGGCGCCGGGGCGCTGGCGTTTCTCGGGGCGGAGCTAAGGCCAGGCTGCGAATTGCTTGCAGACTATTACAGATTTGACGAGCGGATCGCGGGTGCGGATCTGATCATTACGGGAGAAGGCAGACTGGACGCGCAGACGCTGTCGGGGAAAGTGGTGGCGGGCTTATGTCGCAGAGCGAGGGTGCAAGGCGTTCCCGTCGCGGCGTTATGCGGATCGATCGGGCTGTCCGCCCGCGAGATGGATGCGATCGGACTCGCGGCGGCGATGTCCATCGTAAGCGGTCCATGCAATCTGAGCGAAGCGGTCGACCATGCGTACGAGTGGATGCGCGATCGCGCGGAGCAATTGATGCGGATCGTTAGGCTGGGCAGGCTCTGAGGCTAGCCGAATTCATGCTTAAAAGCCCGGCTAACTGTAGCCGGGCTTTCCGTATGTTGAGGCATCGTCAAATAGCCTTATGGCATAACTTTATTACCTTGGATGGGCGCATTGTGAAGCGAATAAGGTGATGGGATAACGCTATTACCTAATGTTAACCGTAGCCAATTAATAGTCTTCCGCCAATTCGTCGATCGTACGCTCGAAGCTCGGGGCGAGATACATGAGGAACCATTTTACTTCGGGCAGATCGAGCTTTCGCAGCTTCTCTTCGCTCTGGCGACGAGCGGTCGCGAACTCTTTGTTGCCGGCGGACGTCTCGCTGATGCACTTCAAGTAGGCATCCAGCAGGTCTGCGGCTTTAAGAATTGTGGCGAGCTCCGGATTGTCTGGTTTGCGAGCGATCAATGGCTCGTACACATGACGAAGCTCGGGGGGACAGTAGCGACGAGCCTCTCCGCGGCCAAGTTTTCGATTTCGCGAAAATTTGCGAGAATACGCGGATTATGATGCTTTACGGGCGTCGGAATATCTCCCGTAAACACTTCGCTGTATTATCTAGATGAAACTGTGGTGCACATATTAGAAAAGTACTCCAAAATCCTTGTGAAGAAAGGAAGGAAAAGACTTTATATTAGTGCACATAAATATATGTCTGCACAAATTACGTAATAATCTCAATCGTCCCTATCATGTTCTTTTCCATAGTTGGTGACGAAGGAATCAATAACTTCTTTATAAGAGTCATACAGATTAGTACTTGATTTTATTGATTCAATCCTATGTTTGATCTTATCAGTTTCTGGTACCAAATCACTTAGATTTGTAAAGTTAAAAGTGATTAGGCTTCTTGATACATAATCACCCATTGTCGTGACGTGAGAATGATGTCTATACTTTTGTAAAAACTTTAATAACGAAACATCATCGCTAACTATTCGCTTAATATATAAATTCAAATCATCTGACTGATCCCATTCTTTCCAGCGGTACAATATGTACAAAAGATGGCTGTTTTCTAATAGTTCATTGTCGTTTGTATGTATCTTAAGTCGTTCGATGCATAGCTTCTTCAAATCTGCTAAGTGTTCCTCTGTTAGCAATTTTATTTTGCTATTTTGATTGGAAGGAGACTCCGTTGATATTTTGAGGAATATAGCATATAGCGAACTAGATTGATTAACTGCATCACGCAGTAGAGTATAATTTAATTCTTTATTGTTTTCTCTCTTTAGTAATTGATAAATTACACGCATAACGTCCCAATCTGAACCGAAATCTGCCATTCCTTTTCTTTCGCTAGGAAGAGAATCAGTGATATCAAGAAGTGGGACAATGATATTTTCAAAATATTGAGTGGGGAACTTGGTTTCATCATCCGTGTAGTCTTGAAATAAACCAAGCAGTTCTCGAATCTTTCCGTTTGCAATGTAGCATTGTAATTCTGATTCAAATTCATTCCTATCTCTGATTTTCTGCATTGCAGACTCTAATTCAAATTGACTTATCTGTTCACTCGATCCTTTGGGTAGATAAGCAAAATAACTGTCAAAATGCGTTGGTGAGCATACTCTAAGTTCTTTTGTCCAGCCAGATATCCATGAGTAACCGTACGAGGAATTACCATTCTCTATAACGCCTTGGAGCTGAGGGAATAATTGTTTAATTAATTCGGTCAAAGTATCCGAATTGGTCACTGCTTGGCTTGTTAACGCGTTTACGATAGAGGTTTGTCTTTGAGTATCATTCCGAGAATTATATTCTGATCTGGTGGATGTAAATAAATCTTTGTTTTGTCTCATAAAATTATAGAATCCTGGTTCGAAGATTCTTATGCATTCAATAGCAATAAAATCTACGGGATTAATTTCAATCGTTTCACCTGTATACATTTGTGAAATGTTGAATTCAAGACTGCTAATATAACGTTTGACGGTTCTTAAATTTTTAAGGTACTGCCTTACTCCAGAATGAAATATGTTGCCCCAATAGGCACTTTCGGAAGAAAAGAATTTTTCTACAGAGGAAGGTAAAGTAGATAAAATTCGATCTAAATGCATAAAGAGATACTTGTGTACATCGACGGTTCTTGCTTCAGGAATATCAAAAGTGACTTGAATGATTTTTTCTAGATATTTCGATCCTGAAACCCCTAGAGAATTATCTAGACTTAATTCAACAACGTGTCTATCGAATGATAATAAATATATGGTATTAGGAAAGTCGGCATTTACTTTAATCAAGCGGAATATCTCTTTTATTTCTCCGTTTGTTAATCTATCAATATCGTCAATAATAATGACCAATTTTTTATTGCGTTCTGCTAACTCGGCAGTAATTTCTTTTTTTAGATCTAATGCAGTTGGATTGCTAAATTTTGATTTTCCTTCGTAATATACAGACAGTTTGCTAAGAAAACTTTGAGCAACCTGTTTAAATAAAAGAGCGGCTCCCCCAACGAATAGTATCAACCGTAAAGTCTTATTATTAATGTTGAGCCAATCGGCTATTGAACTTACTGATATGCCCGCGAGACCCAAACCTATTACGAATTTATCATAACTTGATTTGATAATATTTTTCTCAGGAAATACATTGAGCAGACTCGCATATAACTTTAATTTATGGGCAATTTTTTTATCTTTGGCTGTTTGGTTCTGAATTTCAAGTTCTTTTGAAATTTCACCGAAAAAATGAGAAGTTATACTGTTTAAATCAGAATAGATCCATGGATTGAACGAAACTATTGTTGGAAAATCATCTGTATTGATGGTTTTAATTTGTGATAAAGCAATATTAATGATCGAAGTCTTTCCGACACCCCATTCACCATTAAGAGCTATGACAAGACTTTCTTTGTCTTTCCACTCACAGATAGCTATTGCTAAATGGGCAGAGAACTTCTTCCTATCTAGTAAATCTTCATTTTCTCTCATGATCGGGTTATCGCTAAGAAACATAAGATACCTCCCTGATAAAGTTCTATAAGTAAAATGGCACAGATCCCACGCTATGCAAGACAAGATTCCCACATATCAAATATACAAAATTCTCCAAAATATTTAAAGGTGAGTCGATAAATGCGTAAATAAATATCAATCAAACCTTTAAGATGGTAAAATATAATTGCCCATTTCTTTTGTTAGAGGGGCATCTTACGACCGAGAATTTCAGAGGTGAATTATGTGAGCATACATACAATGGACGGATATGAATTTGAAATGCTTATTTCTAATCTTTTAAAAAACATGGGATTTTCAGTTGAGATGACTCCCCTATCAGGAGACGGGGGTATAGATTTAATTGCTTATTCAAAAGAGCCAATTTTTAAAGGTAAGTATCTTGTACAGTGTAAACGATGGAATGCTTCTATTGGAGAGCCAGTGATAAGGGACTTATATGGGGTTGTGTTAAGCGAGAATGCTAATAAAGGGATTGTAATAACAAATTCAACGTTCACTGAAAAGGCGATTGAATTTGCTAATAACAAAAATATTGAGTTAATTGACGGTTCACTTCTTGTACAGTTATTGGACAAGCACAAAATAAACACCTTGAATTCAACTCAAGTTATTAAAAAGAGATTTGATGAATTTGAAAATTTTGATCGGGATAAATATCAATATCTAAAATCTAGAGTTGAAAATGACAGAAATGAAAAACAACATTATGAGTTATTGCGGGATTTTTACCAAAGCTATGTAGTTCAAACTGATCCTGTAATCATTAAAGCTGGATTACTCGATGAATATATAAATTTTAATGAAGAATATATTAAACGCTTTCTCAAAAAATCTAAAAAACTATTGGAAGAAAAGAAAGCTGTACAGTATATCAATGGTGTTTTGTATTTATTAAAAGGCAACTTGTTTAAATCTGTTGAGATTTTTCGTGATCTGCAGTTATTCGATAGAACGTCATTGTATATATTATTGGACAGGTATGGTCAATTTGCAGAACATAGAATGGCGGTTACTTATACAATTAAAAAAACCCCAAATAACTCGCCTGAGATCATACTAAAGAATTTTTATATGCTATTTACCGCTTTGGGGTTTAAATACGGTAAAAATAAAATCGGAACTTTGATTAACGATTCATATCAGTCACAACTTCAGAACTTCCAAAAGGACATGGGCACTATTTTTTTAAACAATAATCAATATCATATGGAAATGGCTCTATTTAAAGATATTCAAGAAGCCATATCTGATATCGATAATGGTAAGGATAGAAAGTTTCACTTGCCGAAGAATTACATTTTAGAACAAGACGCCTTCAATACAAAGGATTACTTTATTAAGATGAATTTTGACGAAAGTTGTTTTGTTACATTTGATCAATTGGTTAATGATTATTGGAATCACCCATCATCGGATCATGATGATTTAAAAACGCTTGAACTGTTATTCAAATAAATAATACATACACTAGTGTGGAGTTAGCTGTGGGATTGGGAAATATGGAAAAACGGCAACCATTGGTTGCCGTTTTAATTTCTGTTTCTGATTGGGTTTAACAATTCATTAACCAGTTGAGCCAAGTTACAGAAAGACACCATCACCTTATCAGGAATCTTCACACTATCCGATGTCGGCTTCACCTAAAGCAAAGTTTATTGGCTTCACTTAAGTCATCATCTACGCCTACACTCAGCGTATATATTCTTCTCGCCAAATCGCCAAAGCCTTCCGGGAGAACGTCATGTTCAGGTGGATTGCCGGCAGACAACGGCCGGACTTTCGCACCATTAATCGGTTTCGATCCGAGCGAATGAAAGTGGTTCTAGAGACCGTGTTCACCGCTGTACTCCAATTTCTCGCCGACGAGAAGTACGTTCAGCTTGAGCACTACTTTATGGACGGCACCAAGATCGAGGCCAACGCCAACAAGGACACGTTTGTTTAGGGAAGAGCCGTCGTGAAGCAGAAAGCCAAGCTGCAAGAGAAAGTCCAGACGTTGTTCTCGGCTATAGAAGAAGCTGAAAAGATGGACGAGCAAGAACATCGTGGGCTAGACTTACCCGAGCTCGGCGAATCAACAAGCCTCACGAGTGAAAAACTCGAAGCCGCTGTCAAGCGACTGGAAGACAAGCTGCATGAGCAGCCCAAAGACAAGCCGCTCAAGAAAGCGGTTCGCGAGTTGCGTAAAGATTTGCTGCCCCGGTTACAGAAGTACGAAGACCAGCAAGCGGTTCTCGGAGACCGGAACAGCTTCAGCAAGACGGATCCTGACGCCACGTTCATGCGGATGAAAGAAGATCATATGCTTAATGGCCAGCTTAAGCCCGGATACAATGTGCAAATCGGCACTGAAAATCAGTTCATAGTCGGCTACAGCCTTCACCAACGCCCTACGGATACACGTTGCCTCAAGCCTCACGTGGAGAAAGTCAAAGCTGCACTCGGCAGACTGCCCGGCACCGTTATTGCAGATGCAGGGTATGGTGGCGAAGAAAACTACGCCTACCTGGAAAGCGAACAGCTAGAGGCACTCGTGAAGTACGGCACTTATCATAAGGAAAAATCAAAGAATTGGCAGAATGACATTAGCAAGATCGATAACTGGGACTACAATGATGCCGAAGATACTTGGACGTGTCTGGCAGGGCGAATGCTCGTATTCCGTTATGAAAGCAAGGGAAAGACCGAGAGCGGATTTGAAATTCAGCACCGTCATTACCGCAGTACGAGCTGTGAAGGTTGCCCGTTGAAATCCTGTACGAAAGCGCAAGGTAATCGGGAAATCAAAGTAAGCTTGCGGTACATGCGATATAAGCAACAGGTTCGAGAGAAACTCCTAAGCGAAGAAGGATACGCGCTATCGGTTCGACGGATGATTGAACCGGGAAGTGTGTTCGGACAAGTGAAGAGTAACCGGAGCTTCCGACGCTTCCTGCTTCGCGGCTTGCCAAAGGTAAGCTTAGAAGTAGGTTGGCTTTCGCTTGCCCACAATCTACTTAAGAAGGCTGCAATAGACCAAAACAAAATGAAGATGGAGCAGATATAAACCCTGCTCCATCCTCATTTTTATTTTTTGCGTTGATTTCTTAGAATGAGCTGTCTCTACAAGTGAATTTTGGTCACTTTTGAGTCAGCCCCTTTCCGTATGTTGAGGCAATCGTCAAATAGCGTTATGGCATAACTTTATTCCGTGGAATGGGCGCATTGTGAAGTGAATAAGGTGATGGGATAACGTTATGTGCT
This sequence comes from Cohnella yongneupensis, assembly GCF_042655785.1. Classification (NCBI taxonomy): domain Bacteria; kingdom Bacillati; phylum Bacillota; class Bacilli; order Caryophanales; family Paenibacillaceae; genus Cohnella; species Cohnella yongneupensis. Next base: position 78,496 of record NZ_JBHSNC010000052.1, read on the forward strand.
CATTTATGTGACTGTTGGCGGGTAAATCGATACGATAGTGCTATCGAAAAACGCTATTCTGTCGAAATGGTGTGCGGCAATGCGAATAAGGTGATGGGATAACGCTATTACCTAATGTTAACCGTAGCCAATTAATAGTCCTCCGCCAACTCGTCGATCGTGCGCTCGAAGCTCGGGGCGAGATGCATGAGAAACCATTCCACTTCGGGCAGGTCGAGCTTCCGCAGCTTCTCTTCGCTCTGGCGACGAGCGGTCGCGAATTCCTTGTTGCCGGCGGACGTCTCGCTGATGCACTTCAAGTAAGCATCGAGCAGGTCTGCGGCTTTAAGGATTTTAGCAAGCTCCGGATTGTCGGGCTTGCGCGAGATCAATGGCGCGTACACATGACGTAGCTCGGGAGGGACGGTAGCGACGAGCCTCTCCGCGGCCAAGTCCTCGATTTCGCGGAAATTAGCGAGAATACGAGGGTTATGGTGCTTCACCGGCGTCGGAATATCTCCCGTAATCACTTCCGTGGCATCATGGAAGAGGGCGTATGCGACAACTTCGTCGGGATTGACGTCGCGGCCGAATATTTCCCGAGAAATGGTGCACAAAGAATGGGCCAACAGCGCTACGTGAAACGAGTGCTCGGCGACATTTTCCGAGGTCGTGTTGCGCATTAGGCTCCAGCGTTCGATATGTTGCAGGCGATAGAGATAGGCCAGATAATGGTTCATGGCGGATGGACTCCTTTTCTCCTAAACCGTGTCTATATGCTATTATAGTATTACAGAGAAGCAACGACTAGAGAGGAGAGCTTTACCTATTATGTCTATTTTCGAAGAAAGCATTTATAAACTCATCGTCGAAACGTCCACGAACCTTCCGGCGGACGTCCGTCGCACGATCGCGGCGGCTCGGGAGAAGGAAGACAGCGCGACGCGCGCGGGTTTGTCGCTTACGACCATTGCTCAGAATATCGATATGGCGGAGTGCAACGTCTCCCCGATCTGCCAGGATACAGGAATGCCGACGTTCGTCGTGCACACGCCGGTAGGCGCGAACCAAATTGTTATGCGCAAGGAAATCCGGAGCGCGATCGCGAGAGCGACCAAAGACGGCAAGCTGCGCACGAACTCCGTCGATTCGTTGACGGGCGGCAACTCGGGAGATAACCTCGGACCGGGTACGCCGGTCATCCACTTCGAGCAGTGGGAGAAAGACGAAGTCGACGTGCGCCTCATCCTGAAGGGCGGCGGCTGCGAGAATAAGAACATCCAATACAGCCTGCCTTGCGAGATCGAAGGACTCGGCAAAGCTGGCCGCGATCTCGACGGCATTCGCAAATGCGTACTCCATGCGGTGTACCAGGCGCAAGGTCAAGGCTGCAGCGCGGGCTTCATCGGCGTAGGCATCGGCGGCGACCGGACGACCGGCTACGAGCTGGCGAAGCAGCAGCTGTTCCGCCACGTCGAAGACGTGAATCCGATTCCCGAGCTCGCTCAGTTGGAAGCCTATATTATGGACAAAGCGAACCAGCTAGGCATCGGGACGATGGGCTTCGGCGGCAACGTAACGCTGCTCGGCTGCAAAGTCGGCGTGAACAACCGGTTGCCGGCCAGCTTCTTCGTGTCCGTCGCCTACAACTGCTGGGCTTATCGCCGTCAAGGCGTCGTGCTCGACGGGGAAACTCACGAGATTAAGAGCTGGGTATACGAAGGCGGATCCTCGGTTCCGATGAATGCGACGGCCGTATCCGAGAATGCAGCAGAAGCATCCGCCGCTCCGACCGAGCGACGCGAGATCGTGCTGCAAATGCCTTTGACGGAAGAAGACGTGCGCGGCTTGAAAGTCGGCGACGTCGTCATTCTGAACGGCGAAATGCATACCGGACGGGATGCGCTCCATAAGCATTTGATGGATCACGACGCGCCGATCGATCTGACGGGCGGCGTAATCTACCACTGCGGACCGGTTATGTTGAAGGACGAAGCAGGCTGGCACGTTAAGGCGGCCGGGCCGACAACGAGCATTCGCGAGGAGCCTTACCAAGGCGACATTATGCGTAAGTTCGGCATCCGCGCGGTGATCGGCAAAGGCGGCATGGGACCGAAGACGTTGAAGGCGCTGCAAGAGCATGGCGGCGTATATTTGAATGCGGTAGGCGGCGCGGCGCAATATTATGCGGAGTGCATTAAGCAAGTGAATGGCGTAGATTTCATGGAATTCGGCATTCCGGAAGCGATGTGGCATTTGCAGGTCGAAGGTTTCGCGGCGATCGTCACGATGGACGCGCACGGCAATAGCCTGCATGCGGACGTCGACAAAGACTCGAGAGAGAAGCTCGCGCAATTCAAAGACCCGGTATTCGTCTAAACCGGTTAATCGAACGTAAGTCGTCTATTGAAGGAGAAGCCCGCAGGCCATGACTAAATTTCGCTGGAAGCTTACCGCGCTCTTCATGCTTCTGATCGGACTCTCCGTATTAGCGGCGGGCATTCTGACCGGGAACACGTATACGAGGAACCATCAAGCCGCGCTGGAGGATCACATGATCAGGGAGCTGCGCGTATTGGACGCGATGGCTCCTTGGCCAACCGACGGCGATCAGTCGTCGCAGAGCGTCTACTTACAAAGCTTAGCGCAGCGATTCAAGGTGATCGCCGGCATGCGCGTTACCTACATACGCGCGGATGGCGTCGTGATGGGCGATTCCGATCATCTCCCCCAGACCATGGATAACCATCTTACCCGCAAGGAAGTCGCGGAAGCGATAGCAACCGGGACGGGCAGCAGTAAGCGGTATAGCGACACGTTGAAGATGAACATGCTGTATGTCGCTATAACGTCTTCCGTGAAAGACGCTGACGGAAAGCACGGCGTCATCCGGCTTGCCATGAGCCTAAGCGATGTCGAGGGAAGCCTGAACAAAATGTGGCTAGCGCTCGTTTTCGGCTTGTTCTTCTTATTCGTGCTTGCTGCGATCGTAAGTTACCGCGTGGCGCTTAGCGTAACGCGTCCGCTCGAGAAGATGACGTCCGTAGCGAAGCGCATCGCGAACATGGACTATGCGATTCGCGTGCCGGAAGGCGGCAAGGACGAGATCGGAGAGCTCGGGCGCACCTTGAACGCGATGGCGGGCAGCTTGCAAGGGCAACTCGACGAAATTCGCCAGAACGGCGCGAGACTGCAAAGCGTGCTCGACAACATGACCAGCGGCGTCGTCATGATCGGACACGATGGGCGCATTACGCTGTATAACCAACAGGCTGAGCTCTTGCTCGGCAGTTCGGCGCGCGAAAGAGTCGGCAGGAGTTATTCGGAAATCCGCTATCATTATGAGTTGCTTAACTTAATTCGCGATGGACTCAACATGCCGGAATTGGTGCACGAAGAGCTGACGGTGTACTATCCGGAGGAAAGACTGCTCCGGATCGGTCTCGTGCCGATGACGATGAGCGGCGAAGAAGAACCGGGGTTATTGCTCGTTATGCAGGACATTACCGCGATTCGCAGGCTGGAAAACATGCGCAGCGAGTTCGTCGCGAACGTTTCGCACGAGCTGAAGACGCCGGTGGCCGCGGTCAAAGGGTTCGCTGAGACGCTGTTGTCGGGCGCGATGGACGATCGGGACACGGCAATATCGTTCCTCACGATCATTAACGAAGAGAGCGATCGGCTCAACCGGCTTATCGGAGACATTTTGGAGCTGTCGAAGATCGAGTCCCGTCGTTCGCCGCTGCAATTTTCGCCGATCGACATACCGCATTTTCTCAACCGAATGACGGAATTGTTATACGCGGATGCGGCCAAGAAGTCGATTACGCTCGACGTGCAGTCGGAGCCGGAGTTGTTCTTGGAGGCGGACGAGGATCGTCTCGGACAGATGGTCATGAATTTGATGCAAAACGGCATTAACTATACGCCGGAAGGCGGCATGGTGAAGGTGCGCGCGGAGTTCGTCGCCGGAGAAGATGGAGAAGACTCGGATATCGTACGGATTACGGTATCGGATACGGGCATCGGCATTCCGAAGAAAGACATGCAGCGGATCTTCGAACGGTTTTACCGCGTGGATAAGGCGCGTTCCCGCAGCTCGGGGGGAACCGGTCTCGGGCTGTCGATCGTTAAACATCTCGTCGAGCTGCACAACGGGACGATCCGGGTGGAAAGCACGGTAGGGGTCGGCTCGCGATTCATTATGGAGCTTCCGATGCTGCATCAGTGATCCTGGCAAAACGTTTACATTCCGTTAACACTTTATTGGTGTTCCGTTTACATGGATATGATAAAACTAACATAACAAGTAATAGATGCGGGGCAGCCTGCTAGACCGGAGGTACTCATGTCGGACAAAGTGTTGATCATTGAGGACGAGCCGACGCTTGCCCGTCTCGTGACTTACAATCTCTCTCAAGAGGGATACGAGACGGAAGTGGTAGGTAACGGAGCGGAAGGACTGCATCGGGCGATACATGAAGCGTTTGCCGTTATTTTTCTGGATTTGATGCTTCCCGGGATGAACGGATTCGAGGTACTGCAAAAGCTGCGCCAAAACGGAGTAAAGACGCCGGTTATTATTCTGACCGCGAAAAACGCCGAAGAGGAAGTCGTGCAAGGTCTTAAGCTAGGCGCGGACGACTACATCACGAAGCCGTTCGGCGTAGCGGAGCTGCTCGCGCGCACTTCGGCCGTGCTTCGCAGATCGCGCAACGAGGATAACAAACCCGCGAAATCCGCGAACGGCGAGAAAATCATTACGTTAGGCGATCTTCAAATTTATCCGGACAAATACGAAGTGTTTCTGAACGGCCAATGGATCACATTGCGTCCGAAGGAATTCGAAGTGCTCCTTTACTTGGCCGAGCGGCCGGGCATCGTCATTACCCGGGACGATCTGATGAACGTCGTATGGGGCTTCGATTATATCGGCGGTCAGCGAACGGTCGACGTTCACGTCAGCTCGCTGCGCAAGAAGCTGGAGCTGAACCAGCAGACGGTGCAGATCGAATCGATCCGCGGCGTCGGTTATAAATTATTCATCAATCGCAAAGCAAGCTCTTCCGGCCGTTAGGCTGGGGAGCTTTTTTTATTTCATATCGGCTTCACCGAGTCTCCGTTGATTAGCCTGACGTAGATTCGCTCGGTCTCGACGGCCTCTCCGCCGAGCATCTTCAGCAGCTGTTCGGCGGAGAGAGCTCCCCACTTGCGCATCGAGTAGTCGATCGTGGCGAGTCTTGGACGCAAATATCGCGACAGCTCGATATTATCGAAGCCGATCAGATGAATATGCTTACCGACTACGAGGGAGGTATGGGTCTCGATATAGTCGAACAGTCCTACGGCCATCTCGTCGTTCAGACAGAAGACGCCCGCCGGACGATCGTATTCCTGTGCGATTAGGGACCCGGCCGCGAAGCCCGATGCCTTATCGAAAGACCCCGGTATTTCCGTTAAGCTCGCATGAGGCGCCCGTTCGATCGCTTGCCTAACGGCACGCATCCGTTGCCGGGCGTCATAGGAGCTTTCCGGTCCGCTTACGGCATAGATTCGCTCCAAGCCATGGGACAATAAGTGCTCCACGGCAAGCGTCGCTCCTGCTCTGTTGTCCAACAGCACCTGGTTGATCCGGGGATGGTGCAGCTCCCGGTCCAGCACGACCAGCTTATGGCCGCGGTTCGCGTATTCGAGCAGCTCCGCGTCGGGGAACGCCGCGTCGAGAATAATGGCGCCGTCGAACGTTCTCTCCGGAATCATCCGATGCGACCGTTGCCCGCTGCAGACGATGAGATCGTAACCCCTCCGATTGAGCTCCTCCTTCGCCCCTTGAAGCAAATCGCCGTAGAAGTGACCGTAGTAATCGGTTATGAAAATACCGATAAGCATAGACTCCCGCTTCTTCAGCATCCGGGCCGCCCCATTGGGCACGTAACCCATCTCGTTGGCAATGGAAGTAATGCGCTCCGCTGTCTCCTTCATGATCCGATCGCTGCCGTTCAGCGCGTAGGACACCGTCGATATGGACACTCCCGCCTTCTTGGCAATATCCTTAATGCTGACCACGAAACAACCACCTTGTTCCGTTCTATTCGTCCCGCACTTAATCGAAACGTTTGAATTCCCGCGATTCGACATGCCGCGTTTATAATTTATAGGAAACACGAGCTATTTACAACTAAAAATGAAGTTTGACGTGTATGGACGGTGGATTTATAATTATTGTAGAAACGTTTCGACGGATTGCTAACACCTAAGAGAGAAGGTACGCCTATCATGCCCACGCCTATCACCGGCAACCTTGCGCCAACAGGGGAGAAGCTCCCCTTGCACGTCTATCTTGAACGCATGACGTTAGAAGAGAAGATCGATCAGTTAATCCAGCTTGCCGTTCCCTTCTTCGAAGGGGCTTCGGAAACAGGCCTTATTACCGGTCCGATGGCCTCGCTCGGCATTACCGAGAATACGGTTCATAACGCCGGATCGGTACTCGGCATGGCCGGTGCGCAAGAGACGATCAACGTCCAGCGCAAACATCTAGAGAACAATCGCCTCGGCATTCCCTTACTTATGATGGCCGATATCGTTCACGGCTTCAAGACGATATTCCCCGTGCCGATCGCGATTGGATGCTCTTGGAACCTGGAGCTCGCGGAGCGTAGCGCGGAGATCGCAGCCAAAGAAGCGTCCGTCTCCGGCGTTCACGTGACCTATGCGCCGATGGTCGATCTCGTTCGCGATCCCCGATGGGGAAGGGTAATGGAGTCGACTGGCGAAGATCCCTTCTTGAACGCGGAGTTTGCCCGGGCGTTCGTACGCGGCTTCCAAGGAACCGATCTGACCCATGATTACGACCGCGTCGCCGCATGCGTGAAGCACTTCGCCGCTTACGGCGCGGCCGAAGCCGGACGCGACTACAATACCGTCGACCTATCGGAGCGGCAACTTCGCGAGTTCTACTTGCCGGCCTACAAGGCAGCGCTAGACGAAGGCTGCGAGATGGTCATGACGTCTTTCAATACGGTCGACGGCATCCCTGCTACCGGCAACGCTCCGCTCATGCGCAAGCTGCTGCGGGAAGAATGGGGCTTCGACGGCGTGCTCATCTCCGACTGGGGTGCAGTGAAGGAATTGATCGCGCACGGAATCGCGGCCGACGAGTCGGAAGCGGCATTAAAGGCGATGGTAGCCGGCGTCGATATCGAGATGATGACCTCTTGTTATACGAAGCACCTGTCCGACCTTGTGCGAAGCGGAGAAGTCGATGTGGCGCTAATCAACGAAGCCGTTATGCGCATCCTGCAATTGAAGGACAAGCTTGGCTTATTCGACAACCCGTACCGCGCCGCCGATCCGGAGCGCGAGGCGGAGATCGTGTTCAGCGACGCCCACCGCGCGGTCGCGCTCGAGCTTGCCCATCGATCCGCCGTGCTGCTGAAGAACGACGGCGTCCTGCCGCTCAAGCCGACGCAACGCGTCGCGGTCGTCGGTCCGTTCGCCCGCAGCGGCGATCTGCTCGGCCCTTGGTCGTGGACCGGCTCGCAAGATGCCGTAGTCCGTCTATCCGAAGCCGTACGCGGCAAGCTAACGGCGCCTTCCCACACGACTGTCGCCATAGGCTGCGGCATCGAGACCGAGGCGACGGAGCAACAATGGCTAGAGGTCGTTCAAGCGGCGCAAGACGCGGATGTCATCGTCCTTGCGCTCGGCGAGCACTCCGACATGAGCGGCGAAGCCGGATGCCGCGCGGACATTCGCTTGCCGCTAGCCCAGCTAGAGCTCGTTCGCCGCACGAAGGCGCTGGGCAAACCGATCGTCGCCGTCCTGTTCAACGGACGCCCGCTGGATTTGCACGGCGTATTCGAGGAGTCGAGCGCCGTTCTCGAAGCGTGGTTCCCGGGCTCCGAAGGCGGACAAGCCGTCGCCGACCTGCTCTTCGGAGATGCCAACCCTTCGGGCCGACTGACGATGTCGTTCCCGTTCAGCGTCGGACAAGTGCCCGTGTACTACAACGCCTATAATACCGGACGTCCCCAAGGCGCGCCGGATGCGCAAGTCCGTTACGTCTCGCAGTACCTAGACATTCCGAACGCGCCGTTGCTTCCGTTCGGTTTCGGACTTGGCTACGCGACGTTCGAATACGAAGGAGCCGCGCTGTCTTCGGATACGATGACGCCCGATCAATCGCTCTCCGTCTCGGTGCGGGTGACGAATACGGGGGCCGTCGCCGGCGAGGAAACCGTTCAGCTCTATGTCCGCGATATGTCGGGCGAGGTCGTCCGTCCGGTGAAAGAGCTGAAAGCCTTCCGCAAGGTCGCGCTGCAGCCGGGAGAAAGCGAAGAAGTCGTCTTCGAATTGAACGAAAGCCAGCTGCGATACTATCATTCCGATCTGTCCCACGCCAGTGATGCGGGCGCGTTCCTCGCGTTCGTCGGGCCTAACAGCAGGGATAACGCTTCGCTTCCGTTCCGCCTAGTCAAATGAATGGAATAGCGAAAAGCCCTCGGAGTTAATCTCCGAGGGCTTTCATGTAGGGAATGCTTCGACTATTCTTTCACGGCTCCGATAACGATGCCTTTAACGAAGAAGCGTTGCAGGAACGGATAGACGATCAAGATCGGCAGCGCCCCGATGAAGATCTGCGAAGCGCGCAGCGTCCGCTGGGACAAGTTGACGATAGCCGACGGATCAAACTTCGTCATGTCCGATTGTACGATGATCGTCTGCATGAAGCTGGCGAGCGGCAGCTTCGCCGAATCTTTCATATAGATCAAGCCGTCGAAGTACGCGTTCCAATGTCCGACCATCGTGAACAAGCCGACCGTGGCAAGCGAAGGCATGGAGATCGGCAAGTAGATGGAGAAGAAGCTGCGCAGATGTCCTGCTCCGTCGATGAACGCCGCCTCTTCCAGCTCCTTCGGCACCGAACGGAAGAAGTTCAAGAGCAAGATGATATTGTATACGGTGACCAATCCCGGCAAGATCAACGCGAACAAGTTATTGATCAGATGCAGCTTAAGAATAAGAATATAGCCCGGAATGAGGCCGCCGCTGAACAGCATAGTGACGACGAAGTACCAAAGATAGGCGTTTCGCGCGCGGAACACGTGGGTTTCCTTGGATAAAGCGTACGCCGCTATCGCGTTGACCATCATGCCTAGCACCGTGCCGATTATCGTCCGCTGTACGGATACCCAGAGAGACGCGAGGAAGTTCGTGTTCCGGAACGTCTTCTCGTATGCCTCGAACGTGAGCCCCTTCGGCCAGAACGTGACGAGCCCGCCGTTCGCCGCGGCGCTCGAGCTTAAGGACACCATTAGCAGATGGAACATCGGCAATAGACAGACGATCGCGATAATCGTCAGCAACGCGTTATTGAATACGCTGAACACGCGGTAGGTTAACGTTTTGTGATACACGAGGCTTCACCCTTTCTAGAAAATCCGGTACCCTGCGAATTTGTGGGCAAGACGGTACGAGAAGACGATCAAGACTAAGCTGATGACCGACTTGAACAAGCCGACGGCCGTAGCGAAGCTGAATTGTCCGCTCAACAAGCCTTCGCGGTAGACGAACGTATCGATAATATCGCCCTGTTGGTAGATCATCGGGCTGTACAGGTTGAACACTTGGTCGAAGTTGGCGTTCAAGACGTTGCCCATCGCCAGCGTCGCGACGACGATCAGGATCGGCAACAACGAAGGCATCGTAATGTTCAGCGTCTGCTTCCAGCGGGATGCGCCGTCGACTTCGGCTGCTTCGTACAGCGCGGGGTTAATGCCGGAGAGCGCCGCGAGGAAAATAATCGTGTTGAACCCGAACTCTTTCCAGACGTCGCTGGTGACGATAGTAATTCGGAACCACGTTCCGTCGCCCAGGAAAAAAATCGGTTTCATCCCGAACACGTTCGAGAGCATCTGATTGACGATCCCCGTCTGTCCTAGCAGATCGATTAGAATGCCGGACAGCGTGACCCACGATAGAAAATGGGGCAAGTAGACGAGCGTTTGGATCGACCGCTTCAGCCCCATGTTGCGAACCTCGTTGAGCAACAGCGCGAACAGGAACGGGATGATCAAATTCATAACGATTTTCGAGCAGGCGAAGATGAGGGTGTTCGCCGTGATTTTCATGAAGTAGTCGTTCGAAAACATGTAGTGGAAGTGCTTGAATCCTACCCACGGCGAATGAACGAACCCGAGCCGGGCTTTGTAATCTTGGAACGCCATTATAATGCCCGACATCGGGACATAGGAGAAGACGAGAACCAACAGGGCAGCCGGCAATACCATCAAGTGAAGCATCCATGGTTGCTTGTAGCCGCGGTTCGCGTCCGCCCGCCGCCATTTCGTGAATTTGAGTCGTTCTTTCGTATTTGCTTCCATAGCTCTCTCCCGTCTAGGTATAATAGTCTTTTGTATAGGTAGAACCCTTATTGAACTATAGTAGCAATCGGGCAGGCGGTCTAACTATAAGACATTGTTAGGATCGATAGGGTTTTGTTAGGGACATCGTCTGGGGGGAATGGATCGAATGAATGCAAGAAGAGGACTGGCATTGCATAACAGGAGAAGGCCGGTGAAAATAAGCCTTATCGCCAAATATACGGGACTGATTGTTATCCTTCTCATTCCGATAGGCATTATGTTTGCCTATTCCAACAATGTCACGAACCGCGTAATCAGCAAAGAAATACGGGCGTCGAACATTAAACAGCTATCTTTTTTATCCAACCAGATTGATTCGCGGATCAACCAGACGATGGATTTCGTCTTTACTTTCTCAAGAGATCCGAACGTCCAGAAGTTTAACGGGCTCAACATATGGGACGACCAATACGACCGGATGCAGACGAAGTACATGGTTCAGGAGAAAATGGCGTTGCAGTCCGGTATCGTGAACATCTGGCCGGTCGAGTTCACGGTCTATTCTCAGCTCCACCAAGAGGCCATATCCAATTCCGATACGAACATCGCTTACGATGAGGCTTACTTGAAGCGCAACATGTCCGGCATTTGGACTTACGGCGACGGAGAGACGCCTGTTTCCGGCACGGGGAAAGCTTTTCACTGGTTTTATACCGACTCCTTCGGACAGCAGAACGAGCTTAAGGGGAGCAACCTGATCGTTCAAGCTAGCTTCGGAGAGTCGAACATACAAAATATGCTCGATACGTATAAGGAAGGCGGACAAGGCGATCCCTTATTCTACTATAAAGGCGAAGCGCCGATCCTGAACCGCAGCGCGTCTGCCGAACTCGCCTTGGAACTAACCGGCTACTTGGACGGGCAGTCGTTGGAAGACACGATGCAGAAGACGATTCGGTTGAACGGGCAGAGCTATCTGGTAAGCCTCGTGAAATCGCCGTTGCTGAATTGGTACCTCGTCGATCTCGTGCCGCTGGATCAAATTCTCGGTCCGATCTCGACCAGCCGGAACCTCTTTTACTTGTCGATGGTGTTGCTGCTCGTGATCGGGATTTTCATTTCCGTCTTGCTCTATCGCGACGTTCAACGCCCGATTCTCAAGTTGATCCGGGGCTTGCAGAAAGTTCAGCGAGGCGACTTCTCGGCGCGTATAGACGCCAAGGCGAACAACGAATTCACTTTCTTGTTCTACCGGTTCAACGATATGTCCCGGCAGATCGAGAGCCTGATCGATAACGTGCTTAACGAGAGACTGCGCGCCCAGGAAGCGACGATGAAGCAGCTTCAAGCGCAGATCAATCCTCATTTTCTGTACAACTGCCTGGGTTATATGATCAATATGGCGCAGATGAAGGACGAGGAAGCCGTCGTTACGATGGGCTACAATTTAAGCTCTTATTATCGCTACATTACGCGGATGGAACGACCTACGGCGAGTCTCGGGGACGAAATCAAGCTGATCGTCAATTATTTGGACATCCAGAAGCTGCGCAACGGCAGAATCCATTATTCCATCGACATTCCCGAAGAGATGCTTCGCCAGCAAGTCCCGCGACTCATGCTGCAGCCTCTTGTCGAGAACGCGATCATCCACGGCGTAGGGAATTCCTATTCCTCGGGCGAAATTCGCATTACCGGCGAGATGTCGGGCGGCTTTTGCCGGATTTTCGTCGACGACGACGGTCCGGGTATGAACCAGGAGCAGCAGGAGCAACTGAATCAGAAGATGCGGGGACCGTTGCAGGAAGAGATGGGCTGCGGTTTGTGGAACACGAACCAGCGCGTTATTCACCGGTTCGGCGAACAATCCTCCCTTTTCTTCGCACAGTCGTCGCTCGGGGGATTCCGTACGGAAGTCGTCTGGGAAATTCCGAAAGACGAAGCGTAAAACTACTATTACCGCGACAAGGGGGGGCCTTCCCATGCAAATGATCATCGTAGACGACGAAGCCCACTGGGTGGACAACTTGTCCATGCACAAGCCGTGGCATACGTTAGGAATCGAGCACGTCCATAAAGCCTACTCCGCGCGAGAGGCGTTGCAGATTATCGGCACGCACCCGATCGATATCGTAATCTCGGATATTCTCATGCCGGAGATGACGGGGATCGAGCTTATCGAGAAAGTCAGGGAGCACGACAAACGGATCAAATGCATCATTTTATCCGGTCACGCCGACTTCGACTATGCGAAGGAAGCCGTACGGAATCACGCGGTCGACTACTTGCTCAAGCCGCCGACCGACGACGAGTTGTTCGGCGCGGTGCGGGCGGCGATCGAGCAATCTAAGGCGGAATGGGAAAGCGTCAGCTCCCATGAACGGACGCAATTTACTTTGCGCGAGAACTTGCCGCTCTTGCGCGGGCAATTGCTTCTTAGCGCGTTCAGGGGCGAGAGGATGTCCGTGGAGGAATGGACGCGCAAGCTAGACAATTACGCGCTCCCGTTCCGCGACGGACATTGCGCGCTCGCGCTCGTGCGGTTAGAGGACGAATTCGATCCCTACCGGAACAACGGACAACCGTTGCTGGAGTATGCGATAACGAATATCGCCGAGGAGATATTCGGCGAATTCATGGAAGTGTGGAGCGTGAAGGAGGAGCACGGCTATTTGGCGTTCCTCCTTCAGCTTAAGAACGAATACGACATTGACCGACAGGATATATTGCTCGAGAAGCTGTCCATGCAGGTTCAATCGAAGGTGAAGCAGTTTCTGAAGGGGTCGCTATCCGTCGTCGTCACCGAGCTGTTCCGGTTCCCGGAGCAACTGCAGACGCAATATCGCCGGGCGACGTCCTACTTCCGCCGAATCGTCGGGGACGAACGTGAATTCGTCATGAAAGTCGACCGCGCGGAACAAACTTCTGCGCTAAGCGCACTGGACGTCATCTATCGGCCGCCCGTTCTCATTAACTTGCTGGAGGCCGGGCGATGGGATGCGGCGGAGGAGAAGCTTGCTGCCGTATTCGCGGAATTGGAGGAAAAAGGCTCGGAATCGTGGGAGCACTGTCTCGAGGTCGGATTCGCGATCTCGTCCGCATTCATGCATTTGGCCCATCGTAGCGGTCAAACATTGGCTCTGCTATTGGGAGCGGATATCGAGCTGTTGCAGCACGGGGAAGCGTTCTCTTCGATCGGCAAGCTGCGCAAATGGTCTTCCGGCGCGCTGGGCAAGCTGCGCGAAGGCATGACTCACGAAGCCCAAGACGCGCGTTCCCAATATGTTCTGAAGATCAAGGAATTCGTGGACAAGAACCTTCATCTCGACGTCTCGCTGCGAGCGCTGTCCGATCACGTCAACTTGCATCCTACGCACCTGTCCAAAATTTACAAGCTCGAGACGGGAGAAGGAATAAGCGATTACGTAGCCGCGCTTCGAATGGAGCGCGCCTGCCATCTGCTCAAATCGACAGACAAGAAAATTTACGAGATCAGCACCGAGGTCGGATACTTGGACCCCGCGTACTTCATCAAAGTGTTCAAGCGGCAATTCGACGTTACGCCGCAAGAATATAGGGAAAGCCGATAACAGCCTAACAGAGTCCTACGAAAACTAATATCGCCATATGGATGCGATCCCCAGATTCTTGATAGAGTTACACATGTAGTGAACTTACAGCATTGGGGGATATGATAAATGAGCAAGTTTAAGAAATCATGGCTAATGCCTGCGGCGATGTCCGTCGTCGTGCTGGCATCGGGCTGCGGAAACAACAATAATAACGGCAACGCGGCTAGCCCGGCGGCAACCGCAACCGGAACGACGGCATCCGCTACGACTTCCCCGGAGCTGTCCGCAGCCGATGCGGCGTTCAAAAGCGGCAAATACGATCCGCCGATCGAGATCAGCACGATCATCATGCCTACGACGTACACGAAGGGCGACACGAAGGAGAACAACGTTCACGACCGCTGGATGCTGGACACGCTCGGCCTCAAGATGAGCAAGGATACTTGGTATCCTGCCGGAAGCGACCAATACAAGCAACAGCTTCAGCTCGCGCTGACTTCCGGCGAGAAGCTGCCTGACTTCATCATGGTACCTACCGATCCTGTCCTGACGAACCAACTGATCGACTCCGGAGAATTCATGCCGATCGATGAGTTGTTCGATAAGTACGCGAACCAAACGTGGAAGGACCACGCGGCGCAACATCCGGAGCTCTGGTATCCGTTCACGAAGGAAGGAAAGAAGTGGAACCTGCCGATTCTCGAATACACCGACAACGACGATACGCTGCTTTGGCTGCGCGAGGACTGGATGGAGAAGCTTCATCTGGAAGCTCCGAAGACGATCGCAGACCTCGAGAACATCATGGATAAGTTCAAAAACGAGAATCCGGACGGCTTGTCTCCGAAAGACGTATATCCGCTCGCGATCTCGCTCAAAGGCAACTCGAACACGTGGATGGGCGGCCTTGACTGGTTATTCGGCGCATTCGGCACGATCGAGGAGCAATGGAACAAAGACGCGAACGGCAACCTGGAATACGGCTCCGTTAATCCGGGAGCGAAGCAAGCGCTCGCTACGCTTCAAGATTGGATGAAGAAAGGTTACATCCATCCGGATACGGCGCTATGGGACGAAGGTAAATCCGCCGAGATCTGGACCAAGGGCAACGCGGGCATATTGCCTGGCGCGAACTGGGTACCGGACTGGCCGGCTCCCGATTTGATCAAGAACGTCAACGGCGCGAAGTATAAAGCCTATCCCGTTCCTGCTGGCCCAGACGGCAAAATCGGCACGAAATGGCAAAACTCCGGCGTTAACAGCAGCTTTATGATCAATAAAAACGCCGAGCATCCCGAAGCGCTCATTCTCTATTACAATTACATGCTTGATAACTTGGCTAACCCGACGGTCGGCAGCAAGTACGAGTACGGTTTCGCTCAAGGCTATGACTGGGATATCATCGACGGAAATCCGACGAGCGACAAAGACAAAATTCCTGAGTTTAACAACAAGTTCCCGTACATCACGGGCCCTGCGCGTATTCCGGATCTGTACATGTCGTCTCTGGTGAAGTTGGCTAACGGCGAAACGCCGGCAACCCCGTACGAGAAGCAGCTATCCGAATTCCGCAAGCCGGAGAACTGGTACGCGGCGAAGGTCGTTATGTCCCAGCTCGATGTCCGCAAACAGAACTACTTCACCGGCGCGGCAACGCCGACGATGATCTCCAAGTGGAACCTTCTGCGTCAATCCGAGCTGGAGACGTTCAACAAGATCATCTATAGCAAGCTGCCCGTCGACGCGTTCGATACGTTCGTCTCCAACTGGAAGTCGAACGGCGGCGACCAAATTACGCAAGAAGTCAACGATTGGTTTAAATCCGTATCGCAATAAGCGGATGCGAAAAGGACGGTGCGAGAGCAATCTCGGCACCGTCCTTTTTAACTTATTTAGACAATACGGCGCACA
Source organism: Cohnella yongneupensis (assembly GCF_042655785.1). Lineage (NCBI taxonomy): Bacteria > Bacillati > Bacillota > Bacilli > Caryophanales > Paenibacillaceae > Cohnella > Cohnella yongneupensis. The sequence continues at coordinate 94,325 of NZ_JBHSNC010000052.1, forward strand.
CGGGATAATGATCGGAAGGATAAAGCCCCTCGTATTTCCCGCGATCTACTTCGATCCGTTCGATCGCGACATCCGGCGAAGCGAAAATATAATCGATGGGCTTCCCCGTTTCGCCGCCTTCTACCCGCCATTTGTTCTTATCGTACAAGATCGCGCAAAATTCGTCCTCGAATCCACCCCGTCTGCCTTCACCGATCCATCCGTAATGGCCGAGCGACGGATCTAAGTCCCGAAGCATCGAATAGAGGCCTTCCTGAACGCACACGATGTCCGCCTTATGGCGCAAAATCGTCCGCGCAACGGCAGCAACCCGCAGCGGCCAGGCGTTAGGTCCATCCGAATCCACGTTGACTCTCAGGTTAAACGTCATCGCTTTCCATTTCATGCTGTAGTCACCTCGAACCATTCGTTTCGGCTGGAGCTTTACGATTTTACGATAGTCGTAATTACCGCCGTCCCCAAGCGAGCATCTTGCGTTGGAACTCTTTCGGCGAGCAGCCGTTGAAGCGCTTGAACATTTTATAGAAGTGGGCCATGTTAGCCATGCCGATCTGGTCGCCGACTTCGGTGACGCTCAGGTCGCGGGTGAGGAGCAGCAGCTCGGCCCGTTTGATTTTGCGGAAGTTGACGTATTCGGTGAACGATTGACCCATGATCTTCTTGAAAAACTTCACGAAGTAGTAGTAGCTCATGTTCGCCAGCTTGCACGCGTCTTCCACCGCAATGCGGCCGTCGATGTTCGATTCGACGAAATCAAGCACCGGCTTGAGCCGAATACGCTCGACGCGATCTTGATCGGCCAGCAGTCCCCGGGTATCGTTGCGGATGAGAATGAGCAGCAGCCTTTTGATTAACAGGTTGACCGCGAGCTCGTAACCGCTTTCTTTGCCGATCGCTTCTTTAAGGATTTGGCTGATGCACTCGGCGGCTTCCTCGTTCGCTTGCGGATTTTCCCGAAAAACGTAATTCATCGTGCTTAGCGGCACTTTCGTCTCATTAAAGTATTGCAAATAGGGAATCGTACTTTGGTCGAAGAATGTGTTCAGATCGAACTGCAGCACGATATAGTCCAGTAATCCGCCCGTATTCCGGTCCCGGTGCAACTGAGAGTTGCCTAGGATGACGACGTCGCCCGATTGCAGCGTATACGTCTCGTCGCTTAGATCGATGTCGAGCTGGCCCGACTTCACTAGCATGAGCTCGCATTCCGGATGGTAGTGCCATGCGATATTGCCGACGTCGTTGCGTGTGGATTGCCATATTTTCAAGGAAAGCAGCGGGTTCTCGTATTGAATCTTCTCTCTGACAGCCTGCATGGATGATCCCTCCGATGGCAAAATCGCATATAATCGTCCCATCAGGGCGGATGGGATTCCGAAGTAAATATGATAAACTAATTGTAGAATGAATATTGAAAACCCGCAAGGAGGACAAGCATTTTGACAAAAGTTAACGTAGGTATGATTGGTTGCGGCGGAATCGCCATGGGGAAACATTTGCCTTCCCTCGCCAAAATCCCAGAAGCCCAGGTGGTAGCGTTCTTCGATATTTCGTCCGATCGCGCCCATGAGGCGAAAAATAAATTCGGAACGCCGGACGCCCGAATCTATAACGACGTCTACGAGTTGCTGCGCGACCCGGACGTTCATGTCGTCCACGTCTGCACGCCGAACGACACGCACGCGGAAATCTCGATCGCGGCGATGGAGCACGGCAAGCACGTACTATGCGAGAAACCGATGGCCAAAACCGCTCTCGACGCCGAGCGCATGCTCGAAGTGTCGGAACGTACCGGACGCAAGCTTAGCATCGCCTACCAGAACCGTTTTCGCTCGGATAGCCGTTGGTTGCACGAAGCTTGCAAAGCAGGCGACCTCGGGGATATTTACATGGCCAAAGCTCACGCCGTACGCCGTCGCGCGGTTCCGACTTGGGGCGTATTCCTTGATCTGGAGAAGCAAGGCGGAGGTCCGTTGATCGATATCGGCACGCACGCGCTCGATCTCGCGCTCTGGATGATGGACAACTACGAGCCGAAGCATGTTCTAGGAACTTCGTATCGCAAGCTAGCCGAGCAAGGAAGCCAGGCGAATATGTGGGGATCTTGGGATCCTTCGAAGTTCACCGTCGAAGATTCGGCGTTTGCAATGATTACGATGAAAAACGGCGCAACGGTATGGCTAGAGTCAAGCTGGGCGCTTAACGTGCTCGACGGCGACGAAGCGAAGGTGACTTTGGCAGGAACGAAAGCCGGTGCGGACATGAACAAAGGCGTTCTTCGCGTGAACGGCGAAGAGCACGGTCGTTTGTACACGAAAGAAGTGCAGATGTCCGGTTACGCCGGATGGGGCGGTTCGACGCCGGACGATGCAGCCGAGATGGAAGCACGTGCATGGATCAACGCGATTCTCGATGACAAAGCGCCTGTCGTGACCGCGAAGCAAGGTCTCGTCGTGCAACAAATTCTTGAAGCGATCTACGAGTCGGCTAATAAAGGACAAGCGATCAGCTTCGTCTAAAGCAACAAAGCCTCAACTCCGGCGGAGACGCACGGGCTTGAGGCTTTTTTATTTGTGCTTGCGGTATTTGCCGGGCGAATGTCCGGTCATTTTGCTGAACAGCAGATTAAAGTAGTTGGCGTTCGGGTACCCGACCTTTAGGGCGATATCGCGAACCGATTGCTCCGTCTCGATGAGCAGTCGTTTCGCTTCGTCGATGCGGCATTTGATCAAATATTGGATCGGCGACATCCCGACCTCTTCCTTGAATACGTGGGCGAGATGGTACGGACTGACGAACACTTGCTGGGCAAGATCGCTTAACGACAGCTCCAAATCATAATGCTGCTCGATGTAAACCTTTACATTTTGCGCCACGCTAAATCCATTCTCTTGATTGCGAGCACGGGAGGATTCAGGCGACTGCGCCGGTTGAACCGGCACGGCTGACGGAACGGGCGCATCCGGCGGATGCTCGTACGTTGCAAGCTCTCTTAAGCAATGGATGATGAGCGTCCGCAGCAACGAAGAGATAATGTCCTGGCTGCCTAGCTGGGGCGTCCTTGCTTCGTAGAGAATATCTTCAAGCACCCTTTTGAACTGCATATGATCGGGTTTGACCGGAATGACGAAGGGAAGCTCGCGCGCCGTAAGCAGACCTGGGGGCAAGCCTTGAACGCGAAGGTTCGCCACATAGAAGACGATGGCCCGCAGCGGCAATCCGGGAGGAGGCTGCAGCGCCATCTCGGCGTTCGGGGGAACGAAAAGGAACATGCCTTCTTTAAGCGTCAAAAGGTGCTGGGCGGAGCGCGCCTCGGCCGATCCGGAGCGAAGCCATACGAGGCATGACCGGCCGACGGGGCTTATAGGCAGCGGGTCGATACCCGTCCAGTCGCACCAGCTTGCCAATTGCGGAATGTCAAGCAATACCGAGGGCATGTTCATCGCGGACCTAAGCCTCCCCTCCTTTGACTCGAATTATCTATGATCGTTACCTAAAAAACAATATAATCGTTAGGACATCGCAAGAAAGTGAATGAAAGTAAGTTGAAATACGCAAGATCGTTCATTTTCTCGGCCCGTATTCATCTTCTAAACTAAGAGTTAGGGGCTTTCCAAGGGGAGCGTGACTCCATGCGATTACATATGAAGGGAATTTCCAAGTCTTTTTACGGGGTGCAGGTGCTCGGCGACATCGATTTCGAGCTGCTTCCCGGAGAAGTGCATGCGCTCGTCGGAGAGAACGGAGCCGGCAAATCCACGCTGGCCAAAATCATTTCCGGCGTTCATCGTCCGGACGAAGGGTATATGATCGTCAACGGGAAGCCGAGCACGGCGCATTCGACGATCGATTCCCAGCGGATGGGCATTTCGATGATTTACCAGGAGTCGTTTCTCGTACCCGAGATGAGCATTGCGGAAAACGTATTCCTCGGTTCCGAGCTCAGGTGGCTTGGCTTATTTTCCAACATGATCAAGATGAAACGCGAGACGAAAAGCATCCTCAGGTCGCTGGGCATGCCGCTGCATCCGAGCACGAAGATCAAAGACTTGTCTGCGAGCGAGCATCATATCGTGGCGATCGCCAAGGCGCTGTCTCATAAGGCGAACATCCTCGTCATGGACGAACCGACGGCCGCGTTGTCCGATTCCGAGCGCCTGCGGTTGTTCGATATGATTCGCCGGTTCAAGGAGGAAGGCGTCGGCATCGTCTACATTACCCATCGTCTGAAGGAGATTTTTGAAATTTGCGATCGGGTAACGGTGCTTCGCGACGGGAAAAAGGTGCTTACGAAGCACGTGAGCGATCTTACCGAGAAGGTGCTCGTCCGGTCGATGGTCGGGCGCGAGCTGACGCAAGTTTATCCGCCTTTATCGGTGCCGACGGGGAGGGAGCTGCTCCGGGTTGACGGACTGACGCGGAAGCCGTGGTTCGAGTCCGTCGATTTTACGCTTTGCGAAGGCGAAATTCTCGGCATTACCGGCCTTGCGGGGTCGGGGACCGAAGGGCTGGCGAAGACGATTTTCGGGGAAGCGAAGCCGGACAAAGGCAAGGTATATTGGCAGAAGCAGCCGGTCCGGCTCACGACGCCCCGGCAGGCGATCGACACGGGCTTCGGTTACGTGAACAGGGACCGGATCGAATCCGGCCTTTTCATGGAGATGAACGTCTACCATAATCTAACGATCGCCGGGCTCAAAAAAATCCATCGGCATGCGCTCGTCCAAGAGCAGCAGGAGTACGGCAAAGCGATAGACGCGATGATCCAACTGGATATTAAGGCGCGAGATCCCGAGCAGGAAATCAAATTCCTCAGCGGCGGCAACCAACAGAAGGTCATGCTCGGCAAATGGCTTGTGGCGGAGAGCGACCTGTACATTCTGGACGAGCCGACGCGAGGCATCGACGTTGCATCGAAAAGCGAGCTTTACGTGCTGCTGCACGAGCTCGTGAGAGAGGGTAAAGGAATCATCGTCATTTCGTCCGACATGTCTGAGCTGATAGGGCTATGCAACCGCGTTCTCGTCATGCACGAGGGAAGGCTGGTCGACGAAATGACGCACGAGCAGGCGACTCAAGAGCGGATATTGCAGGCGGCTTCCGGCATTCGGGGATAGCCGTCCAAGGAGGGCAACCTATGCAGCCGATGGAGGCATCGACGGCAAATGTCCAAAGATGGGTTTCGCGCAACAAAATATTCGTTACTTTGCTTGTGATCGCGTTATTGGCCGCGGTAACGAGCGATTATTTCTGGACGTGGAACAACATCATGAACGTGCTGCGACAATCGTCCGTCATCGGTATGATCGCGCTCGGCGTGCATTTCGTCGTTCTGATCGGCATGCTCGATTTGTCGGTCGGGTCGATCCTCGTCTTCTCCGGCGCCGTCGTGTTATGGGGGCAAAATCTGCTTAACCTGGACATTGCCGGTTCCTTCGCGCTTGGCGCAGTGTCCGGATTGCTGCTCGGCAGCGTTAACGGACTTTTCATCACGTACGGCCGGGTGCCTTCATTCATTACGACGCTCGGCACGATGTTTATCTACCGCTATTTCATGATGTGGATCGCCGACGCGGGAGCCGTATCTGGCAACCGGATCAACCATACGTTTTTGGGGCATGGGTACTGGCTTGGCATCCCCGTCGTCGTCGTGCCGCTCGCGGCCGCGGCGATTTCGGCGCATTTGCTGCTCTCGCGTACGGTGTTCGGACGTTACCTATACGCCGTCGGCCAAAATCCTAAGGCGGCGTTCATCGTCGGGGCGAACATTCGCAAGGTGACGATCGCGGCATTCGCGCTTAGCGGGATGGCGGCCGGGCTCGGCGCCGTACTGGAAACTGCGAGGCTCAATTCGATTTCGACCGCGAACTCCGGCGTCTATTACGAGCTGGACGCCATTGCAGCCGTCGTCTTGGGCGGCGCCTCCTTGAGAGGAGGCAAAGGCACGATCCTCGGCACCGTGTCGGGCGTGCTCCTATTTTCGATACTTAACAACTATATGAACTTGCAGAACGTATCGACGTATTTGCAGGGGGTGCTCAAGGGGCTGCTCATCTACCTAGTCCTGTACCGCCAAAATCGCCTTCGGGAGGAATAGCTCCCGGAGGCTTCATTTTTTTGCGCGCAATATTAGAGAGGCGTGCTCCGCAAGAATGTATATCGGCTTTCGCAATCTAGTTAATTGTGGAAGCGGTTTCGAAACTTTAGCATGGAAAATGTAAAGCCGAACGAAAGCGGGTGCTTAGGGCATGCTGGCGATGAAAGGAATCACGAAGCAGTTTTACGGCGTAAAGGCGCTTCAGGACGTTACGTTCGAATTGCGCAAAGGAGAAGTGCATGCGCTAGTCGGCGAGAACGGAGCCGGCAAGTCCACGTTAATGAAGGTGCTCGCGGGCATTCACGCGCCGGACGAAGGGACGATCGAGCTGAACGGGAGGACGATCCAGATCGGCTCTCCGCAGCAATCGCAGAAGCACGGCTTCGCGATTATCCATCAAGAGCTTAATTTGGTGCCTCATATGTCGGTTGCCGAAAATATTTTTTTGGGACGGGAACGCAGAAAGGCAGGCGTGTTCTCGAACTTTAGGGCGATGGTCGAGGAGACGCGCCGGCTGCTGGACCAATTCGGCCTTGCGCTGGATCCGGAAGCGAAGGTGTCGGCGCTCAGCATAGGAGAGAAGCAAATCGTCGAAATCGCGAAAGCGCTCTCGATGAACAGCGAGGTGCTGATCATGGACGAACCGACGGCCGTGCTGGAGGAAAGGGAAGCAGGCAGGCTGTTCGAGCTCATCCGGCGTTTCAAAGAGCAAGGCGTATCGATCGTCTATATCTCGCACCGTCTGCATGAGTTAAGGGGCATATGCGACCGGATAACGGTGCTGCGAGACGGCAGGCATGTCACGACGCAAGAGATGGAAGGGCTGACGGAGCGGGATATCGCTAACTTGATGGTCGGCCGCGAGCTGAAGGATATGTATCCGGATCGGCCTTCTCGATTCGGCGAAGAGCTGCTGCGGGTGGAGGGCTTAACGCTCGCTCCGCATTTCGAGAATATTAGCTTCGGCGTACGCAGCGGGGAAATCGTAGGCTTCGCGGGGCTTATCGGAGCCGGAAGAACGGAGCTTATGCGGACGCTGTTCGGGGACTGGCAAGCACAGCGGGGAACCGTCGAATGGAAAGGGAAGCCGGTTGCCATCCGTAACCCGCTGGACGCCGTCGGGCTAGGCTTCGGGTTCGCTACGGAAGACCGCAAAGGCTCCGGCTTGCTGCTGGAAATGAACGTGGCGCACAATATGACGCTCACGAATCCGGCTAAAGTGAGCCGGTGGCAGCTCATCCGAAGGAAAAGCGAAGCGGCGATCGTGGGCGACAAAGTCCGCGAGCTTAACATCAAAGCGAAGTCGCTAAGCGGTCCGGTCAAGCATCTTAGCGGAGGCAACCAGCAGAAGGTCGTCATCGCGAAATGGCTCGTGTCCGATACGGAGCTGTTCATCATGGACGAACCGACGCGCGGCATAGACGTCGGCGCGCGCAGCGAAATTTACAACCTGATCGTGAGGTTCGCGTCGGAGGGCAAGGCGGTTATCGTCGTTTCCTCCGAGCTGCAGGAATTGCTCGGCATCTGCAATCGCATCTACGTCATGCATCACGGCACGCTGCGGGGTGAGCTTGCCGCGGAAGAAGCGAACGAGCAGAACATTATGGCGATGGCTACCGGCCTTTAACGGCCTTTAATCTCAAAGGAGGAACGACCCGATGTCTCAAGCAGCAACGGATCTGGAATCGAAACGCAAGTCCGCCGGCATTCGGTGGGGAAAAGTGTTGTGGGAACAATATAGCGTTATCTTCGCGTTCATCGTGCTGGTCACGTTGGCGGCGCTTCTTAACGAGCATTTTCTCGATATCGGCAACATCACAAACGTGCTGCGCCAAGTGTCGATCGTCGGCATATTGTCGCTCGGCATGACGTTCGTCATCATTCTCGGCGGCATCGACCTGTCGGTCGGCTCGGTGCTGGCGTTCGCGGGCACGGTCATTATGGCGGCGCAAGTCACCTATGAGCTGCCAATTTGGGTGTCGATCGTGCTCGGTTTAGCGGCCGGCGCCTTGCTGGGGGCGATAAACGGGCTCATTATCACCTATGGCAAAATCACCGCGTTCATCGCGACGCTCGCCATGATGACGATCGCGCGCTCCTTGGCGCTTTATTATGCGGACGCCGGCGCGATTTCCGGCTTCGATTCGACTTACAGCAAAATCGGCAACGAATATATCGCGGGTATCCCGATCCCGGTAGTCATCTTTGGTATCATCTTTCTGCTTAGTTATATCGTGCTCGAGAAAACGGTGTTCGGACGCCACATTTACGCGGTCGGAGGCAATCTCCAGGCTGCGCGGTTATCCGCGATTTCTGTTTTCAAGGTCACGATCCTGTCGTACATCATTTGCGGGTTGACCGCTTCGATCGGCGCCGTCATAGAGACGTCGCGGCTGAATTCCATCAGCACGTCCAGCTCTGGGCATATGTACGAGCTCGACGCGATCGCGGCTGTAATTATAGGTGGGACCAGCCTTTCCGGAGGGCGCGGTCGCATCGTTGGAACGTTGTTCGGTGTACTGATACTCGGGGTACTGAGCAATATTATGAACTTGCTGAACATTTCGCCATATTTGCAGGGGGTGGTCAAAGGCGTCATCATTATCGGCGCGGTTTTGCTGCAAAAACGAGATTAGTCTCTACTTCTTTTGATATTCGAACAAGACACCGAGATTCGCATAACGAATTTATTATGGGAGGGTCATTTGCTATGAAAAAAAGGTCTTTAACGCTTCTCGCAATCGTACTCGTTTTATCCGTCGTGCTAGCCGCATGCAACAATAAAAACGAGAAAGCAAGCGCCAACGAAGAAAGTTCCAAAAGCTCCGGCTCCGAGCAAGCGGACGCGCCGGCCGGCAATTATACGATTGGCATCTCGTTGCCGTCCGCCGACCACGGCTGGATGGGCGCGCTGATCAGCAACGCCAAGGCGGAAGCCGAGAAGCACAGCAACATTAAATCGATCGTGTATACGGCTAAAGATCCGGCCAAGCAAACGTCGGACATCGAAGACCTCATCACGAAAAAAGTCGACGCCATCGTCATGCTGCCGATCGAATCCGCGGCGATGACGCCGGCCGCCGACAAAATCGCCAAAGCCGGCATTCCTTTAATCGTCATCGACCGCGCCGTCAATTCGGAAAACTACCGGACTTACATCGGCGGCGACAACTATGGCATCGGTTACGGGGACGCGAAATATTTGGTCGAGGACCTGATCAAGCGCAAAGGGAAAGCCGAAGGCAAAGTCGTGGAGATCAGCGGCGTTCCGTCGTCCGTTACCGATCTGCGTTCCCAAGGCTTCCGAGACTACATTAAGGAATACCCCGGCATCCAGATCGTTGCCTCCCAACCCGGCGATTTTACACGGGAAAAAGCGCTTAAGGCGATGGAAAACATCTTGCAGGCGAACAAAGAAATCGACGCGGTTTATTCGCAAGACGACGATATGACGGTCGGCATCGTGCAGGCGATCAAGGACGCCAAGCGGCAAGACGAGATGTTCATCGTCAGCTCGGGCGGCATGCAGGAAATTTACAAAATGATGAAAGAAAAAGCGAAGCCGGAAGTCGTCGTGTCGTTAACCTATTCGCCGACGATGGGCGGTTCCGCGGTAAGCCTGGCGTCGCTGATCCTCGAAGGCAAAGGAATGGGCGGCACGTGGGAGAAAAGCGTTCCTCACCATATTGTCCTCGAAGCGACGCCGGTCACGCCGGTCAACGTGGATAAGTTTTTGAACCCGGACTCCAAATACTAATATAAAAAAGGCACAATTCGGCATTTTAATCAGGGATGGTTCCGTGTACACTGATATCGCCGGTTGCGGAAAGAGCGAGGCGGGCCGCCGTAAAGCGGTCTGCCTTCTTTTTCATCGCGAGGGGTAGAAATCGGTAACCCGTTTCATGTAAACTAGAGATAGGTTTTGAATGAACACGCGTACATATCGTGCGTGAAGCGATGACTATGGGATGAAAGGTTCGGTGGAAAATAATGAAAGCTGGCGTATTTATCGTTTTGTTCGGCGAACAATCGTTCGAACAAGCACTGGATACCGCGAAGGCAGCTGGTCTCCAATCTGTGGAGATCGGAACCGGTGCATATCCGGGAACCGCTCATGTTAACGCACAAAACATCGTGAACGACGAAGCGGCCATTAAGCGCATTCGCGACGCGGTAGATAGCCGCGGATTGACGATCAGCGCGTTAAGCTGCCATGGCAACCCGCTGCATCCGAACAAGGAGATCGCGGACGCGCATCACAACGACTTCGTCGCGACGGTCAAGCTTGCCGGCAAACTCGGCGTCGATACGGTCATCACGTTCTCCGGCTGCCCGGGCGACTCCGAGAACTCCAAATATCCGAACTGGGTAACTTGCCCATGGCCGGACGATTTCCTGACGATCCTCGAATGGCAATGGAACGAGATCGCTATTCCGTACTGGAAAGCACAATCCGCGTTCTGCCGAGAGCATGGCGTCAGAGTCGCGATCGAAGCGCACCCTGGCTTCCTCGTGTACAATACCGAGACGGCGCTTCGTCTTCGCAACGAAGCGGGCGACAACATCGGCGTCAACTTCGATCCGTCCCACTTGTTCTGGCAGGGCATGGATCCGATCGAGTGCGTCAAGGCGCTCGGCAGCTCCATTTACCACGTACATGCCAAGGATACGAAGATCGACAAGCGCAACGTAGCCCTTAACGGCGTACTCGATACGAAGCATTACGGCAACATTCTGAACCGTTCCTTCGTGTTCCGCACGGTCGGTTACGGTCACGACGACGAGTTCTGGAAAGACCTCGTCAGCATCCTGCGCGTCGTCGGCTACGACGGCACGATTAGCATCGAACACGAGGACGGCATCATGAGCGTGAACGAAGGCTTCAACAAAGCCGCCAGCTTCCTGAACTCTCTTATTCTCCAAGAAAGCGCGGGTGAGATGTGGTGGGCGTAAAGAAAAAAATTAACGTCGGCATGGTCGGTTACAAATTCATGGGTAAAGCCCATAGCCATGCTTACAAAGACGTAGGAATGTTCTTCGATACGGAAGCTGACGTCGTCATGAAGGCGATCTGCGGACGCGACGAGCAAGGCGTCAAAGACGCAGCCGAGAAGTTCGGATGGGAAACGTACGAGACCGATTGGCGCAAAATGGTCGCTCGCGACGATATCGACTTCGTCGACATCAACGCGCCGAGCGACGCGCACAAGGAAATTACGCTTGCGGCGATCGCCGCAGGCAAGCACGTATTTTGCGAGAAGCCGCTTGCACTGAACCTCGCGGACGGACGCGAAATGCTTGAAGCCGCGGAAAAAGCGGGCGTAAAGCACGCGATCTGCTTCAACTATCGGTTCCTGCCTGCCGTACAGCTTGCGAAGCAAATTATCGATGAAGGCCGCCTCGGCGAAATCCATCACTATCGCGCAACGTACTTGCAAGACTGGCTCGTCGATCCGAACACGCCGCTCGCATGGCGCCTGAAGAAGGAAGTTGCGGGCTCCGGCGCGCATGGAGACATCAATGCGCACAGCATCGACCTCGCTCGGTTTCTGATCGGCGAATTCGATCGCGTCGTCGGCCACAGCCGCACGTTCGTGAAAGAGCGTCCGCTCTTGACCGGTTCCGCCGGGTTGTCCGGATCGGGTTCGGCTACGGAGAAAGGCGAAGTCACCGTTGACGACGCAACCGGCTTCCTGGCCGACTTCAAAAACGGCGCAATGGGCGTATTCGTCGCTTCCCGCTTCGCAGCCGGACGCAAAAACCATAACACGTTCGAGATTCACGGCAGCAAAGGATCTATCCGTTGGGACCTCGAGAAGCTGAACGAGCTCGAAGTATACTTCCGCGAGGACGAGCCGAACTTGGCGGGCTTCCGACGCATTATGGTGACCGAGCCTTCCCACAAGTACGCGGGCAACTGGTGGCCGACCGGTCACATTATCGGTTACGAGCATGCATTCGTGCATATCGTATACGAGTTCGTACAGCATATGACGACTAACTCTCCTTTCACGCCGACTTTCTACGATGGCGTGAAATGCCAAGAGGTGCTCGAAGCGGTCGATCTGTCGATCGAGCGCGGCGCTTGGGTTAACGTCGACGAAGTGTAATCCATAACTTATTCCCTTAAAGTCTGCTCCTTCTGCCTTACTAGGCGAGGAGCAGGCTTTTTTGCGTTTCAAAACGTTAATCACCCAGAATTATGCGCCTGCCGAGATTTAACAAACAACGCGTTTGGTGTTGACAGAGAATTTACACTAGGCAGATATACTCAATTCTAGCAAGAAAAATCTACCACTATCAGAAGGGTGATCCTAGTCGATGTTCTTAAAAAAAGCGTCAATCGTATCCATCGTCGCTGTAGCCGCACTTGCAACGTCCGTTAGCGCGGTATCCGCAGCAGAGGCAACCGCAACGGCAACAGCTGTAAGCACAACCCCAGAATTGCTCAGCAGCGTGGATCATGTGCAATGGGCGGATGCATCGCATCTTATCGCAACGCAGCTTACAGATGACGGCAGACAAGACTATATAGTGGACTCCCAAACGGGTCAATACAAGCCGCTGAGACTCAATGCGAGCGCGTCGGATATCGTCGTAGCTCCAGGCGGCAAGAAAGCCGCTTACACGAATGCAGCGGGCGAAACGTTCGTCGTCGACTTGAATGGCCGCATCTCCTTCAAAATCAGCAACGATATTTCGATCAAGCCCGAACTGGTCTGGTCTTCGGACGGCAAGTTCATCTACTTCCTGCAAGGCGATAAAGGCAGCGTAATCGCCAAGATGGATATCAGAGACGGTTCGATCACCAAAGTACTTGATGATAAAGTCGATTACAAAGCAAACCTAAGCGTGTCCGACGACGGTAAAACGTTTACTTATACGGTTGCCCTCCAACCGAAAGTTACGGATCCAGGCGCGGTCGAAGGCACTGAATTGAAAGATGACGGTCTTGCCATCGATGCTTCTACTGAAGTAACGAATATCTATCAATACGATTCGTCCAGTTCTACTAAGAAACCGGTTCAACTGTCGACTTCCAAAGACGACAAAATGTACATCGAAGCTTCCGCTGACGCAAGCAGCAGCTACTATGTAAGCGTAGGAAGCGATGCAACTACTAATTCCGCTCTGATTTCAGTCGCTAAAGACAAAACGGTTAAAACGTTGTTCAATCAAAAAGACGTATTCGAAGCTGTGATGTCCGGCGGCAAATGGTACTTGCTGACGGCTGGCGACGGCGCAAATCAATTCATCTACGAAGTCGATGCTGCGGGCGTAGCTAAACAACTGTACACCGTAGCCGATACCGTAACGGATATCGAAGTAAAAGACGGTTCGGTTGCAATCGTTAACGACGGCCACGTGTATGTCGCTAACGGTAGCGAGTGGAAACAAACTTCCCTGTAATTCAAACTGAGAGGAGAAAAATTCAATGAAATTTATTAAATCGTTATCCGTCGCCGCAATGGCGATTGCACTTATCACTACGGCAGTAGCACCTGCAAGCGCAGCAAGCACCCTGAGCGGCAAGATCGTAATCAATGGTTCCTCCGCGCTTCTTCCATTGACTTTGCAAGCAGCTAACGAATTCAAGAAGCTGAATCCAAAAGTTAAGATCTCGGCTTCCGCCGCGGGTTCGGTAACGGGACCTCAAGCGGTACGCAAAGGGATCGCTGACATCGGAGCTTGCGACTGGGATGCTTCCACTGACGTTCCGGGCTTCAAGAAATTCGAAGGTCAAGTCGCTTCGAAAGTTGCCGTCATTCCATTCGCGGCTGTCGTGAACAGCGGAGTGAAAGTCGACAACCTAAGCACGCAACAATTGAAAGACATCTTCTCCGGTAAAATTACGAACTGGAAAGACGTTGGCGGAGACGATGCTACGATCATCGTTGTAAACCGTCCATTCGGCTCCGGTACTCGCGTAAACTTCCAACAAAAGGCGCTTGAGGGCGGCACTTTGATGGATAAAGGCAATAACACGAAAACAGCTGCGAAAAGCGGCGATATGAAAACGAATATCGAAACGACGCCGAACTCCATCGGATACATCGACCTCGTATACGTAGCAGGCAGCAAAATGAAAGCTTTGAAGCTGAACAACGTTTCACCTACGGAAGCTAACGTAATTAACGGAACTTACAAAGTATGGAACTATGGCTACTTCATGACGAAGGGTCAACCTACCGGTGCAACTAAAGCTTTCATCGACTACATCCGTAGCACGAAATTCCAAAACGGTTCGTTGAAAAAACTTAAGTTCATTCCGCTTTCCGCAATAAAATAAGCATGCAACTCGTATTCCAACTAACTTAGAACTAATTCGGATGCAACCAGCATCGCATACGCGATGCTGGTTGATTCATGGGGAGCGATGATCGTGATGCAAGAAACGATGGCGGAACATTTGGCTATTAAGCCGCGCGACCTTGGGACCAGCATCAAAGCGGGCTCGGGCCGGCGATTCGACCGGAAAAACAGATTGCTGTTTTATAATCGGACCTTCAAAATCATTTGCATATCTAGCGCGGCTTTCGTATGTCTTATCTTGTTCTCGATTTTGTATTTCATGTTCCAAACCGGGATTATGACTTTTCGTTATGTTTCGCCGATCGAGTTTTTCTTCTCATCGAACTGGTCGCCGGAGACGGAAACCTACGGTGCATTCCTATTCATTTTCGGAACATTCGCGCTGACCGCGCTTACTCTTTTAATTTCAGTACCGATTTCCATTTTAGTTGCCGTATTTTTAGCCGAGATGGCGCCGAAATGGCTGCGCGGCCTATTGCGTCCGGTGTTAGACATGCTTGTCGGCATTCCGTCAGTCGTGTACGGCTTCCTCGGGTTAACGATATTGCTGCCGCTAATGCGCGATATGACGGGCCGAGATATGACGGATGGCATACTAGCTGCCGCAATCGTCTTGTCCATTATGATTCTCCCTACGATCGCAAGAATTAGCGATGATGCAATCACCGCCGTACCCGAAAAATATCGCAACGCCTCATATGCGCTTGGAGCAACCCGTTTTCAAACGATCTTCAAAGTCATAATCCCGGCTGCCCGCAGCGGCATAATGTATGCGGTCATCTTGGGGATGGCAAGAGCGATTGGCGAGACGATGGCTGTCGTTATGGTCATAGGCAATACGCCGCAATTGGCGGACGCGCTGTTTAAGCCGACTTCGGTATTGACCAGCAATATCGTCATGCAAATCGCCAACGTTCCGTTCGATTCAACTTGGAACTACGCGCTCTACATGATGGGCTTCTTGCTGCTTCTAATCTCGCTAATTATGATCATCGTCGTGCGTTTGTTTCAGCGGAAAGGGGCACATGAATGAGTAGCGCAAGCAGAACGATCAACCGCGTAAATAATCGCATTTTTACCGTAACCGTCTGGATCATCTCCAGCATAGTCGTCTTTTTCATATTAGGATTGCTGTTCATGATTTTACGGAAGGGTTTGCCCAACCTGACATGGGACTTCATCTTCGGCTTGCCAAGCGAGATCGAAGAAGGAGGGGGAATCGGACCGGCACTATTCAATTCCTTCTACATGCTGTTCATTTCCTTGGTCATTGCAATACCGCTTGGTATGGCCGCCGGGATTTACTTAGCGGAGTTCGCGCCGAAAAATAAGCTCATCGCTTTGGTCCGCGTGTGCGTGGAAGGACTGGCTTCGGTACCTTCGATCATCTTCGGGTTATTCGGGATCGCGATCTTCGTGGAGATGTTCCAAATCGGTCTTACCATTATTGGCGGTGCGATCAGCTTGGCGTTCCTTAATCTTCCCGTACTGACGCGCGTAACGGAAGAAGCGATCCGCGCCGTGCCGAAGGAAATGAAAAGCGCCTCGTTCGCTCTCGGCGCGACGCATTTACAAACTATCCGCCGGGTTCTGATTCCGGTCGCGAGTAACGGGATCATCACGGGCATTTGCCTTACCGCCGGCAGAGCTTTCGGCGAGAGCGCCGTTATTATCCTTACGGCGGGCGTAACGACTTCCGGCGCCATGTGGGATTTCAATCTGTTGTCGCCCGGAGAGACGCTGGCTGTTCATCTCTGGTACGTCCAGTCCGAAGCGATCGTACCCGATGCGGTCGAGATTTCCGACAAGGCAGCCGCTGTTCTTCTATTCACCGTTCTTATGATAAATGTTCTGTTCCGGGTTCCTTTATGGATCAGAAATCGAAGCAGAGGGTAATCTAACTGGGAAACAATGGCTTGTCGAAAAGTCCGGAATTTACACTGCGTTAACAAAACTCGGCGTTTATTTTAACGCAGGACTTATACAATGAATCTCGTAAGCAAATATAAAAAGAGTTTGGAAGGGGAACCTACTAGAATGAAAAAACTACTGGTTTTGATGTTGGCTCTGTCGTTGACGTTGGCTCTTGCCGCTTGCGGTAAAAATAATAACAATGCCGCTAACAACGGCGCAAGCAATGCAGGCGGAGATTTGTCCGGATCGTTCCTAGCTTCCGGTTCCACCGCTATTCAAAAGCTAGTCGAACAAGTGTCGCAAAAGTTCATGGATAATAACTCCGGCGTATCGATTCAAGTTCAAGGCGGCGGTAGCGGCACGGGCTTGACGCAAGTATCCGAAGGCCAAGCGGACATCGGCAACTCCGATCCATTCGCGGAAGAGAAGCTCGACGCAGCGAAAGCCGCTGAATTGGTCGATCACCAAGTTGCTGTCGTAGCTATGTCAGCGGTCGTTAACCCGGACGTTAAAGTAGACAACTTGACGAAACAACAACTCGTCGACATCTTCACCGGCAAAGTAACGAACTGGAAAGACGTAGGCGGCGACGATGCGAAAATTCAGATCATCAATCGCCCTGCCAGCTCCGGTACCCGCGCAACGTTCGAGAAGTTCGCGCTTGGACAAAAAACCGAAGACCTTCAAGGCTCCATCCAAGAAGATTCCTCCGGCACGGTTAAAAAGCTCATTAGCGAAACGCCTGGAGCGATCGGTTACTTGGCGCTGTCCTACCTGGACGACACGGTTAAAGCAGTGAAATACGAAGGCGTAGATGCAACGGTCGACAACGTAGCAACGGGCACATATCCGATCTGGGCATACGAGCACATGTACACGAAAGGCGAGCCTACAGGCGCTCTGAAAGCTTTCCTCGACTACATGCTCAGCGATGAAGTTCAAAACGGCGACGTCGTAGAACTCGGTTACATCCCAACCGGCAAAATGCAAGTTAAACGCGATGCAACGGGTAACGTAACGAAGTAAGCATCCTGAAAATATTTTTGGTCCAGTCAAGAGGCGGGCTATCGCCTCTTGACTGACTGCGTAAAGGGAGAGAGTTATGGCTAAGTCTTATGAACGACAAGAAGCGAAGCCGCATCTTGCGGAGGAATGGGTCGGGAAGGTTTACACCTTCGTTTGCATTTTGTTCCTCGTCATCACGATCTTCTCGATGGTTTACTTCGTCGCTTCAAAAGGACTTAGCACCTTTTTCGTAAACGACGTTAAGATCGGCGATTTGCTCACCGGCTTGAAATGGAGTCCGGAAGCCGATATCCCACTGTACGGCGCTTTACCATTCATTTTCGGTTCCTTCAGTACTTCTATACTCGCGGCGCTCATTGCCGCTCCGCTCGGTTTTTGCGCGGCCGTGTTCATGGTCGAAATTTCTCCCAAATTCGGTCGCAAATATTTGCAGCCGGTTATCGAGCTGCTCGCCGGCATTCCATCCGTCGTGTACGGATTCGTCGGACTCAGCGTTATTGTTCCCTTTTTCCGCGATGTATTCCCAGGTCAAGGGATTGGGATCGCGGCAGGCGCATTGGTGCTTTCCGTCATGATCCTACCTACAATTACGACAATCGCAACGGATGCGCTGGCCGCATTGCCATCGGGACTCAAAGAAGGTTCCTACGCGCTAGGCTCCACCCGTTTTCAAACCATATACCGCATCGTGCTTCCGACGACGCTGCCCGCGCAAATGACGGGCATCGTGCTCGGCATCGCGAGAGCGTTCGGCGAGGCGTTGGCCGTGCAAATGGTCATCGGCAACGCGCCGCACATTCCGCATTCCTTGTTCGAATCGACATCCACGCTGACGAGCGCCATCACGCTAAGCATGGGCAACACGGCGATGGGGTCCGTGCACAATAACGCGCTATGGTCGCTTGGGCTTATTTTGATGATGATGACGTTCCTATTCGTGTTCATCATCCGCATGCTGGAAAGGAGATCGAAACTGTGAAAGCCAAAACCGTCGATAAAATCGCGACCGGCGTCATCATCGGCGTCGTGGCGTTCATCGTCCTTCTTCTGGCGAGCTTGCTCGGCTACATCCTTGTTCGAGGCGTAAGTCATATCAGCTGGCATTTCCTTACGTCGGCGCCCCAAACGATCCGCGAAGGCGGAGGCATCGGACCGCAGCTGTTCAATTCCTTGTTCCTGCTCGTGCTTACGATGATCATCACGATTCCGGTCGGCATCGGAGCGGGGATTTACATGAGCGAATACGCCAAGCCGAACAACATTACCGCCTTCGTTCGCCTCGTCGTCGAAGTGCTGTCGTCCTTCCCATCGATCATCGTCGGACTGTTCGGCTTGCTCGTGTTCGTTAACCTATTCGGCTTCGGCTTCTCGCTTTTCTCGGGTGCGCTCGCGCTAACCGTGTTTAACTTGCCCCTTATGGTGCGCATCACGGAGCAAGGTCTGAAAGGCGTTCCCATTCAGCAAAAGGAAGCTAGTCTCGCTCTCGGCATATCGAAGTGGAAAACGATCCGCTCCGTCATGCTGCCCGTCGCTCTTCCCGTTATATTGACCGGTTCCATTCTTGCCGCGGGACGCATCTTCGGCGAAGCGGCCGCTCTAATGTTCACGGCCGGCATGAGCAGCCCGAGATTGGATTTCACGAACTGGAACCCGCTCGACGCGGTGTCCCCGCTCAATCCGTTCCGCCCGGCCGAGACGCTCGCCGTCCATATATGGAAAGTCAATTCCGAAGGGATTGCCCCCGACACGCCGGAAATCGCCGCGGGAGCTTCCGCCGTTCTCGTCATCTTGGTTCTCGCCTTTAACCTGGGCGCTAGAATGCTCGGCCGTTACTTGCACCGCAAATTCACTGCCACGAAATAAGGAGGGACTCTTATGGGAGAAATCGCGCTGTCCGCCAAAGACTTAAGCGTATATTACGGAGAACATAGGGCGGTCAAGAACGTCTCGCTCGATTTCGCGGCCAAGGGAGTCACGGCGCTGATCGGACCGTCGGGATGCGGAAAATCGACATTTTTGCGCAGCTTGAACCGCATGAACGACCTCATTCCGAATTGCAAAGTAACGGGAGAAATTTGGATTCGCGACCGGGACATCAACTCTCGGAGTACCGACGTCGTCGCGCTGCGCCAAAAAATCGGCATGGTCTGGCAGCGTCCGAATCCTTTTCATAAATCGATCTACGAGAACATCGCTTTCGGACCTCGTTACCATGGCATCAAGAACAAAAAGCAGCTCGACGAAATCGTCGAACAATCTCTGACCAAAGCCGCGCTTTGGGAAGAGACGAAGGATCGCCTGCACAAATCCGCGCTAGCGTTGTCCGGCGGACAGCAGCAAAGGCTTTGCATTGCGCGTTCTATCGCGGTCAAGCCGGACATCATTCTTATGGACGAACCGGCATCCGCGCTCGATCCCGTATCGACGGCGAAAGTCGAAGAGCTTATCTCCGAGCTGAAGCAAGAGTTTTGCATCGTCATCGTTACGCACAACATGTATCAAGCGGCAAGGGTATCGGAAAAAACGGCATTTTTCCTGCACGGGCAAGTCGTAGAGTACGATTCGACGGACAAAATGTTCACGGATCCACAAAAAGCGGAAACGAGCGACTATATTTCGGGTCGTTTCGGATAACAAACCTTTCGAATAAGGGGATAGGACCATGAGTGCCAACGCAATCATCGACATCAACGATCTTAACCTGTACTACGGCGATTTCCATGCCCTGAAAAACGTATCCATGGATATTCCGGAAAAGGCGATCACCGCGTTTATCGGACCGTCCGGTTGCGGGAAGTCCACTTTGCTTCGCACGCTCAACCGGATGAACGACATGATCGCCGACACGCGCATCGAAGGGACTGTCGCGATTGCCGGCACCGACATTTACGGAGGCGAGATAGACGTAGAGACGCTTCGCAAAAAAGTCGGCATGGTGTTCCAGCAACCTAATCCTTTCCCGAAATCGATCTACGACAATGTCGCTTACGGCCCGCGCCTGCATGGCATCACGGACCGCAAAAAGCTCGACGAAATCGTCGAAACGAGCCTTCGCTCCGCGGCGTTGTGGGCGGAAGTGAAAGACCATTTGAAGCGTTCCGCGCTTAGCCTCTCCGGAGGACAGCAGCAGCGTCTTTGCATCGCCCGCGCGCTTGCGGTCGAACCGGACATTCTGCTCATGGACGAAGCGACTTCGGCGCTCGACCCGATCTCCACGCTCAAAATCGAGGAGCTGGCGCAAGAATTGAAAGATCGCTACACGATCGTCATGGTCACGCATAACATGCACCAAGCGGCGCGCGTATCGCAGCAGACCGTCTTTTTCCTGAACGGAGAAGTCGTCGAATACGCGGAGACGGAGAAGCTATTCTCCAATCCGACAGACCAGCGCACGGAAGATTACATTAGCGGACGGTTCGGCTGAAACCGGGGGGGACGAGAAGATGATGGTTAAACGTAAAGAGTTCGATCTCGGGCTGGAAGAAATGCAACACATCCTAGCGCAGATGGGCGCTAGAGTTGATAAAGCTCTGACGGAATCGATGGAAGCTCTTAAGAACGGCGATATCAAAACGGCGCAAAGGATCGTAAAGGAAGATCCCGAGCTGAACCATATGGAAGAGATAATCAGCGAGATCGGCGCCAAGCTGATCGCGACGCAGCAACCGGTTGCCAAAGATTTGCGCCGGATATTGATCGCGTTCAAAATCTCCTCCGATTTGGAGCGGATGGGCGACTTATCCGTAGATATCGCCAAAGCCGTGCTTCGCCTGGAAGGTCAGGCGCTTATAAAGCCGCTGATCGATCTACCTCGAATGTCCGAAATGGTGAGCGTGATGATTCAAGAGTCCGTTCAATCGTACTTGGATGAGAACGTAGATCTCGCGTATAAGAGCGCGAAGGATGATGACCAAGTCGATGCATTGTACTCTCAGATCCTTCGAGATCTGTTCTCACTTATGGTCGATAATTCCAAGACGGTCAGCCAAGCGATGCTGCTCAGCTTCGTCGGACGGTACATTGAACGGATCGCGGACCACGCGACGAATATTAGCGAGAGCGTCGTCTATCTCGTAACGGGCAAACGCCCGGATTTGAATCAATAAAAGTCGCATTTTGACGATAAAAAAGAGTCTATCCGCACATGGATGGGCTCTTTTAACATCCCGTTAACTAAATATGCCATTAGAATTAATCTCTGAGTGATAGGTTGATTGCATATGGATATTCAGGAGCCGATCGCGATGGACAAGCCTAACGGATCGTTGTACCGGGATTTTACCGATTGGATTAGCAGGCTCGAGAAAACGCGGACAAGGACGTAATGAAAAAGCACATGCTCCGCCTTCGGCTACCGTCCGAATGTTCATCTTCTTCGCGAAGCGGAAGAACGCGATCCAATAGCCTTGCCCGAAATCGAAGCCCATCGCGCGCAGTAGGCGCATCTCTTCGGGACGTTCGATGCCTCGTCCAAGCGAGCATCCTATAATGGAAACAGCGACCGGTTTGCCCATTGGGTGAGCCGGTTTTGCTTATGGCGGACAGAACCGTGCGACCCCTGCCGCACTATGGTAAAATGGCTGTATATGAAGGTTATCAGTCGAGTCGGCGAGGTGGACGTTAGGTCATGAGTAACAAAGCGGACAAGTTGGTATTGATCGACGGCAACAGCATCGTATTTCGCGCGTTTTTCGCGCTTCCTCCGTTAACGAACAGCAGCGGCCTGCAGACGAACGCGATATTCGGGTTTACGACTATGCTGCTCAAAGTGCTTGAAGAGGAGCAGCCGACGCACGTGCTCGTGGCGTTCGATGCGGGCAAAGTGACGTTTCGGCACGAGGGCTACGCGGATTATAAAGGCGGACGCGAGAAAACGCCGCCCGAGCTCAAGGAGCAATTTCCGGTGCTCAAGGAGCTGCTGAAGGCATTCTCCATCGAGCAATTCGAACTGGCGGGCTACGAGGCGGACGATATTATCGGTACGCTGTCGCTGCAAGCCGAGGCGCAAGGTCGCGACGTCGTCGTCGTGTCTGGCGACAAAGACTTGCTGCAGCTGGCTAGCGACCGCGTAACCGTGCTACTTACCCGCAAAGGGGTAACCGAAGTCGAGCGTTACAGCCCGACGGCAATCGGCGAAAGATACGGATTAACGCCCACGCAGATCATCGATCTGAAGGGGCTTATGGGCGATACGAGCGATAATATTCCCGGCATTCCCGGCGTCGGCGAGAAGACGGCGCTTAAGCTGCTGCACGAATATGGCACGGTCGAGAACGTACTCTCGCACGTCGGCGAGATCAAAGGCAAGCTCGGCGAGAAGATCGTGGAGCATAGCGACAGCGCGCGGATGAGCAAGCAACTGGCGACGATTTTCCGCGAGGTGCCGCTCGCGCATACGGTTGACGACGTAACGTATAAGGGATACGATTCCGCGACGCTCGGTACCGCGCTTCGCAAGCTGGAGTTCAAGTCGCTCGTCGAGCGGCTTGATCTCGGCGGCGCGGAAGTGACAGACGCGGAAGACGTGGAACAGGCGGCGGCGTTCGAGGTCGTGCGCGTGGACGTTGAGGGCTGGAGCGGGTTGAACGACGCTTTGCCTCGCGCGGAGTCGATCTATGTGGAAGCGGTAGGCGAGAACCCGCATCAAAGCGAAGGCGTGGGCGTCGCGGTAGTAGCGGGCGATCAGGTGTATACGTTGCCGTACGCGCTGCTCAAATCGGATGACGCAAAGCCGTTCATTGCATGGCTCGGCAATCCGGAAGCACCTAAGACCGGCTACGATTTTCATCGGACGAAGCTCGTGCTCGCTTGGTCGGGCATAGCTTTCGAAGGACAAGCTTTCGACGCGCAGATGGCCGCCTACGTGCTCGATCCGACGGATACGGATTTGTCGCTGAACGGTTTGCTTGTGAAGATGGGCTTATCGTCGATTTCTTCGGACGAGTCGGTGTTCGGCAAAGGCGCGAAGTTCCAAGTGCCCGATGCGAACAAGCTCGCCGAACATATCGCCGCCAAGGCGGACGCCATTCGCCGCTTGAAGCCGTCGCAGTCGGAGAAGCTTGAAGAGCTGGGCATGCACCATCTGTTCTATGAGTTGGAGCAGCCGCTTTCGATCGTGCTCGCGGGCATGGAAAAGCAAGGCGTCAGCGTGCAAGCTTCGGCGCTTCAGGATCTAGGCTCGCAATTCGAGCGCCGCATCGAAGAGATGATGACGACGATCCACAGGCTGGCCGGGTTCGAATTCAACATCGGCTCGCCTAAGCAGCTCGGCGAGGTGCTGTTCGAGAAGCTCGGCTTGCCGGTCATCAAGAAAACGAAGACCGGGTATTCGACCGATGCGGAAGTGCTCGAGAAGCTGGAGCCGTACCACGAGATCGTGCGCCAGATTTTACAATACCGCCAGCTTACGAAGCTGCAATCGACGTACATCGAAGGGTTATTGAAAGAAATTCGTCCCGAATCGGGCAAAATCCATACGTACTACAGGCAGACGATCGCGGCGACGGGAAGGCTGTCCAGCCAGTACCCGAACTTGCAAAACATTCCGATCCGCATGGAGGAAGGCCGGCAAATCCGCAAAGCGTTCGTGCCGTCCGAGCCGGGCTGGCGCATTCTCGCCGCCGACTATTCGCAAATCGAGCTGCGCGTGCTTGCGCATATTTCGGGCGACGACGGACTGAAGGAAGCGTTCGTGAAGGGGCTCGACGTTCATACGAAGACGGCGATGGACGTGTTCCGCGTAACGGCCGACCAAGTCGATTCGAATATGCGCCGCCAAGCAAAGGCGGTCAACTTCGGCATCGTATACGGAATCAGCGATTACGGCTTGTCGCAAAACTTGAACATTACGCGGAGAGAAGCCGCCGAGTTTATCGAGCAATATTTTCAGGCGTTCCCTGGCGTAAAGCGTTATATGGAAACGGTCGTCGAGCAAGCTAGACAAGACGGTTACGTGACGACGCTGCAAGGGCGCCGACGCTACTTGGCGGAAATTAAAGCGTCCAACTTCAACCTGCGTTCGTTCGCGGAACGGACCGCGATGAATACCCCGATTCAAGGCACGGCGGCCGACATTATCAAGCTGGCCATGCTTCGGATGAACGAAGCGATTCGCGATCGCGGCTTGAAGAGCCGCATGCTGCTGCAGGTACACGATGAGCTCGTGTTCGAGGTACCGGAGGAAGAGCTTGCCGTCATGGAGAAGCTCGTGCCGGATGTCATGGCGTCCGCTCTGCAGCTCGACGTGCCGCTCGTCGCGGACGTCAGCGTCGGCGCCAACTGGTACGAAGCGAAATAACAACGAGAGAAAGGTGGACGAAGCGATGCCGGAATTGCCGGAGGTCGAGACGGTATGTCGGACGTTAAACGAATTGATCGCAGGCAAAGAGATCGACCGCGTAAGCGTGAAGCTGCCGCGCATCATTCAACGGCCGGCCGATCCGGATCTGTTCGAAGTCCAGCTCGCTGGCAGAACGTTCCGTTCCGTCGAGCGCCGCGGGAAATTTCTGCGGCTACTGCTCGACGGACTCGTGCTCGTCTCCCATCTTAGGATGGAAGGACGGTACGGGTTATACAAGCAAGAGGAACCGCTCGAACCGCATACGCACGTTATTTTTCATTTTACAGACGGAACAGAGCTACGATATAAAGACGTACGGCAATTCGGAACGATGCACTTGTTCAGGGCAGGGGATGAATTAGCGTCCGCCCCGCTGAATAAGCTCGGAATAGAGCCGCTGGACGAAGCGTTTACGTTAGAAGCGTTCAAGCGGGCGCTCGGCAAGCGGTCGACGAAGATCAAGCCGTTGTTGCTTAACCAGGAAGTGATCGTCGGGTTGGGTAACATTTACGTGGACGAAGCGTTGCATGAGGCCGGCGTTCATCCGGAGACGGAAGCGAATTTGCTTAAGCCGGCGGAGCTGGAACGGCTGCATGCGGCAATCGTTCGAACGCTTTCCGCCGCGGTCGAAGCGGGAGGCTCTTCGATTAAGTCTTATGTGAATGGGCAGGGCGAGATGGGCATGTTCCAGCATCGCCTTCGCGCGTACGGAAGAACCGGCGAGCCTTGCGATCAATGCGGCAGCCTAATCGAGAAGTCCGTCGTCGGAGGCAGGGGCACGCACGTCTGTCCGACTTGCCAGAAGCTAAGAGGAAAGTCCTCGACAGGCAACAAATCTTCGGACGCATCCGGTACCAACGCGGTGAAGCGCCGGCTCGACGGCAAGACGGGAAAGCGATAGTAAGACGGTAAATAAGCAATGCCGCGGGGCATTCCTCCGCAATGCTGCATAGGATGAACAGAACCGCCCTCATACGGTCGGGGAATGCATCCATGCAGGAGGAACTTAAGGCATGCTGGCACATCTTGCTTCTATGATTTTGCTCGCGTTCGCCGTGAGTCTTGACGGATTCGGGGTTGGCATCACGTATGGCATTCGCAAAATAAAAATACCGGTGTCGTCGATTCTCATTATCGCGTTATGCTCGGGTCTTATTATTATGCTGGCGATGCTGGTCGGCGTCGCGATGAGCGGCTGGCTTTCGCCGCATGGCGCTTCGATGATCGGCGCGGGCATCCTGATCGGAATCGGTTGCTGGGCGCTGTGTCGGTTTCTTTACGGCGGAGATTCGGAGTCCGCGGATAGGCAACCGAGCGATAAGAATACCGGCGTAAAGGCTCCGGAAGTAGACTACACCGCCGTTTCGCCGGTCGATGCCCCGCTCGAAAGAAAAGCGTTAGTGACGCTTGAGCTGCGCATCTTTGGAATCATGATCCAAATTCTTCGCACGCCGTCCGTCGCGGACGTAGACAGATCGGGGACGATCAGCGCGGGTGAAGCTTTCTTGCTCGGCGCTGCGTTATCGCTGGACGCGTTCGGCGCGGGCATCGGCGCGGCATTGGTCGGCTTTCCGCCGTTTCTGACGGCCGTGCTCATCGCCGCTTCCAGCGGATTGTTCCTATGGATGGGTACGCGAGTCGGCTTCTGGGCGTCAGGTTGGCGCTGGGTTCGCCAGTTGTCGATGCTCCCGGGAGTTATTCTAATCGCGATGGGCATATTCAAAATGTTCTAGAAGGAAGAGATACGATGAACATCGGATTAACGGGAGGCATCGCCACCGGCAAGAGCACGGTGGCGAAACTCCTCGTGGAACGAGGAGCGAACCTTATCGACTTGGATCGAATTGCCCGGGAAATCGTCGAACCTGGGCAACCTGCTTTGGCGCGCATCGCGGAGCGGTTCGGACAAGCCGTGCTGCGGGATGACGGAACGCTCGATCGCAAGAAGCTCGGAGCTGTCGTGTTCGCGGACGAGGCGGAGCGTAAAGCGCTGGAAGCGATTTTGCATCCGCAGATTCGTTCCGTCATGAAAGAGCAGATGGCGATGCACGAAACACGGACGCCGGACAAGCTGGTCGTCGTAGATGTACCTTTGTTGTACGAATCGCGGCTTGAATCGTATTTTGAGCAGATAATGGTCGTATATATACCTAGAGAAGAGCAACTTCGGCGATTGATGAAGCGGGATGGGCTGAGCGAGGAAGAAGCCGAGCGACGGCTGGATGCGCAAATGAGCATCGAAGAGAAGAAAGTCCGCGCGGATATCATCATCGATAACAGCGGGAACGCTTCACAACTGGAAGAGCAAATCGATCGCTGGCTGCGGGATCGGGGGCTGAGATGAGGAAAAAGGACAAGCGACGAAGACGCGTATTGTTGCCGATATTAATAATCGTGCTTGCGTTGTTGTTCGTGCAATCGGAATGGATCGGGCGATGGATCTATCCGATCTCGTTCAAGGAAGAGATTAGGCTTAGCGCGGCCAAGTACGATCTGGATCCGCTGCTCATCGCCGCGATTATTCGGGTGGAATCGAATTACAAGCCATCGGCGGTGTCGCCTAAAGGCGCGGTCGGAATTATGCAGATTATGCCGGATACGGCGGAGTGGATTTTGAAGCAGGACGATTTCGGCCAATTGTCGGTCAAGCAAGCGGGCAACGAAGTTCATGCGGGGATCACGCTTGGCGCCTGGTATGTAAAGGAATTGCACCGCCAATTCGAAGGCAGCCTGCCGTTAACGCTCGCCGCTTACAACGCCGGTCCGGGCAAAGTGCGGCAATGGCTCGACGAAGGGCGATGGGACGGCACGGAAGATCAATTAAGCGATATTCCGTACGGCGAAACCAGACATTACGTGCAGCGGGTGCTGTATTATTATAAGAAGTATCAGAACTTGTACGAAACTCTGTAAAGCAATGCCATCGCGTGGTAAAATAGGAAAAGGAAGCCCTGAAGCGATACATTCGCTTCAAGACCTCCTTATTATTAAGTGCTTTCTTTGTTACCGGCCGGTCACGGATTATTTGCCTGCAAGTTGCTGTTCGGCGATTTGAACCAGGTGGCGAGTAATGCTGCCCCCGATCGATCCGTTATCCTTAGTCGTCATGTTACCTTGGTATCCGTCCTGCGGAATCACGATACCGAGTTCTTGGGCAGCTTCGTATTTCAGTTGGTTCAGCGCGCCGGTCGCTTGAGGAACGACTAATGTGTTGCTGCTAGCCATTGTTGTTCACCTCCTTGCGGTTGGTAAACGTATTATGTGCTTAAAGCGTCCGTTCATGTAAGGTAAGGGTTGGTAATCGAATTTTTAATCGGACAAAGGAGTCTGGCGCGCGTTATGAGATGTCCTTATTGCGATTTTAGCGGAACGAAAGTGTTGGATTCACGGCCGGCCAACGAGAATAAGTCGATTCGCCGCCGTCGGGAGTGCGAGAAGTGCAGCCGCCGGTTCACGACGTTCGAGACGATCGAGGAAACGCCTCTCATGGTCATCAAGAAGGATGGCAGCCGCGAGGAGTTCAGCAGGGACAAGCTGTTGCGCGGGTTGTTGCGCGCATGCGAGAAGCGTCCCGTATCCGTCGGCCAGCTTGAAGTTATCGTCTCCGACGTAGAGCGCGAAGTGCGTAATACGGCGCAGCCTGAAGTCGAGAGCCGGACGATCGGCGAACTGTTGATGGAGCGACTGTACAACGTCGACGAAGTCGCGTACGTGCGCTTCGCGTCCGTATATCGTCAATTCAAGGACATTAATATGTTCCTTAAAGAGCTTAACGGTCTAATGAACAAACACGGCATTTGAGGGGCGAAAAATTGCTATTTTTTGCGATTGACAGCCCCTTCCCGCGTGTGCTAAACTCAGTTTTGTCGTCACTAAGGGCCCTTAGCTCAGCTGGGAGAGCGCTTCGCTGGCAGCGAAGAGGTCAGCGGTTCGATCCCGCTAGGGTCCACCAAAATGTAAATTCACGCAACCTGCAAAGGTTGCGTTTTTCATTTTGAACTTAAGCTGATCGAACTAAATTGGAGCGTTCCGCGACCCGTTCGGACTTGGACCACATGACGGCTCCGGACACGAAATAGAGGCTTGCGGCATCGGTGCCGCAAGCCTCTAAGTATGTACGCCCAGCATGGGCGTCATCTCTACGGTGAAAGTCCGGAATGGGGGCTGGCAAGCGCCT